>CAYSZM010000244.1:0-4658 GCA_964435365.1 uncultured Victivallis sp. | reverse complement strand
GATTACTCCATATGGACCTCAACCATACGCGTCTGCCAATTCCGCCACCCGAGCACAATCAACTTCCGTAACCGACACAGTCTTACCGTGAGCGCCGGTCACATTTTCTAATATATTCCACTTGACCGTATTTGCAAATTGAAATAATCATTTTTTTCAAAAAAAACGGCCTCCGCGAGAGAAAATCACCGGGTTTCTCCCCTGCAACAGCCTCCGAGCCTCCTATCGGCGGAGGCGGAACCCTTCTTTTCCCGCACCGACTTCGACCCCCTCGAAAGCGGTCCGGGTCGATTTACCAGTCGGAAGATCGGCCACGTCGGCCCGGAATCCGCTTACATACCGCATCGGAGCTCCCGTTCCGGGGTCCTGCAAATCGTGCGGAGAAAGCCCTTTCAACCCCGCCGGCGACTCCGGGAAACCGCCGTGCGCACGACGATAATCGTCCAGCACAAGGCCGATCCGGGCGGCGCGAACCTTGCGCAGCAACCCGAGGTAGAGCTTCGTCGCCGCTGCGAACGTAGCTGTTTCCCCCGACACGGACAGCGCTCCGGATGACAATGCGCTCAACTGCGCTTCCGGCGATCCTTCCGCCGCCCCCCCGTTCGCCGCAATGCCGCAGCAGAGCGCAATTCCTTTCAGATAAAGCATCCGCGTCTTGAATTCGGCCCACTCCATGGCGGGAAACCATTCGGCCAGGCCGGCCTCACGCAGGCTCTCCTGCCCGGAACCGAACCCGGAGATCAGCGAAAGCGCCGCCTCCCCGCGAAGCGCAAGGCCGAAATGGGCGGACAACTCGCCCTCGGTGGAGGCGAGATCCGCCAGAAGCGCCTTGCGCACCTCTTCAGAGTGAATGCCGAACTCATTGACCAGCCGTTCCAGCAGGTCGATCCGCCGCGACTCCAGCGCCATGCCGATCAGCGCGTAAATCAGCGCCGGCTCCCGACTCAACTGACGGCGGAGATTGCCCAGCGCAGTCCAGCTTTCGACGACCTGCCGGTCGTTCCCGGCGCTGGCCGCGGTCAGAAACCGCAACGCCTCCAGCCGGAAGAGCCCCTGATAGCGCAGAACCGCCTCCTGCGTATCGCCGACACCCTCCAATCCCCGGTCGAAGTCATACCCGAGCCGTGCGGTTGGAATCCGCCCGATTTCGGCCAGTTTGCGCATCAGGTCGCCGTGATCGAACAGATATTTCTCCATCCCGACATAACCGTCCGGCGGGGCATTGCCGACCCAGACCGGACCGGCCAGTGCCTGAATCGGTTCGGGGACTTCCGGAATATCTCCCAATGCGGCGACCAATTCGCCTCCATTTCGTCCGTCCAAACGGTAAAGCTCGCGCAGATCGGCCGCAGAAACCGGCTCACCGGCCTGTTTCATCTTCGCCAACTCCCCCTCATACTCCTGCTCGGCGTGATCGGCCAGATAGCGTATCCCGCCCCAGCTCAGATACATCAGAAGCAGAAGCACCAGCATCTTCCAGCCGGTCGGACGGAAGGCGGGGATTTCCCGTTCCAGGACGGCGCGCGCCATCGCGGCGCGGACCAGCATTCCGGTAATCAGCCAGACCGGCAGCAGCAGCACCGCCGCGGTCCAGAACTGCAGGATAAAGGCAAGCAGGGCGAGCGGCAATGCGACGTAGTTCAGCCGCAGCGTATTGAGGTAGCCCGGACAGCGTTTCCGGGTCAGTTCGAGCTGCTCCGCCCACTGCCTGAACCAGGTGAACACCCCGTAGTATTCGAGATCGGAATCCATCTGCCGGATCATGAGGTTCGCCGATTCCGCGTCCGCCTGGCGATAAAATATGGCGAGCGCCAGAGTGATCGCCAGCACGGCGATGCCGATCAGCGCCACGCCGTTTTCCCCGGCCGCCGGGCTGGACAATGCCCAGAACAATCCCAGCTGCAGCAGAATCCACGGCACTGCGATCAGCGCCGCCTGCCGCAAATTCGCCCGGCTGATGGCCCGTTCGATCTCACTCACTGCCGCCACCGCGTTTTCCGTTGTCGATCATGATATTGCGTCGCTTGAACGTCGGAATGTCCAAGTCCTCGTTCCCCCACTTCACCTGAGCGCCGCGCTCCATCACGCCCTTGGAGATCGGCTCCAGCGGCAGCACCAGCTGGTCCGCGTCGGATGCGTGAACGGAAACCGCGGCGGAACGGGTGCGCTTCGGCGTCCGTTCCGCGCTGGTCCGGAGCAGCTCTCCGGCTTCGCTCTCGGCGTCGAATTTGACGGTGACCGCGGCAAGCATGATCCGCCCGCTCCAGTCCTCCCCGGTCGTCGCGCCGACGATCAACTGCGCTTCGGAACCGGCCTGCCGCCCGGCGAGCTCCAGCAGCTGTTTCGTTTCGCCGAGCGTTAGCTCGGGGCCGCCGAGCAGGGTGAAAATGACGGCATCCGCCTCGCCGAGTTTGTCGGCTCCGCCGAGCAGCGGCGAATGCAGCAGCCGTTCCAGCGCCGCCTCCCCGCGATTTTCACCGTCAATTTCACTGGAGGCGATGCCGACGCCGATGCTGCAGAAGCTCTTCCGCCGCCGCAGCAGGGTGATATAATTTCCGAAGTCGGCCGCCAGCAGATTTCCGTGCAGCAGCACCATGGTCAACGCCAAGACTGTCCGCGACAGCTCCTGGTCAGCCAATTTGAAAGCGCTGGAAAGCGGCGTCGTCGCTTCCAGCACCGAGAACAACAGGTCGTTCGGCAGACAGATCACGGCGTCGGCCAACCCGAGCAGCTCGTCCTTCACCGTATCCTCGGCGATTTTGCGTTTGCTGTGGCCTTCGAGCGTAAACGGCAGCGTGACCACGAACAGCGTCGGAATCTCCAGCTTGCGCGCCACGGAAAGCACCACCGGCATTCCGCCCGACGCGGTGCCGCCGCCGAGACCGCCGATCACCAGCAGAAAGGACACCCCTTCCAGCAGTTTCTCCACCCTGGCGCGTTCATGCGCGATGACCCGCTGACCGTCGAGGACGTTTCCGCCGCAGCCGCGCCCGGAACGCCAGCGGGCACCGGCCAACAGCCGCGCCTCTTCCGGCAACCCGGAACGCTCCAGCCCGGCCGTGTCGCTGTCGATGGCAAGCAGCCGCAGCGGAGCCGAAAGCGGATTTTCCTTGAGGGACCCGACGATCCGGCAGCCGGTCCCGCCGATTCCAAGCACAGTGATCTCTTTGCTTTGCATGCCGTTATCCCTTCAACGCGCCCCTGATGTTCCGCCAACCCATCTTCGTCCGATTCAGAACGCCATCGACCGCGTCAATCAAATTGCCCACCATGCCGCGACCGCTCTGTCCGGCATTGAGTTCATTATAATAACCGGCGATTTTCAGCGCGCCCCAGATCGTGCTGCAGCGCGGCGTATCCAGCCCGGTCAGGGCGCCGCCCGCCTCGAACGGCTGCCCGATACGGCACGACATATCGAACACTTCGCGGAAAATCGACGAGGTACGGTCGAACAGCGCTCCGCCGCCGGTCAAAACGCCGCCGGCGTCGAGACTCCCCGACACCCCCTGCGCCGCCGCCATCGAACGGATGATTTCAAAGATCTCGCGCAGCCGCGCATCAACGATCGCTTCGAACGAAGGCAGCGGAATCCGACGCACCCGTCCGGTCGAGCTCGGGAACTCCATGAATTCGCGCCGGTCCCGGATCGCGCGCTGCAGGGTTTTCTCCTCGAACAGCTTCCGGCAGACATCTATGTGCAGATCGAGCCCGAGCGAAAGGTCGTTGCAGATGTGGTCGAACCCGACCTGAAGCACGCCGGACGCCTGGACGCCGGAGTTGTATTCGACGACGAATTCCGTGGTCCCCGCTCCGAGATCGACCAGCAGAACCCCGTGTTCGCGCTCCTCGTCGGAGAGAATGCCGAAATCGTCGGCCAGCGGCGAAAAAGCGACTTCGACCGCCGCCTCCTCGAATCCGGAATCGCGGACGATCGAGCGGAAGTTCTCCAGCCGCGCCGCATCCGCGTGCACGACATGGACATACGCCTCCAGTTTGCTGGCGGTATGATTCAGCGGATTGCGAATCCGCCGTTCGTCGATTGTAAAATAGGATTCGGAGCTGTTGATGATTTCACGGCCCGTCGCCAGATGAAGGACGCGGGCGTTTTCATGCGCCTCGAGCCGTTCCTTGTTGGTCACCCGGTGCTCTTCGTTCCGCACCACCACCGAACCGATACCCTGAAACGCCTCCATGCGGCAGCCGGTCACAGCGACCACAACCACCTTGGTGCTGTTGAGCAGCCCTTCCGACGCGCTTTCGGCATCCGCAATCGCGTTGCTGAGCTGCTCAAAGGCGAGATCCATATCTTCGATCTCGCCCTTTACCACCGAACCCGCGGAGGGAGCGGAACCGCGGCCGACGACGCTCACCCGCCCCTCCGGACCGGCTTCGCCGACCAACACGTTGATTTTCGACGTGCCGATTTCGATCGCAGTGACGATGTCCCTGGAATGAAACATGGCTCCTCCGTATGCTGTACCGATACTATTCCCAACAAATATACAGGAACCCGGTGAAAATTGCCAGTCGGATGCATGATTTTTCCCGCAATTAGACGCCGGGCGCGGAGGGACCGCTGCCAGGCGTTGCATTAGACAGCCCCCATACCCGGCACCGGCAACCTGCCGGTCTGGGGTTTGGGGGCGAAGCGCCCCAAC
>CAYSZM010000243.1:0-4694 GCA_964435365.1 uncultured Victivallis sp. | reverse complement strand
ACAAGGTTGACTTGAATGGGAACACATTATCTTTGCAGGAAGTTGGTTTGCCGGGCGCAAGACCGTTGCAAGGATAGTTGGTTGGTCTGCTCGTGTGGAGATCTTTACATGGGCTTGGCAGGCTTGCGGAACGTTTTTGGCCGGTTGCGGCGGGTTCATTTTCGTGGGTCGTGCATGGTCGAAGGGCCCGCGAAAAGAGGAGGCGAAAAACGGTTACGAAAGCGTTTTCAGCTTCGTAACCGTTTTTTCCCGCTGCGTGTTCAGCACCATTTTTCGAGCAGGCAGCGCTCGTAGGCGTCGGGTTTGGTCACCGACGCGGCGATTTCCGGGGCGGGCATGCCCCAGCGGCGCAGGGCGGCGGCGATGAACGCCCGGAAGATCGGGTCCATCCGCTTCATCTCCGCCTGCGTTCCTTTGAGCCGTGCGACGACGCGCCATTCGGGGTCTCCGGCGCGGGTCAGCAGCAGTTGCGCGATTTCCCCGCGCAGTTCCGGGTTGCGGCTGCCCAGTTTGACCAGCGCGGCGATCGCGTGGGTCTGGTACTCGTAGGCGCACTCTCCGTCCGAAATCAGCGCTTCCCGGAACACTGGGAGCGTCTTCTTTTCCGCCAGCAGCCCGAGGCAGAAGAGCGCCGCGTAACCGCGCGCGTGGTTGTATTTGCGGCTGTGGGTGGGGCGGTAGGCGTCGCGCTCGCGCACCATCGCGCAGAGCTCGTCCACGCCCGCCGGATTCCGCTTCATGGCGAGAACCATTGCCGCATGGCGGCGCAATTCGGAGCCGGGGGCGGCTTCGTTCATCCACCGGATCAGCGTCGCCGCCGGGACGCTTGTCCGCGCCGACCACTGGGCGAAACCGGGGCGGTCCGAGGCCAGTTCGGCGCGGATCGCGTTTTCGTCGGTCATCCGGATGATCGCGTTGCCCTCCGTCACTTCCGGCGTGAGCGGCAGGAGCGCGGCGAATTCGGCATAGGCGACCTCATCGGGGAGGACGCCCTTTTTCGCCGCCAGCGCGGCGATGATTCCGGCGGCTTCGCCGAGCCCGCCCATCAGGGAATTCATGCGGAGCGCGTGGCCGGTGTCGTGATCGACCGCGAGGTGACGCCCCGCCGCGAGCAGGTTCTTCACCCCCGCTCCGGCGGCGGAGATCGTCCGGCGCGGCACCGGGAAACCGAGGTTGCAGCCCCACAGCGAGCAGCCGATCATCCATTCGCCGAAGAGGTCGCTCTCGAGCGGCATGTCGTTGGCGTGGGTGTCGATGTTGGTGTAGGCGTAGAAGACCGGCTCCTCGCCCGGTGCGCCGTCGGCGAAAAACGCCTCGAGCGTGTAGGGGCGATCGGTCAGCAGCCGCTTTCCTTCGCGGATTCCCGGCAGATCGGCGGGCGCCAGCATATCGCGGTGGGCCGAGAAATCGTCGCAGAGGTGGACGGTTGCGGTCTCCAGGAGCGTCCGAGAATATTCCGGCTCGAGGTACTGGTCGATCCGCCCCGCGTCGAAGTTGCGGACGCCGACTTTGCAGCCGCTTCCGGTCAGCATCGCGTTGGTGAACGGCTGGAACTGCCCGTCGGAGGGGCGGCCGTGGGAGAGACGCGCCCCGGCCAGCTCGCAGAGCAGCGCGTCGCCGGTGGCGTCGATGAAGCAGGGCGCGGCGGCGGAGTGGTCGCCTTCGGGGTCGGTCCAGAAAATTTCCCGGATGATTCCGTTCTCCATCCCGCAGTGCGAAATCGCCGCTTCGTAGCGCACTTCGACTCCGGCTTTGACGGCTTCTTCTTCGATGATATGCTTCTTGAGTTCGGCGAAGCTGGCCGTCGGAGCGGTTTCCGGGCTGCGCCCGTAACAGATGCGGTCGAGTTCGGCCATGATGCCGACCGGTTTCTGCATATAGTACCAGCAGACGCCGCCGGCGGTGTGGGTTCCGCCCGGACAGGTGTTGCGTTCAAGGACGAGAACAGACGCGCCCGAACGCCCGGCGGCGATGGCGGCGACGGCTCCGGCGGTGCCGAATCCGGCGATGATGCAGTCGTAATGCTTCTTCATTTCGCGCCTCCTTCCAGGCCGCGGTCGAGGGCGGAAACGGGATTGTCCACGGTATCGAAACTGAAACGGGAGGAGGACCAGAGGAACACCGCTTTTTTCAGTTCCGCCGGCCGTTTTTCCCAGAATGCCAGCAGGGCCTGCCGCGCCTCGCGGTATCCGGCGTCGAGCGGAAGCATCTGGCGGACAAGGCGATGTTCCGGCGAAGCGGTGGCGAGGACTTCGAATCCGTCGAACCGGCCGGTCTCGCCGCCGGCGAGGAACGAGTAGAGGAATTTCACTTTTCCGGGAAGCGGCCGCGCGTCGATGATCTCATCGGCGGAATATTCTTTGAGTCCGCTGACTTCGAGCACGGTGACGGCATGTTCGGCCAGCCGGATCACCGGGGCGTTGAAACGGATTTTGACGCCGCGGTCGAGGCACCACTTCGCCAGCACCGGCGAAAGCGCGGCGTTGTGGAGGAGGCCGTTTTCGATCGCCTTGCGCCGTTCGAGTTCCTCGCGGAGCGCCGATGCGCCGGGAGTGCGGAGCGGGGCGTCGAGATTTCGCGCCGGGCATCCGGTAAGGGTGAATTCCGGTCCGACCGCCACGGTCGGTTCGAAGATCAGGGAATCCGGCCGCATCGCCGCCGCGCCGCAGCCGTAGCAGCTCGCCCCGATCACAATGGTTGAAACCTGTTCCGCCATTTGCAAATTCAACTCCGGTTTGATATGGATTTGAACATTTACCATATGCCGGAATTTCCGGGAAGTCAATCCGGTTTCAAATGAAATATCGGGAAATCGTCATGGCTGTCCCATCGGCCCGGTTCAGCATTTGCTGGCGATGCCTGCGGCAAGTGCGAGCGCCGTATCGACGAAACCGAGCACTTGACCTATATTGTCGGCGACTTCCTTCAAATGATCGATTTCCTTGATGAATCCCTTGATTTCTTCATTGTCATCCTGTAGTTTTTTCAGCAGGAATTTGCTGTCTTCCGTCCAGCAATTGTATCCGGCGGCGAGCAGCGCCTTCACTTTTTTGCTGATCTTGCGATATGCTTTGTTCAGCTTATCCAGCCTGACCTCGTCGCAATCTGGTGCGTCCATATACATGTTGAGGTAAATGGAGAGTTTTGCATTGAATCTGCAAAGCCGTTCAAGATACTGGTCTTGGTTGGTGCCCATGACAATGTCTCCTCAATTGATTTTTCGACTCAATTACTGTTGCCTGGTCAGGGATGAAAGATTCACATGGAGTATCTCCAACTCTTTGGACAGGTTGGCAAGCTGGTCCAGCCAGGGCAGGGCCGCATCGTCGTCTTCCAGCGATTTTGCCAGGTCGCTGTTGGCTTGCGGCAAAAGTTGATATGCCTGAGCCAGGGTATTCAGCAGTTCCATCGCGGCGGTGATTTTTGAATTCAACGTGATGGTTTCTTCCAGAATTTTCGCCTTTTCCTCTTCGGTTTTCGAGGCTTTCCATCTGGAATGGAGAAGCTGGAATTTTCCGTTGTACGAGTCGATCAACGTTTCCCGCTGGAGAGTTACAAGTTTGGCTCCCAATATCGCATATTCTTCTACCGCCTTTTGATTTTCCCTGATGGCTTCCATCAGGTAGGCTTTGGTTCTGTGCTTGAGATAAAGGTCGGCGGATTGGGCGAATGCGGCGCCGATGAAGTCGCCGGTTCCATCGGGCAGCGATTGCTTGGAGAGCTTAGCCGCGGCTGTCGCCACAGCGTTTGCATTGGCGGAGAGTGCCTTCAGTTCATCCGGACTGAGCGATTTCGTTCCGGCCAGAGTTTTGAGCAGTACCGCATAAGCGCTGAATGCCGCGTTCAGCTTCTGCAGGGCCGTACGTGCATGAATGATCGAGACAAAAAGTGGTTCCCGGGCGGCTTCCGCCAGTATCTCTTCTTCTGCGGCTTCCGCTTCCGGCTCCTGGCTTTTGTCAAAATCAAACTGAAGAGAATGAAACGGGGATTCCGAATCCGGATCGGAGATAAACCCTTTCACGAAATCTTCTTTGGCCAGGACGTAGGTCAGATTGATGCAGTTCTCTGTTCCGGCCTGCGTATTGGTGACTGCCGTCGAGAATTTGTCGAACGGCTGCTGATTGACGGAGGAGCAGCCGCTTCCTCCCGGCAACGTCACAGCCAGCAGGGCAGCGAAGGCCGCCGTGCTTTTCCGGAATGTCCATGCTTTTCCTCTCATACCGCACCTCACTTTTTTTATTCAAGCTTCTTCTGCAACGGGAAGAGTTTCGAAAGATGCAACCGGATTGTTCTCCGGCCAAAGATTCGGGGCCGTATCTCGTTATGGCATTTTATGGAACACTGAAATATAGTGTCCGATTCGACATCTGTCAATCTCGTTTTCTCTATTTTCCCATCTTGTTCTGATTAATTGGATTAAATATTATTTTCCGGTTGGAATCCCGTTCTGAATGGAGAAACCGGGGTGGGGCAGATTTAAAATAAAACGCTGACATATATTGCCGTATCGGTGTATTTGAATCCGGAACTCATGCCGCCTGCGCGGAAAGGGCGATTTTTCTGCAAAAGAATCCGGTGCGGAATTTGCGAAAAAGGCATGATGGCGTTATATTACGGGCTTGAAACCGCCCGTTGCAATTTGTTCGGATAAGGAGCTTATACACTATGGCCAGAGGGACCGTTGTTCAGAAAAT
>CAYSZM010000242.1:0-4709 GCA_964435365.1 uncultured Victivallis sp. | reverse complement strand
GCACCACGAGTCGTCGGCGACGATTCCCGAGGAGACGGCGGGGCGGATGTTCCGCGTCGGCGCCCGGATCGGCGTCGCCCAGAAGCGCGAATTCGAATGCGAGGCGTTCAATCTGCACCTGGCCGACGGCACGGCGGCGGGGCAGGTGGTCATGCACGCCCATCTGCACGTGATTCCGCGCGGGGTGGAGGACGGCTTCCACTGGAACTGGCGGCAGCTCCGTTATCCGGACGGCAAGGCGGTCGAGTACGCGGAGAAACTGGTCCGGCGGCTTGCCGCCGCGGCGAAACAGTCCTGACGGAAAGGGAGGGCGGCCATGAAAGTTCTGCATATCGCGTTGATTGCGGCGGGGCTGCTGGCGCTGCTGCCGTTTTCGGTTCGGGCCGACCGGCTCGACACTATGTTGGGGCAGCTCGACCGGCTGGAGCCGATGTTTTGGGATGCGGTGAAAAAGAAGTCGACCACCCAGTATCATCGGGAGACGGAGCAGCTTCTCTCCGAAACGATTGCCACCGCGCGTGAAATCCAGGCGGTCGCCTCGCGGTCCGGGAGCAGCCAGCCGAATCTCACTTCGGAGATGAACAAGATCCGCACGATCTTCGAGGAGATCGAACCGTTCGCCGCGGAAAACTACCGGTTTGAAGGCTTCAAATACACCTCGATGTACGACTACGAGCGGCAGTTTTACCGCAATCAGCCGGAATTGCGCAAGGCGCGTGAGAAACCGATGCTGGAAAATGTCAATATCGCCGATTATGAAAACTGGCTGAACGGCATCGTCCGCAGCAACGCCGCAAAAGTCCGCCGCAGCGGCAGCGGCAGCGGTTCCGGTTCCGGGGCCAAGACCGATGAAATGATGAAAAACCGGGTCACCAACTTCTTCCAGTCGGTGGCGCAGATCCGGCTGGTTCTGGTCAAGTACCGACAGGAAAAGAAACTCGATTTCAAGTAATACGCTTTTCAGAATGAGAACTCGCAAATACTGCATTTTTTTCATCCTGAAAAGCGTATAAGCCGCGGAATTCTTGCCGGAAAGCGCGCCGGGCTGCTTGCATTCCGCTGAATTCACCGCTATAGTTACTCCGCAATCAGGACGGAGACGAATGTGGGAAAAACGAAAGAGCGGCACGGCTGGATCGCCTATGGCTGGCGTGTCGCAAGCTATTACTACTGGAAGGTGATTCGCAACAACGGATCACCGGAATATATCGCGCGCGGAGCGGCGGTCGGAATGTTCGTCGGGTTTTTCATCCCGATGGGCTTCCAGATCGTGGCTGCGATTCCGCTGGCGTTCCTGTTCAAGGGCGCGAAGATCCCGGCGGTGGTGCTGACTTTCATCAGCAATTACGTCACTTCGCTGGTGATCTATCCGGTGCAGTGCTACGTCGGCAGCTATCTGATTTTCAACCCGCTCCACTGGGCCGACCTGGTGGAGAAGATGAAGAATCTGCTGGAGCAGCAGACGCTGGATTCGCTGACCGCGCTCGGCACCCAGGTCGTGCTCTCTTTTTTTGCCGGCGGCCTGCTGTTCGGCATTCTTTTTTCGATTCCGTGTTACTGGGTGACGCTGCACCTGGTGGTCCGTTACCGCCGGCGGCGGGCTGAGAAACGGGCGAAAAAAGAGATGGCGAAAAAGTTGTAAACAAAGCCGGCGAAGTTTATATTAAAAAGTTCAGATTTCTCGAAAACAGAGTGAGGGTATAAGAAAAATGATGACATTGACAAGATACGGCATCCGGGAGTGGGGGATCGCGCTCCTTGTTACGCTGGCGGTGCTCGCCGGCTGCGTCTGGCTTTGCCGGGCCGGATATCCGGGGTGGGGCGCCGGGATCGGCGTTGCCGCGATCGTGATTTTTCTGGCGTTCGCCGGGTTTTTCCGGAATCCGCGCCGGCAGATTCCCGAAGACCCGCGTCTCCTGGTCAGCCCGGCCGATGGCGTCGTCCGCGACATCGGCGAGGTGGACGACTTCAATTTCCCCCCGTTCCAGGGCCGGGCGCTCCGCATCGGCATCTTTCTTTCGGTGCTCAATGTGCATGTCAACCGGGCGCCCGCCGCGCTCGATGTCGAGAGCAAATTCTATCGAGAGGGTGAATTCCTCGATGCGCGCCACCCCGAGTGTTCCGTCCGCAACGAGGCGATGACCATCGCCGGAACGGCGACGGCGGGAGAGACGCGCTTCCCGATGGCGATCCGCCAGATTTCCGGCAAGATCGCCCGCAAGATCGTCTGCCCGGTCGACCCCGGCCGGAAGCTCGAACGCGGTGAAATCTACGGCATGATCAAATTCGGTTCGCGGACCGAGCTCTATCTGCCGGTCGAAGGGTTCGACGTCAAGGTGAAAATCGGCGACAAGGTTCGCGGCGGCGCCACCGTCATGGCGGCGGTCGCGCGACAAGAGGCGACAAAATGAAGCGACGTTTCCGGGATCTCATCAAAACCAACCGGTGGCTCAAATACGTGCCGAATTCGCTGACGCTGTGCAACTCGCTCTGCGGATTCCTGGCGATTCTCACCGCCCTGCGCGCCTACGAGGGATCGACTCCGGAGGAATCGCTGCCGGTGTTCTACACCAGCGCGGTGATCATCTGCTGTGCGATGGTGTTCGATTCGCTGGACGGGCTGGCGGCGCGGATCTTCAACGCGGCCAGCATGCACGGCGTCCAGATGGACTCGCTGGCGGACATGGTGACCTTCGGCGTCGCCCCCGCGACGCTGGTGGCGGTGATGACCCACTCGCTGCGCGCCCCGAGCAACATCGGGCGGACCGAGGAAGTGCTCATTTATCTGCTCTGTTCGGTCTATGTCGGCTGCGCCGCGCTGCGGCTGGCGACTTACAACGTTCACGCCATTCTGGAGAAGAAGTCCAGCGACAAATTCAGCGGGCTGCCCTCGCCGGGCGCCGCGGCCGGTGTCTGCGTGGTGGTGGCCTATGCCTGGAACTCCGACATCGACCTGACGAGATACGCGGTGGTGCTGCCGGCGTATGCGGCGTTCCTCGGGCTGCTGATGGTCAGCCCGATTCCGTACACCCACGCCGGGAAATGGATCTGTTCGGTGCGCCGCAACCGGAAACGTCTGATTGTACTGACGGCGATGGTGCTGATTGCCGCTTTTTTCCGGATTCCGGGAATCGCCGCGATTGTCACGCTTTACATTTTTGCCGGTCCCGTTTTGGCGCTCTGCCGGCTGGTCTGCCGGAAGGGGCATCCGAAACCGGAGGAACCCGTACCGGCCGGAACGGTCAAACGATAGGAGCCGTTTATGCGTTTTCTGATCACCGGCGGAGCCGGATTCATCGGCGGGCACCTGACCGAAGCATTGCTTGCGGCGGGGCATGAGGTTACCGTCATCGACAACTATTCGACCGGTTCTCCGGAAAACCTCGCCGGAGTCGCCGGGCACAGTCGGCTCAAAGTCATCGAGGCGGACATTCTCGAATCGATGGAGACTCTGGATCGGGAAACCGCCGAGAACGACGTGATTTTTCACCTGGCGGCGGCGGTCGGCGTCGAGCTCGTGGTCAAGGACCCGGTCCGCACCATCACTACCAACGTGCACGGGACCGAGAACGTCCTCAAATGCGCGGCGAAGTATGATCGCCGGATCATCGTGGCTTCGACGAGCGAGGTGTACGGAAAGTCGTCCCACCAGGAATTTTCCGAGACCGACGATCTTCTGATCGGTTCACCCTTCCATTCGCGCTGGTCGTACGCGTGCAGCAAACTGCTGGATGAATTCTATCTCATGGCATTCCACCACGCCTGCGGATTGCGCGGCACCGTGGTCCGCTTCTTCAACACGGTCGGGCCGCGCCAGACCGGAATGTACGGCATGGTGGTTCCGCGTTTCGTCGGGCGCGCACTCAAGGGCGAGTCGCTTCAGGTCTACGGCGACGGCGGGCAGTCGCGCTGCTTCTGCCATGTGGCCGATGTGGTGCGGGCGCTGCTTCTCATCGTCGACCGTCCGGAATCCTACGGCAACATCTACAACATCGGCAGCCGCCACTCGATCACCATCGGCGATCTGGCCAGGCGGGTGATTGAACGCACCGGCAGCAGCTCGCCCATTGAGCTGATCCCTTACGACGAAGCTTACGCCAAGGGGTTCGAGGATATGCGGCGGCGGATGCCCAATACGACCGCGATTCACGAGCTAACCGGCTGGAAGCCGGAACTTTCGCTTGACCGGATCATCGACGACGTGTGCGACTGCCTGCGGAGTCGGGAGCGCTGATGGACACCCTGGCGCACGGCGTGATCGGCGGATTGTTCTTCAGCCGTTCCGGTGTGTGCGCCCTTCGCCATCCGGTCGACCGGCCGTTCTGGAAGGACTGGACGTTCTGGACGGCGGTCGGTTTCGGGACCATTCCCGATTTGTCCAGCTTCGGGCTTCATTTTGTCGGGATGCTGACTTCCGGCGATCTGTGGGAGATACTCCGGCACATGGTTTCCGGCGACGTGATGGCCGCCGCGCCGCCGGTGGATACGCTGCCGGAGTACATCATCTGGAATTACCGGATCATGCACAGCTTGGTCATCGCGCTCGCCGTCGGCGTCCTGATCCGCATTTTCTGGAAGAAGGGGTTCCTGCCCTACCTGGCCTGGCCGGTGCATATCCTCTGCGACATCCCGGTCCACTCGAAAAGCTATTTCTCCACCCAGTTCCTCTGGCCGCTGTCGGACTGGAGCTTCGACGGCTGGAGCTTCGG
>CAYSZM010000241.1:0-4724 GCA_964435365.1 uncultured Victivallis sp. | reverse complement strand
ACCCTGCCGGTCTGGGGGAGGTTCGGAGGGGGGCGAAGCGCCCCCTCTGATTCCCGCGACCACGATGATGAATGCAGGAAAGTCGATTTGATTTTTCAGGAATTGAGATTATATTATCAATTAAACGATTGTTTAATCATTAAATCGGGAGGAGATTGTTATGTGCGCACCGGAATCTCTGTTATGCGGATGCAGTGTCATTCACGAGGAGACAGTGTTGCGGGTGAAGGAGGAGCTTGCTCCGGAACCGGTTCTGATGGAAATGGCGGAGATGTTCAAGGTGCTGGGTGATGCCACCCGGTTGCGGATCATCAACGCGCTGCTGCTGGCGGAACTTTGCACCTGCGATCTGGCGGCGGTGACCGGGATGAGCGCACCGGCGGTGGCGCATCACTTGAAGATATTGCGCCAGACCCGGCTGGTGAAGTGCCGGAAAGAGGGAAAAGTTGTTTATTATTCGCTGTGCGACGGGCATGTCGGAATGCTTTTCGACCAGTGTCATACCCATGTGAGGGAAGAATGAAAGAAGAGATCAATTCCTGCGGTTCCGGCTGCGCCTGCTGCTCCGGAAAAATCGAATTGCATACGCACGAACACGACCATGAGGAGTCGGGCGGAGGCTTTCCGCCGGCGGTCATCGGCGTTTCGGCGGCGCTGTTTGCAACGGGCTGGGTACTGTCCGCGTCCGGTGTTTCGGAATGGATCACGCTCGGGCTGTTTGCGCTGGTCTATCTGGTTTCGGGGTGGCGGGTGCTGCTTGACGCGCTGCGCAAGTTGTTTACCCGCGACTTGTTCAACGAAAATTTGCTGATGGCGCTGGCGACGGGCGGGGCGTGGGCGATCGGGCAGCACGCCGAGGCGGCCGCCGTCATGCTTTTTTTCCATATCGGCGAATATTTCCAGGACCTGGCGGTGGAACGGTCGCGCCGTTCGATCGCGGATCTGATGGACATCCGCCCCGACTTCGCCAATCTGCTGGAGAATGGCGTCGAACGCACCGTCTCGCCGGAGGAGGTGGAGCCCGGCGCTCATATCATCGTGCGGCCCGGGGAGCGCGTTCCGCTGGACGGGGTGGTGCATTCCGGAATGTCGCAGCTCGACACGGCGGCGCTGACCGGGGAATCGCGGCCGCGTTCCGTGATTCCCGGCGACCCGGTTCTCAGCGGAACGATCAACCGCACCGGGCTGCTCGAAGTCGAGGTAACTGCGCGCAGCGCCGACTCCACCGTGAGCCGGATTCTGGCCGAAGTGGAGAACGCCGCCAACCGCAAATCGAAAAGCGAAAACTTCATCACCCGGTTCGCCCGCGTCTACACGCCGGCGGTTTTCGGTGCGGCGCTGCTGCTGGCGACGCTGCCGCCGCTGGCGTTCGGCGGGGAGTGGCCGGTCTGGATTTACCGGGCGCTGGTGTTCCTGGTCATCTCCTGCCCCTGTGCGCTGGTGATTTCGGTGCCGCTGTCGTTCTTCGCCGGAATCGGCGGGGCGTCGCGGCGCGGAATCCTCTTCAAAGGGGGCTGTTACGTCGAAACGCTCGCCGCGGTCCGCGCGGTCGCCTTCGACAAGACCGGAACGCTGACCCGGGGGAAATTCGAAGTGCGTGAAATCCTCCCGGCGGACGGGGTGGAGCCGGAACGGGTGCTCGAACTGGCCGCGCTGGCCGAACTGCATTCGAACCACCCGATCGCGCTTTCGCTCAGACACGCGTGGAAAGGAACGCCCGACGCCTCCCGGATCGGGGAAGTCGAAGAGACTCCCGGACGCGGCGTCCTCGCCCGCATCGACGGCGAGGAGATCCGGGTCGGCAGCGCCCGGCTGCTCGAAGAGGCCGGAATCGCCGTACCCGTCGCGGTCCGCACCGACGGCACCGCCGTCTGCGTCGCCGAAGGGAAGCGCTTCCTCGGCCGCGTCGAAATCGCCGACGCGCTGAAGCCGGATGCGAAGCAGGCGATCGAAGAGCTCCGCCGCTGCGGAATCTCCCGGCTGCTCCTGCTGACCGGCGACAACCGCGCCGCGGCGGAAAAAGCCGCCGCCGAACTTGGAATCGGAGAAATTCACGCCGAACTCCTGCCGGTCGACAAGGTCGCCTGCCTCGAAGAGGCGATGAAGCAGTTGAAGCCGGGCGAGAAGCTCGCCTTCGCCGGGGACGGCATCAACGACGCCCCGGTGCTGGCGCGGGCGGACATCGGCGTCGCCATGGGCGGGCTCGGCTCCGACGCAGCGGTCGAATCCGCCGACGTGGTGCTGATGACCGACGAACCGTCGCGGCTCCCGCTGGCGATCCGGCTGGCGCGCCGCACCATCGGGCTGGTGCGCGGCAACATCGGCCTCGCGCTCGGAATCAAAGGCGCGGTGCTGGTCGCCGGGGCGCTCGGCTTCGTCTCGATGTGGGGGGCGGTGTTCGCCGACGTGGGCGTGACGCTGCTGGCGATCCTCAATGCGCTCCGCGCCCTGGCCCCGCTCAAGGAGTGAGGCTGCCGCAGCCGCACTGCGTCGCGGGGGCGGTTCCGGGGACGGTGTTCCCGTCGTTCGGCTTCTCGATTTTCGCCGCCGCCGGGGCGGTCGCGGCGGCGATCCGGTCGCGGACCAGTTGCGTCATCGCGTCGAGGAACGTCTGGTCGATCGGCCGCCGCAGCGAAACCTTGCCGCCCGCGATGTCACTGCGCAAGTTTTCGAGCAGCCGCTTATCGATGTCGGGATTCTGCTGAAACGCGAAAATCATCATATCGACCATCCCCTTGGCGGCCAGCGCGGACTGCTCGTCGGCGAACTGCCCCACGATTTCCAGCTCGGCTTCCGGCTCGGTTCCGGCAATTCCGAGCGTGAGCAGCCGGAGCGCCTGCAGCTGCGGCGGAAGCGTCGGATTATTCAGGACCGCCGCCGGGGGGACGAAGGCGAGACTGGCCAGGCGGTCGCTTTTGGCGGCGAGAATCAGGTTTTTGCTGATTTTGGAGAAATCCAGCGGCAGCGCGTCGGAGCCGTCCGCCTGGATCTGGATCTGCGACGGCGAACGGAGCAGGATCGCCGCCGGTTTGCCGGTGTCGGTGATCCCGGTGACGGCTTGGCAGCCGGAGATTTCGGTTTTCTCGCCGCCATCCTTGAATTGCATGCTGCGGTTGAACAGCTCGAAGAGTTCGGGGGCCTTGCCTTCCGGGGTATCGATGACGATCACGCCCTGCTGATTCTCCAGGGCCAGGTAGATCGAAATGCGGCTTTGCAGCATCTCTTCGCTCAACTTCTCATCGGAGAGGAGCTGGCTGACTGTTTTTCCGCCGGACGCCTCGGCTTTGCCGTCGAATTCCGAACGGTACTTGACCGCCTGCGGATGCTTGAGCAGCGCCGCGCCGTCCACGGAAACGACCATATCCGGAACCGCCGAAAGAAGGGGAAACGCCATCGTCCCGACGGCCGCCGCCACAAGAAACAAATTCCGTTTTTTCATCGCAAAAGAGTCCTCCCGATTGTTGTGCAGCTGGAAACCGTTAAACCATAACGCGCCATTCCCGCTTTTGCAAACCGAAAGCCCCCCGCCGCGAAAAAAAAGAGCGAAGAAGATTTTCAAGACGCGGTTGCCGAAAGTTCCAAGTCGGCGCGTCGGCGTTTCCGGCGCTTCGGCGGCTTCGCCCGGTCAGGAAAAGGCGTTGTTTTTTCCGTCGAAAAAAACGCGGTCCCGGCTTGAGAAAACGGCGTCCGGGGAGTATACTACTTTCATGTGATGATACGCTGACCCAGGGAGGACTTTTTCATGCCATCGGATTTCGTGCATTTGCATTTGCATACCCACTACAGCCTGCTCGACGGGGCCTGCACCGTAAAAGGGCTGGCCCAGCTCGCCAAAGAGAACGACATGAACGCGATGGCGATCACCGACCACGGTTACATGGGCGGCGTCGAGGAGTTCCACCGCGTGCTGTCGGGGGAGGGGATCAACCCGATCGTCGGCGTCGAAGCCTATGTCGCCCCCGGCGACCGCCGCGATTTCGATTCGAACAAACCGTTCAACCGCGGCGGCTTCCACCTCATCCTGCTGAGTGAAAACGAAACCGGCTACCTGAACCTCTGCAAAATGATGTCCCTCGCCAACAAGGACGGCTTTCATTACAAGCCGCGGATCGACATGGAGCTGCTGCGCGAGTACAACGCCGGGCTCATTTGCACCACCGCCTGCATCGGCAGCGAGATTTCGCAGTACTATCTGCAGGGCGACGAGAAGCGGGCCGAACTGGCGCTCAAACAGTATCTCGACATCTTCGGGCCCGACCGTTTCTTCATCGAGCTGATGGACCACGGCATCGACGAGGAACGCCGCTGCAACAAGTTCCTGATCGGGCAGGCCCGGCGCAACAACCTCAAATTGATCGCCACCAACGACGTTCATTACATGCGCAAAGAAGACGCCGACGCGCACGAGATCATGCTCTGCATCCAGACCGGGGCGCGCCTCGCCGAGAAGCATTTCAAGTTCTCCGGGCCGGACTACTATTTCAAAACCGAACAGGAGATGAAGGAGCTTTTCCGCGAAGTTCCCGAGGCGGTCACCAACACCCGGCTGATCGCCGAGCGGTGCAGCATGAACTTCCACTACGTTCCCGACGTCAACCATTACCCGAAGTTCTACATGCCGGACGGGCGGCTGGCCGGCAGGGACGACCTGCGCGAAGTCTGCCTGGACAATATGGAGTACCGCTATAATTTCGATCCGCGCAAGCTCGCCGAGCTGACCGAAG
>CAYSZM010000240.1:0-4731 GCA_964435365.1 uncultured Victivallis sp. | reverse complement strand
GACGATGTCTGGCTCAAGTACGCGGGGCGGAAACGTCTGGAAGACAAATACGACCGGCTGGTCGCCGGGGCCGCCGGGGTGATCTGTGCCAACGACCTGCTGCTGGAGCGGGTGCGCCGGCTGAATCCGGAAACGGTCAAGATTCCGACCGCGGTCGACCTGGACGCATTCCCGGTTTCGGCGGAAAAATTCCCGCGTTTCACCGTCGGCTGGATCGGTACGCCGGTCACCTACCATTACCTCGAACTTCATGCCGAGGCGCTTCGCGCGATGGCGCGGGCGGTCGATTTCGAACTTCTGGTCATTGCCAAGAAGAGTCTGGAATCGCGCGCCCTGCCGGGAGTCCCCATGCGTTTCGAGGAGTGGTCGACGGAGGGGGAGGGGGCTCTGCTGGCGCGCTGTCATGCCGGGATCATGCCGCTTCCGGCGGACGATGCGTTTGCCGCGGGGAAATCCGCGTTCAAATTGATCCAGTATCTGGCGGCCGGGCTGCCCGCCATCGCCAGCCCGGTGGGGGAGAACTGCAACGTGCTCCGCTCCGGAGAGACCGGATTTTTCGCTTCGACGCCGGAGGAGTGGGCGGAACAACTAAGTTGTTTGGTGCGGGAGGAGGCGCTTCGGCGGCGGATGGCCGCCGATGCGCGGCGACTCGCCTTCGATTACTCGATTCAGAAATACGGCCCGCTCTATGGGGAATTTCTCAAGCGGACGCTGGGGTGAAGAGAATCACGTTCAGTCGAAGCTGATCGGCTTCCCGGCGTGGTCGGCGCCGGTTCGTTTCGAGCGCAGGAACGCAAACAGATTTTCCAGTTTCTTCGAAGTGACCGGTTTGATCAGGACGCCGTCGATGTTCTTCAAATCGAAGTTGCTCTTGCTCTCCACATCGGCCGTCACCGCAACGATGATCAGCGACGCGAAGGAGGGATTTTCCCGAATTCGGGTCGCCAGTTCCTCTCCATCCATCTCCGGCATCCACAGGTCGGTCAGCAGCACATCCGGCACCTCTTTTTGGAGTTTCTCCAGCGCCTCGGCCCCGGATGAAACGGCGGTGACTTCGGCTCCGAGCTTCTTCAGCATGGCGGCCAGCACCTTGACGTTCAGCGGAACGTCGTCCACAAGCAGGATGCGCAGGCGGCTTCCGGAATCCCCGGTTCCCGACGGCGCCATCGCCGGCGGCAGGGCCGTTCCGGCCAGTTTGACTCCGGGCAGGACCAGGCGGAAAGTGCTGCCCTTGCCGACGGTACTGGCGAGCGTGATGTCGCCGCCCATGCATCTGGCCAGGCGGCGGGAGATGGCCAGCCCGAGCCCGGTTCCATGCTGCAACCGACTGTCCCTCCCGGCGTCCTGCTGGACGAACGGGTCGAAAATCGCCTCCGCCGATTCCGGCGTGATTCCCGTTCCGGTGTCGTTGATTTCGACTTCGAAGGCCCCTTCCGTCTCCCCCGTTTTCTGAAAGGAAAAGGTGACAGTGACGGTTCCCTTTTCTGTGAATTTGATGGCGTTGCCGATCAGGTTGAGCAGAATCTGGCGGACGCGCAACCCGTCCAGCATCAGAGGCGGGAGCCCTTCCGGACAGATCACTTCGTAATGAAAATCCTGCCGGTCTGTCCTCTGGTGAAAGAGCACCTGCATCTCCGCGGCCAGCACCTTCGGTTCTGTCGGCTCCGGCGTGATCTTCATCTGCTGCGCGTCGATTTTGCTGAGGTCGAGAATGTCGTTGATCAGCTTGAGCAGCGTGTTCCCGGCCAGGTGGATCGCCTGCAGGTACTCGTTGAGCTCCTCGGCCTGTACCGGATTGTCGCGCAACAGCTCGCTGAAACCGATGATGGCGTTGAGCGGGGTGCGCAGTTCGTGACTCATCGTCGCCAGGAACAGATTCCGGGCTTTATCGTTGTTGCGCGCTTCGAACAATTCGTGAATCAGCTGCCGCTGCGACTCCGTCTGCTCGGTGATGTCGATCAGAGTCTTGAGCGAACCGTAATATTGGTCGCCGGAGCAAATCGACCGGGCGCTCACCAGAAAGTCGCGCCCGTTCAGATGAATCTCCCGGCCGGATTCCCCGTCGGTGCCGGGATTTTCCAGCTCGGCCGCATTTTCCCTGCCGCTTTCGGCGAGTTCCCGGGCGGCTTTGTTCATCCGGACGCACTCCCCCTGGGGATTGTACAGAATGACCGGCATTTCCAGCGAATCGAGAATCAGCCTTTCCAGGCGGAATTCGTCCTCCCGGCGCCGGTGTCTCCGGTAATGGCAGCGGTTGCAGAGCAGAAACAGGAGCGCGGTTCCCGCCGCCGATGCCAGCGCGGCGGTGAGTTCTCCCCGGTGGCGTTCCGCTGCAAACGAGTTGCGGAGTTTGTCCGGCGGCAATTCCGCGAGCATGGCTTGACGGGAATCGGATTCATTCGGTTTTTCGACACCGAAACAGGTTCCGCAGAGTGACAGTAGAAGCGGGAAAGTCCAGCACGCTTTGATTTTACTCAGCAATATCACTCTCCGTGTTATAGAATGCGGCAACGGAGAATCCATCTCCTCCGAAACCTGAAATTGATTTGACGTTTTCAGGCCAAACAGGCTTATGGAAGTTAATATAGTCCATCATCACATATTTGCAAACCGGTTCCGCGGTTCACAAAAAAAACGCCGCGGCGAATTGAATCCGCCGCGACGTAGGGAGCCAATGTGAGGATGACTCAGACGAGATGCTTCAGCATGTTGAGCAGCACGCCCGCCGCCACCGCCGAACCGATCACGCCGGAGACGTTCGGTCCCATCGCGTGCATCAGCAGGAAGTTCTGCGGGTTCGCCTCAAGACCGACCTTGTTCGACACGCGGGCCGCCATCGGCACCGCCGAAACACCGGCCGAGCCGATCAACGGGTTGATCGGGTCTTTGCTGACCAGGTTCATGATCTTGGCGAAGAGCACGCCGGCCGCGGTGCCGATGCTGAACGCAATCGCGCCGAGGAGCAGGATGCCCAGTGTCTGGATCGACAGGAACTGGTCCGCCGAAAGCTTCGAGCCGACCGCGATTCCGAGGAAGATCGTGACGATGTTGATGAGCGCATTCTGGGCGGTCTGGTTCAGACGTTCGACCACGCCGCACTCGCGCATCAGGTTGCCGAACATCAGCATGCCGATCAGCGGAGCCGCATCCGGCAGCAGGAAGGCGCAGAGCAGCGTGATGAGCAGCGGGAAGCAGATCTTCTCCAGCTTGCCGACCGTGCGGAGCTGGCTCATCTTGATCGCGCGTTCATGTTTCGTCGTGCAGAGCTTCATGATCGGGGGCTGAATGATCGGCACCAGCGCCATGTAGCTGTACGCCGCCACCGCAACCGCGCCGAGCAGCTTCGGAGAAAGCTTGCTGGTCAGGTAGATCGAGGTCGGGCCGTCGGCGCCGCCGATGATGCCGATGCTGGCCGCATCGAGCATCGAGAAGTTGATCGCCGGAACCGCCATCGTCAGCAGCAGCGCGCCGAGGAGCGCCGAGAAGATGCCGAACTGAGCCGCGCCGCCGAGAAGAGCGGTCTTCGGGTTGGCGATGAGCGGACCGAAGTCGGTCATCGCGCCGACGCCCATGAAGATCAGCAGCGGGAACACGCCGGAGTTGATGCCGACTTCGAAGATCTGGCCCTGAAGCCCGTCCGGCCCGGAGATTCCGGCCAGCGGGATGTTCGCCAGCAGCGCGCCGAATCCGATCGGCAGCAGCAGCAGCGGTTCGAACTCCTTGACGATCGCCAGGTAGATCAGGATCAGCGCGACGAACATCATCAGCACACGGCCGAGACCGAGAGTCCAGGTCGAACCGAAGTCGCTGCTGCTCTGGTCGATGATGTCGTAGATGCCGGTGCTCTTCCAAAGACCCATGATGGCATCTCCCCATTCCGGGAGGTCTTCACCGGTCGCGGTCGCGTTGTCCACAGAATCGTGAACGATTTCAAGCGGCTGGAATTGACCGATCACGGTTCCGGGGGCGATCGACGAAGACGGGGAGATCCCGTCGTTCAGCGCGACCACGCGGGCCGAGAGATCGATTTTGACCTTGCCCTTGCTGCGGCCTTCCGGGACGATGATCATCATCTGGCGTCCCGGCGTGACTTTCTGGTTGGAGGCGACGGTCAGCGAATTGACCACGGCGGGCTTCGTCCACTCGTAGACTAAATAGCGCATCCCGGTCTCCGGCTGGACGTACCAGCCGAAGAGTTCGTCGCTCGACGTGGAGATTTTGGTCACCCCGGCGGGCAGGACCAGCTTCGACACCTGCTCTTTGACGCAGGCGGGAGCCGCCGGAACACTCGGTTCCGGGGCGGCCGTCAGCACGCCCGCGACAAGCGCGAGGCAAGCGACGGTGAAAAGTTTGATCTTCCGCATTCTCTTACTTCTCCTCGATCATCACGAGCGTATCGCCGGCGGCGACCACCTGGGCGGCGGCGACGCTGACTTCACGAATGACGCAGGCCTTCGGGGCCTTGACTTCGGTTTCCATCTTCATGGCTTCCATGACCAGGATCACGTCGCCCTCGGCGACTTCCTCGCCGGCGTCGACCATGATCTTGACGATCGTGCCCGGCAGCGGAGCCGGAAGTGCAACCGTCGCACCGCCGGCCTTCGGAGCCGCGGCAGTCGCGGTCGCGGCGGCGATGCCTTCCGAAACCTTGACCGAGAAGCTCTTGCCGTTGACCGTGGCGGTGTAGGCGTCGCCCGCGGCGTTGAGTTCGACCGCGACGTTCTTGCCGTC
>CAYSZM010000239.1:0-4742 GCA_964435365.1 uncultured Victivallis sp. | reverse complement strand
GAATTCGCGCTGCTTTACTGGGAGGAGTTCAAGGCCCCCGGCGGCCTGCCGGTCGGCAGCAATCCGCGCGTCCTGACGCTGCTCTCCGGCGGAATCGACTCCCCGGTCGCCGCCTGGATGATTATGAAGCGCGGCTGCCCGACCGATTTCATCACCTTCCACAGTTCGCCATATACGCCGCCGGAAACCACCGACAAGGTGCGCGGCATCGCCCAGTTCCTCAACGGCTGGCAGATGCGCGGCAAGCTCCATCTCTGCAACCTCGCGCCGCTTCAGAAACTGATCCGCGACTGCTGCACCGAGCGTTTCCGCACCGTTCTTTACCGCCGCGCCATGCTGCGGATCGCCGAGCAGGTCGCCCGCCGGACCGACTGCCGCGCCCTGGTGACCGGCGAAGCGGTCGGGCAGGTCGCCTCCCAGACTCTGGTCAATATGAATACGATCAACCGCGCGATCGACATGCTGGTCCTGCGTCCGCTGGTCGGCGCCGACAAGCTCGAAACCATCCGCATCGCCGAGATGATCGGCAGCTACGATTTATCGAATACCCAGGTGCCTGACAGTTGTTCGGTGTTCGCCCCGTCGTCTCCCGCAACCGCGACCCCCGAGGCGCTTGCCGAAGCCGAGGAGCGTAAAATCCCGGACTACCCGGAATTGCTGGAGAAAATAATCGCAGATATCGAGACTGTCGCTTGATTTTTTCGCAAGCATGGATTAACTTCTCAGTCGGGGATGTTTTTTTGTCCGCTAATATACAGGAGACGATATTTTGGCCAGAGATACGGAATATATTCTGGGGCTCCTAGTGGAGTACGGGATGGTGACCCGGGAACAGATCACCAGAGCGCGAAGTGCGGCGGATGCCTCCGGCGGAACGCTCGACCCGGTGGAGTGCCTGAAAAAAGACGGTTCGGTCCGCGAGCAGGATCTGCTCGCCATGCTCGCCCAGCAATACGGGATGGAAGTCCTCGACCTCAGCAGCTATGAGATCCCGGACGACGTGATCGAAAGTCTGACTCCCGAAGTCGCTTCCCGCTACAAGGTTGTTCCGGTGATGAAGAGCGAGAATGCTCTGACCATCGCCATGAGCGACCCCACCGACATGGAGACGCTCGATGCGCTCCGCTACCTCCTCGGCATCGAAGTCGACGCCATGGTTGCCAGCAAAGATCAGATCGCCAAAGTGCTCGACCGCTACTACCGGGTCGGCAGCGACAGTGTCGAAGGCTATCTGCAGGAGATCGCCGGCGACTCCGACATCGATACCGAACTTGTCACCAGCAATATCGGTTCGGCGGAATCGGCGGACGACGCCAATTCCCCGATCATCCGCCTGGTGACGCAGATTATCATCGACGCCTTCAAAATGAAAGCGTCGGACATTCACCTCGAGCCGATGGAGAAGTATTACCGGGTGCGTTACCGCATCGACGGTGCGCTCCGTCAGGTCGAGGGGCCGCCCAAATACATGCAGGCCAACTTCACCAGCCGCGTCAAAATCATGGCCCGGCTCGACATCACCGAAAAGCGCATCCCGCAGGACGGACGCATTCAGGTCACCGTCGGCGACCGCGACATCGACCTCCGCGTATCGTCGGTGCCGACCGTCCACGGCGAGTCGATCGTCATGCGTATTCTCGACAAGGCGAGCATCCAGCTCGACGTTCCGAAGCTCGGCTTCTACGCCGACGACCTCGAAATCGTCAACCGGATCATCAGCCTGCCCGACGGCATCTTCCTGGTGACCGGCCCGACCGGTTCCGGCAAGACGACCAGTCTTTACGCGTTCCTCAATACGATCAATACGACCAGCCGCAAGATCATCACGGTCGAGGACCCGGTCGAATACCAGCTCTCCGGCATCAACCAGGTGCAGGTGGACCGACACGTCGACATGACCTTCTCCGCGGCGTTGCGTTCGATGCTGCGTCAGGCGCCCAACATCATCATGGTCGGTGAAATCCGAGACCTGGAAACCGCCGAAATCGCCATCAACGCCGCTCTCACCGGCCACCTGGTGTTCAGCACGCTGCACACCAACGACGCGCCGGGCGCCATCACCCGACTGGTGGATATGGGCGTCAAGCCGTTCCTCGTGGCCACCGCGCTCCGCGCCGTGATGGCGCAGCGGCTGCTGCGCCGGATCTGCCCGAACTGCAAGGCGCCCTACAAGCCGACTCCCACCGAAATCCGCATGCTCGGCATGTCTCAGGAATACCTTGAAAATCATCAGTTTTACAAGGGAAAAGGCTGCGACCGCTGCGGACGGACCGGGTATAAGGGCCGAATCGGCATCTACGAAATTTTTCAGATCACCGAGGATATCGGCAAACTGGTTTTCGCCAACGAGCCTACGGGCGTCATCCGCGAAGCGGCGCGGCGCAACGGAATGCGTTCGCTGCGCGACGATGCGATGCGCAAGGCCGCCGCGGGCGTGTCGACGCTGGAAGAGGTGATCTTCGTGACGCTGATGGACGAAAACTAATTCCGGAATGGTGATAGAATGCTCGATATTGAAAATTCTGCTCTGATTGATCTTTTGAAAACCGACTATGCGCCCAGCCACCCCGGGCTCCTCGAACAGCTCGAGGAAGTGACCGAGGAGGTCGAGCGCAGCGGCAAACCTGCTCTGGAAGTGATCGAGAACTACGGCATTTTCGCCCGTGCCGATCTGCTCCAGATGATCGCCAACAGCCTCGGCTCGTATGTGTGGGACCCGCGCAGCTCGGATGTGAAGAGGGAAGTGATCGAAAGCCTGGAGACCAACACCGCACGCAGTTACGGCGTGATTCCGGTGACGGCTTCGGAGGATATGATCGAACTTGCGATGCGCAATCCGCTCGACTATCAGACGGTCGAGGCGCTCCGTTTCATTCTCGGCAAAAACATCCTCCCGGTGGCGGTCGACCCCGACCTCTTCGATGCGGAACTGGAACGTTATTACCCGGAGGTCGTCGACTCGGTGGCGGACATCGTCGCGGAACTCGGCCCCCAGGAGTCGGCGGAAGATGCGTCGAAGTCGGACGAAGAGCGCGCCAACGAAGCGCCGATCGTCAAATTCGTCGACGTGGTGATCCAGCAGGCGATCAAAGACAAGGCGTCGGACATCCACTTCGAACCGTTCGAAAAAGAGTTCCGCATCCGTTACCGCGTGGACGGCGCGCTCTACGAGATGCCGAAGCCGCCCCGGAGCCTGGCGGTGCCGGTCATCAGCCGCGTCAAGATTATTTCCGGCCTCAATATTTCCGAACGCCGCCGTCCGCAGGACGGGCGTATCCAGCTCAAATACCAGGGGCGCCCGGTGGACCTCCGCGTGTCCTGCCTGCCGACCAGCTACGGCGAATCGGTGGTGCTCCGCGTGCTCGACCGGACGGTGGTGAACCTTCAGCTCGACTCCCTCGGCATCGGCGAGGACGTGCTGGTAAAACTGCGCGAGATGATCCACCTGCCGAACGGCATTCTGCTGGTGACCGGCCCGACCGGTTCCGGCAAAACGACGACGCTCTATTCCGCGCTCGGCGAGGTCAACACGATGGAAGACAAGCTGCTGACCGCCGAGGACCCGGTCGAATACGACATCGAAGGCATTATCCAGGTGCCGATCAACGATGCGGTCGGCATGACCTTCCAGAAAGCGCTGCGCGCCTTCCTCCGTCAGGACCCCGACCGCATTCTGGTCGGCGAAATCCGTGACTTCGAAACCGCGCAGATTGCCATCGAAGCGTCGCTCACCGGTCACTTCGTGTTCAGCACGCTGCACACCAACGACGCGGCGAGCACGGTGACCCGTCTGGTGGATATGGGAGTCGAACCGTTCCTGATCTGTTCGTCGCTGGCGGGAATCCTCGCCCAGCGCCTGGTGCGCCGGGTCTGCAAGAACTGCCAGACCTACTATGCGCCGAGCGACAGCGACCTTCAGCGTCTCGGGATCGACCGCAGTGTGGTGGGGGACCGCAAGTTCAGCTACGGCCGCGGCTGCCCGAACTGCAACCACACCGGGTACAAGGGCCGGAAGGCGCTCACCGAGCTTCTGTCGGTCAACAACGAGATCCGTGAACTCATCGCCGGCGAGGCGCCCGCCAATCAGCTTAGCGAAAAGGCGCGCGAGTTGGGGATGCGGACGTTGCGCGAGGATGGCCTCGGCGCCATTCTGAGCGGAGAAACGACTGTGGACGAAGTTCTTCGTTACACTTGATTATATATATATTGGACCCTGGAGAATTTTAATTCGGAGAAGATAAGATGCCGCAATTCACGTACACCGCGATGGATGCGTCCGGCAAGGAGCAGAAGGGCAAGATCAACGCCGCTTCCGAGGAGGCCGTTGCCGAGGAGTTGAGGAACAAGAAACTGTTCCCGACGATGATCAAGCAGGTCGGCGGCGCCAAACCCGCCGCCAAGGGCGGAGCCGGCGCCAAGGGAAAGAAGAAGAAGAGCAGCGCGTTCAACATGACCATCGGCGCGGTCAAGATCAAGCGTAAAGATCTGACCGTGCTGACCCGGCAGCTGGCGATTCTGCTGAGTGCGGGTCTGCCGCTCATCCGTTCGCTGCGGACGCTCGAACGGCAGTCGAAAAATGCGGCGACGCGGCAGATTCTCGGCAAGACCGCCGAGACGGTGGAAGGCGGTTCGACCTTCGCCGAAGCGCTGGCACAGCATCCCAAGTCGTTCGACAAGCTTTATTTGAACATGGTGCGCGCGGGCGAGGCTTCCGGTGCGATGGAAGTCATTCTCGACCGTCT
>CAYSZM010000238.1:0-4765 GCA_964435365.1 uncultured Victivallis sp. | reverse complement strand
TGCACCCCCGGACCGTTCGGCGCGGGCAAGACCGTGCTCCAGCACGCGATCAGCCGTTACGCCGAAGCCGACGTGGTGATCATCGCGGCCTGCGGCGAACGCGCCGGCGAGGTGGTGGAAATCCTGCGCGAGTTCCCGGAACTCGAAGACCCGCGCACCGGCCAGCCGCTCATCAACCGTTCGATCATCATCTGCAATACCAGCTCGATGCCGGTGGCGGCGCGCGAAGCGTCGGTCTACACGGCGGTGACGCTGGCCGAATATTACCGCCAGATGGGGCTCAATACGCTGCTCCTGGCGGACTCGACCTCGCGCTGGGCGCAGGCGCTCCGCGAGATGTCCGGCCGCCTGGAAGAGATTCCCGGCGAGGAAGCGTTCCCCGCCTACCTCGAATCGCTGATCGCGGGGTTCTACGAACGCGCGGGCGTGGTCAGGCTGCGGACCGGCGAACTCGGCTCCGTCACCATCGGCGGCGCGGTCTCCCCGGCGGGCGGCAACTTCGAAGAGCCGGTGACCCAGGCGACGCTGAAAGTGGTCGGCGCGTTCCTCGGGCTGTCGCGCGAGCGTTCCGACGCCCGCCGCTACCCGGCGATCCACCCGCTCGACAGCTGGAGCAAGTACAACAGCGTGGTCGACGTCAAAGAGGTTGAGTTCGCCCGCGCGGTCCTGCGCCAGGGCTCCGAAGTCAACCAGATGATGAAGGTCATCGGCGAGGAAGGCACCAGTCTCAACGACTTCATCGTCTATCTGAAGAGCGAATTCCTCGATTACGTCTATCTGCAGCAGAACACCTTCGACGAAGTGGACGGCGCGACCGACGCGGACCGCCAGCGCTATATGTTCAAGCGGATCTACCAGGTTCTGGCCGGCTCGTTCACGCTGCCGGACAAGGACGCCGCCCGCAGCTACTTCCTGAACCTGCGCCAGATGTTCATGGACCTCAACTATCTCGCCATGGATTCCCAGGCGTTCAAGGATCAGGAAGCTGCCATCGAAGCGAAAATCGCGGAACGGAGAACGGCAAATGCGTAAAGTATATCACAAAATCATCCATATCGCCGGCAACGTGATCACGGTCGAAGCCGAAGGCGTCGGCTACAACGAGCTGGCGGAAGTGACCAGTGCGCGCGGCGTTTCGCTCGCCCAGGTCATCCGGCTGGCGGACGGCAAGGTGTCGCTCCAGGTGTTCGCGGGCAGCCGCGGCATCAGCACCGACGACCAGGTGCGCTTCCTCGGCCGCGAGATGCAGGTGTCGAGCTCCGACGCGCTGCTCGGGCGGGTGTTCACCGGCCGCGGCACGCCGCGCGACGGCAAGCCCGACGTGGCGTCGGAGATGGTCGAGATCGGCGGACCTTCGGTCAACCCCTCGAAGCGCATCATCCCGCGCAACATGATCCGCACGAACATCCCGATGATCGACGTGTTCAACACGCTGGTCGAGTCGCAGAAGCTGCCGATCTTCTCGATCGCGGGCGAGCCGTACAACGAACTGCTGGCCCGCATCGCGCTCCAGGCGGAAGTAGACGTCATCATTCTCGGCGGCATGGGGCTCAAGCACGACGACTACCTCAAATTCAAGAACACGCTGGACGAGCAGGGCGCGCTGTCGCGCACGGTCATGTTCATCCACACCGCCTCCGACCCGATCGTGGAGTGCCTGATGGTGCCGGATATGGCGCTGGCGGTGGCCGAGCAGTACGCGCTCGAAGGCAAGCGGGTGCTGGCGCTGCTGACCGATATGACCAACTTCGCCGACGCGCTCAAAGAGATCGCGATCACGATGGAACAGATTCCGGCGACCCGCGGGTATCCGGGCGACCTCTACAGCCAGCTGGCCAGCCGGTATGAGAAGGCGGTGGACTTCGATTCCGCCGGTTCGATCACCATTCTGGCGGTGACCACCATGCCGGGCGACGACGTGACCCACCCGGTGCCGGACAACACCGGGTACATCACCGAGGGGCAGTTCTATCTGCGCAACGGCCGCATCGAGCCGTTCGGTTCGCTGTCGCGCCTCAAGCAGCAGGTCAACGGCAAGACCCGGCCGGACCACCGCGCGATCATGGACTCGATGATCCGGCTCTACTCCGACTTCCGGAGCACGCTGGAGAAGCAGTCGATGGGCTTCCAGATGTCGGCGTGGGACAAGAAGCTGCTGAAATACGGCAAACTCTTCGAAAAGAACATGATGGACCTTTCGGTCAACATTTCGCTCGAAGACGCGCTCGATCTCGGCTGGAAGATTCTTTCCGACTGTTTCGACCGCAACGAAGTCGGCATCAAGAGCGAGCTGGTGGAGCAGTACTGGCCCGGAGAGAAGAAGTAAGTCCGGAGGACGGGGTTCATGGCCAAAATCAAATTCACGAAGACCGAGCTGAAGGCGCAGCAGGATTCATTGAAGCAGTTCGTCCGCTTCCTGCCGACGCTTCAGCTCAAGAAGCAGCAGCTCCAGATGGAGGTGCGGCTGAGCACCGAGGAGCTCGAAAAGAACCTCGCCGCCCAGAAGGCTCTGGTCGATCGCATGGCCGCGTTCCTCGAGCTCTTCAGCGACGAGGCGGAAGTCGGGTTCTTTGAAACCCTGGTGAAGATCCGCACGGTGATCACCGGAGAGGCGAACATCGCGGGCATTCCGATTCCGACCTTCGACCGGGTCGAGTTCGAGCCGCTGACCTGGGATCTGTTCGACACCGAGTGGTACGTCGACGACGCGGTGCAGGCGCTCAAAGACGCGGTTTCGCTGCGCGAGGCGTACAAGATTCTCGAAGAGCAGCACCGGCTGCTGACGGCGGAGCTGCGCAGCACCTCGCAGCGCGTGAATTTGTTCGAGAAGGTGAAGATTCCGGAGTGCAAGGAGAACATCCGGCGCATCCGGATCATGCTCGGCGACCTCGACACGAGCGCCGTGGCGCGATCGAAGATCGCCAAGAAGAAATCTCAGGAAGCGGCGGAGCAGCAGTCCGCCTCCTGATTTCTTCCGAGGGGTATGAAGTGAATCGGGGGAAAGAGGAAACCTTCTTTTCCGGATGAGAAGAGGGTTTCCTCTTTCCCCCGGCCCGCTTTCCCGATTCCGGGGAGACGGGTTGACAATAAGATGGACTTTTGACGGGCCGGTGAAGTGCCGGGTCCGGGAAATGGAAACATGAAAAGCAGCAACAACGTCAATATCGCAAGCCGCAGCGTGCTTTCGAGTCCGGGTGCGATCCGCTCCGAGCTCCCGCTGTCGCTGGACGCGGTGATGCGGGTTGTGAACTCCCGGCAGGAGATCTGCGACATTCTGGACGGGAAATCGAAGCGGTTCCTGATGATTGTCGGACCCTGTTCGATCCACAATCCGGATTCCGCCATCGAGTATGCCGAGCGTCTCCAGGCGCTCAGCGAAGAGGTGAAAGACCGCATTCTCGTCGTGATGCGCGTCTATTTTGAAAAACCGCGCACCACGCTCGGCTGGAAGGGCCTCATCTACGACCCCGACCTGAACGCCAGCTACAACATCGAAAAGGGCATCTTCATCGCCCGCAAGCTGATGCTGAAGATCATCGACATCGGGCTTCCGGTGGCGACCGAGATGCTCGACCCGATTCTGGCGCAGTACATCGCCGACGCGGTTTCGTGGGCGGCGATCGGCGCGCGGACGACCGAGGCGCAGACCCACCGCCAGCTCGGCAGCGGGCTCTCCATGCCAGTCGGCTTCAAAAACGCCACCGACGGTTCGTTCCAGATTGCCATCGACGCGATCGCGACGGCGCGCAGCGAGCACAGTTTCATCGGCGTGCTGGAAGACGGCCACGTCGGGGTGTTCCGCACCCGCGGCAACCCGTATTCGCACATCGTGCTGCGCGGCGGCGGCGGGCCGAACTACGGAGCGGAAAACATCGCCTTCCTCAAAGTGGCGATGAAAAAGGCGAAAATTCCGCCCTCCATCATCGTCGACTGCAGCCACGCCAACTCGGGCAAGGATTACTCCAAGCAGAACATCGTGCTCAAAGACGTGCTCAACCAGATCGCCGACGGCGAAACCGCACTGGCCGGAGTCATGCTCGAAAGCAATCTCAAACCCGGTGCCCAGAAGGTCGTCCCGGGGGAGAAGCCCGATCCGTGCGTCTCGATCACCGACGGCTGCATCGGCTGGGATGAGACCGAGGCGCTGATCCGCTCGGCCTACAGCCGGCTCGGGGAAATTCACGGCGAAAACGCCTTTCGAAAGAATACCGAAGAAGAATAGGAGATTCATCCATGAGCAGCTTTCTCGCGTTTGACCTGGGCGCTTCGAGCGGCCGGGCGATTATCGGCAAACTGAAGGACGGGAAGCTGTCGCTGACCGAAGTCCACCGCTTCACCAACGGGCCGACCGAGAAGCGCGGCGCGCTTTACTGGGATTATCCGCAGCTCTGCCTGGAATTGAAGACCGGGCTGGCCAAGGCGCTCGCCGTCGAGCCGAAACTGGATGGAATCGGCATCGATACCTGGGGCGTCGATTATGTCTTCTTCGACAAGAAGAGCGGCGAGATGCGCCGCTGGCCGTACCACTACCGCGACGCGCGCACCGATGCGGCGGCGGATGCGGTCTGGAGCAAGGTGTCGAAGAAGGAGCTCTACGAACGCACCGGCATCCAGTGCATGCTGCTCAACACGGTCTACCAGCTGGCGGCGCACCACAAGGCGCATCCGGACGACTTCAAGGAGAGCTTCCTCCTGACCATGCCGGACGCGCTGGCCTACTACCTCGGCGGCGAACGGACCTGCGAATACACCGAGTGCTCGACGA
>CAYSZM010000237.1:0-4792 GCA_964435365.1 uncultured Victivallis sp. | reverse complement strand
ACCGCGCGCCGCGAACGCGAGCTGGCGGCGAAAGGCATCCGCTACCTCGGCGTCGGCATCTCCGGCGGCGAGGAGGGCGCGCTCAACGGCCCCTCGATCATGCCCGGCGGCACCGAAAGCGCCTGGCCTTATGTGAAACCTTATCTGCAAACCATCGCGGCGCAGGCGGAGGGCGCTCCCTGCTGCGATTGGGTGGGGCCGGAAGGCGCCGGGCACTACGTCAAAATGGTGCACAACGGCATCGAATACGCCGACATGGCCTTGATTTCCGAGGCCTACGCCTTTATGCGCGACTATCTCAAGCTCGGCAATGCGGAGATGGAGAAGGTGTTCGTGCGCTGGAGCAAAGGGCCGCTCGCCGGTTATCTGCTCGACATCACCGCCCGGATTTTCCGGCGGCAGGACCCGGAGGGGGAGGGGATGCTGCTCGACCGCATTCTCGATGCGCCGGGGCAGAAGGGCACCGGCCGCTGGACGGCGACCGCCGCGCTCGAGACCGGCACCCCCGCGCCGACCATCGCCGAAGCGGTGTTCCAGCGCAGTTTGAACGCCGACGTGGAGTTCCGTTCCAGCGGGGCGGCGCTGCTTCCCTGCGTGGAATCCTCGCCTCCGGTGGAGCGCAGTTCGACGCTGGCCGACCTGGAGGGCGCGCTTTACGCGGCCAAAATCTGCTCCTATGCGCAGGGCTTCGCGCTGCTGGCGGCGGCCGAAAAGAGTTTCGGCTGGAAGCTCAACTACGGCGGCATCGCGCTTCTGTGGCGGGGCGGCTGCATCATTCGCGCCCGTTTCCTCAACGACATCAAGGCGGCCTACGACCGCGACCCGGCGCTGGAGAATCTGCTGTTCGACGAGTTCTTCCGCAAGGCGCTCGCCGCGAACCTGCCGGGACTGCGGCGGAGCGTCGCGGCGGGGATGCTGGCCGGAATCCCGATGCCCTGCACGGCGAGCGCGCTCGGCTACTTCGACGGCTGCCGGACGAAGCGTTCGGCGGGAAATCTGATTCAGGCGCAGCGGGATTTCTTCGGTGCGCACCGGTATGAGCGGGTGGACCGTCCGCGCGGCGAGACGTTCCACTCCGATTGGAATTGAAATCAAATGAGATGGATTCTGGAGGTTGTATGAAAATGAGTCGGCGGAATTTGCTGGCGTCCGGTTTTGCGGGATTGCTTCTGGGGGCGGCGCTGCTCGGCGGCGGCTGCAGTTCGTTTCCGGACGAGGATATCTATCCGGTTTCCACGCCGATCGGCGAGATTGAAACCGGGATGCGCAAGGCGCTTGATCCGGACGGCCGCTATGCGAGTGCGAAGAGCTACGTTCAGCGCCAGGTCTCCCGGGAAATCCGCTGGATGGACGACGATGCCGAGGAAGTGCTGACCGACGTCAAGTTCGTCAGCCCGGATAAACTGCTGATGGTCAACTCGGTGGATAATGAACCGCAGAGCGGCGTCATCATCAACGGCGACCGCGGCTGGGTGATCGATTATCCGGGTAAGCGCGCGACTCCGCTCGAAGAGGACCGGATGCGGCTGGTGAAGACGCTGACGCTGATCGCCAACCCGGGAAGCCGTCTGTCGCAGGTGTTCGAAGACATCAAAATCGAGGGCTGCCGGATCGACGACAAGGATTATTACAAGCTGATCTGCAAGATCGACGAGGACAATCCGGGCATTCCGACGCTCGATATCTATGTGGACAAGGAGGATTTCCTGATCCGCATGTACCGGATCGGCAAAACGGTTTCGAAGGTGGTCCGGTACGGACTTTACGAAGGCGTGATGATTCCGGCTGAAATCGTGACCGATTCCGACGGCCGCAAGAGCCGGGTGACGGTGGTCGATTACAAGCTCGATGTCAAGATTCCTGACGACGAGTTTTATCCGCCGGTTTTCCGATAAGTTTCTCCAGCCGTTTGCGGGCGGAGGCGATGTGGTTTGCCAGCAGGCGGCGGGCGCGTTTCGCGTCGCCTGCCTCGACGGCGGCAAGAATCTCCTCGTGCTCCCGGTTCGTTCTGCGGCGGTCTCCCTGGAACAGTTTCGGGGCGATCGCAAACACGGTTGACAGCAGCAGCGAGTTCTCTATGGCCGCGCGAATCACCGTCGAACCGCAGTGGCGGCAGATGGCGGAGTGAAACGCCAGGTCGCTTGCGCCCAGCACGCTTTCATCGCTGCCGGTCCGCCGGAGTTCGCAGAAGCGGCGCAGTTCCTCTAGGAGTTCGGGCGGCGTGCCGTTGCGCACGGTCCGTTCGATGGCCAACCCCTCCAGCGCTTCGCGGAGTTCGTAGATTTCACACAGCTCCGCGATGCTCGGCTGCCGCAGTTCGTATCCGGCATTGGGGGTTCCGCTCACCAGTTTCTTCTCTTCGAGGCGGATCAGCGCCTCGCGCACCGGGGTCCGCGACACGTGATACCGTTCCGCCAGCATATCGCTGGTCAGCCGGCAACCGGGCTCGAATACCCCGTTCCGAATCTCCTCGCGGATCGCTTTGCGCACCTGTTCCGCCGTACTTCCATGTTTTACCGGTTCCATCGCCACCTCCCTGCTGCTTTGCAATAAGATACCTTTATTTTATGCAATATTCAATTGAAATAATAAATATTTTCAATTTTTTTGAGCATGGAGTGTTGAAATATTGGATACAATCGTGTATGATTAATACCAATTCAATGAAGAAAAACGGAAAGGATTTGTCATGCTGAAGTTCAAGGGATTGGTTGCGGCGACTTTCACGCCGATGACTGCGGACGGGGCGCTCGCGGTGGAAAAGATTCCGATGCTGGCCGAACACGCGCTGAAAACCGGGATGGCCGGACTTTTCGCCGTCGGTTCGACCGGCGAATTCCCCTCGCTGACCAACGCGGAGCGGCGGATCGTCGGCAAGGCGTTCATCGATGCGGCGGCGGGGCGGATTCCGGTTATCATCAACGTCGGCTCCTGCTCGGTGCGGGAATCGCAGGCGCTGGCCGAGCACGCGGTCGAATGCGGCGCCGACGCGATCTGCGCGATGGTTCCCTTCTACTTCCGCCCGCCCACGGTGCGCGAGCTCGCCGACTGCCTCAAGGAGATTGCGAAGGCCTCCGGAAGCAAACCGCTTTTCCTCTACCACATCCCGTGCATGACCCACGCGAATCTGTCGATGCTGGAACTCCTCCGCATTATGGACGGCGAATGCGAAACCTTCGCCGGAGTCAAGTTCACCGACGAAAATCTCTACGAATTCCAGCGCTGCATCGATTCGTTCGACCGTTTCCAGATGCTCTACGGCCGCGACGAAATGCTGCTCGCCTCGCTGACCACCGGGGCGAAGGCCGGAGTCGGCAGCACTTACAACTACTTCCCGCGGCTGTATGTGGAGCTGCTCAAAGCCTATGACGCCGGCGATATCGAGGGCGCCGCGCGCTTCCAGGAGCTGACGCATCGCGGCATCGCGCTGATCGGCAAGTACGGAATGCAGTCGCAGAAAACCTATATGAAGTTCGCCGGGCTTGACATCGGCCCGATGCGGCTGCCCGCGCCGCGCCTCTCCGCCGAACGCGAAGCGGAATTCCGCCGCGACGTCTCCGCCGCCGGACTCGATCCCTGGCTCGGTTGAAGTTTTTTCTGAAAATATATTGATTTACTTGCATTGATCCGCCTCCGCCGCTATATTCGTACTTGGATATGGTGAGCGGAGGCGTTCCGCTTTCCAGTGGAATTTTCCGAAGCAAAGGAGGGCGGTCATGTGGAGTCGAATCGGATTGTGCGCCGGGTGCGCATCGCTGGCGGTGTTAACCGGCTGTTCGTCGCTTTCGGAGCGGGTGACCAAGCTTGAGGAGGAAAACGCGCAGATCCGGCAGGAACTCGCCGCCATGCAGAGCGGCGACACGGTCAAACTCGACGAGCTCTTCGAAATCTACTGGGACGGCAACTATAATCGGCTCAACCCGATATTGATGAACCGCTATCTGAACAAAATCGACCTGCCCGCCAATCCCACCCCGCAGGATATCGACGCCTATTTGCAGAGACTCTACAACCTGCGCCGGTACAATTTCGATAACAATATGAGCGATCAGGTCACCGCGAAAGTCAGCCGGGTCGGGGCGGAAAATCTGGCGAAGCTGATGCCGTATCTTGACTTCTCCCCGTTCTCCCAGGCGTTCATCGCGTTGGGCGGCGGCGAACAGAAAGAGATGCTCAAACGTGCGCTCATCCAGAAGCAGAACAATTCGCAGATCGCCAACCTGTTTGTGCGGGTCGCTGATTCTTCCGACGGCGATTTCATTCTCGAAATGCTGCCGCAGATTCCGGCCTTGATTGAGGCGGTTCCCAAGCTCCGGCTCGAAGAGAAAGCATTGCCGATTCTGAAGCAGCGTCTCTCGGATTCCGCCGTCAACCGCTTCAACTACGACCAGCGCTGGCTTGAAATCGCGTTGAATGCAATGAAGCCGGAGGAACGTAAGGAGTTTATGGATTCCTATTGGAGCAAATTCCAGCGCACCCGGAACGGACGCGGCAACGACTGGGAATTGCGGGAACGCGCGGCGCAACTCGCCCCGTTCGGCTGTATCTCCGCCTTCCAATACATGGTCGACGCCGCCTTGCGGCAGGACACCAACAACTATCTGCAACGCGCCATGTCATTGACTCCCTGTCAGTCGCTGGATGATTTTGCCGCCTGGTACAAAGCGAATCGCGACAAACTCACGTTCGATCAGAAAGAAGGCATTTACACGCCTGCCAAGTAATCTTCGCCGCGGGAATCAGAGGGGGCACTTCGTCCCCCTCCGAACCTCCTCCCGACCGGCAGGGTGCC
>CAYSZM010000236.1:0-4827 GCA_964435365.1 uncultured Victivallis sp. | reverse complement strand
GCGACCTTGCGGGCGTCGGCGCGGGTTTCGACCAGGCCGCGGATGAATTCGCGGGGCGGCACCGCGCCCGGATCGTCCCGGAGCACTTCGACGAAAAGCGAAAGGCGTTCATCGCGGTCCCGGCTGGCCGTGGCGGTCATGAAATTTTCCATCGCCCGCACCCGCGCTTCGGAAGCTCCGGAGAGCTTCGGCGCCACCACCGGCGCGGCAGGAGTTTCCGCAAGGGTATCGGCGGCGATTTCGGCGGCGGAGAGGGAAATGCCCCCGACAACCGCGCAGAGGAAGGTAAGCCTGGTTGAAATTTTCATGAGGCGTCTGCCCTTTCGTATTGAATCCCCGTGCGGGGAGTGGAACAACAAATCCCGGAAAAAACACACGCCCGAGTCCAGCAGATCGCAGAACGAAGACAACCGGAGTCGGGCGCGGCGGAATTTCGAAGAACTATTTCTTCTTGTGCCGCAGCAGTTTCAGCTGCTTCTTCCGCTTGTGTTTGGCGATCTTCTTACGCCGTTTCTTTTTCAGGTTGCCCATGATACTCTCTCGTTGGTTTGAGTTTGTACGTAATGTACATATTCATTGTAATTTAGCCCGTTTTTGAAAAATTGCGCACCCGGAAACGAAAAAAAAGCGATTTTTTTACTTTTGCACGGCTTTTTCCGATGCGGAAACCGGAATTTTACGCCCGCCGGGTTGAAAAAGAATCATCCGGGAGATATCTTTTTACTGCAATCGATCAACCTGTGGATGGAATGGAAAGGAGTTCGCCGTGGCCTACAACCTGCTTGCGGTCCTGATTCTGCTGGGCTGGATTTTCACCGGTGTTTACACCCTCGATTATCTCAGCGGAGAAATCGGGGAGAATACGAAGGGGCGGAAGTGGCTCAATCTGGCCGCGCTTCTCTTCGGGCCGGTGGTGCTGCCCGTCGCCCGCATGATGCTCGCCATTCAACTGAGGCAGGAGGCCGGGGCTTCTCCGGTCATCACCTCCACGCCGCTTTCCGGGGCTTCCGCCGCTTCCGTGTCGGAAGCGGCTCCGCCGCCCCGACGGGTCAGGGACAAAGAGCGCGTCGTCGCGGGGGCCGGATTGCTCGACGCTTCCGGCAACCCGGTGATTCCGGCCGACAGCCGCACCGACTCGATCGAGGCGCTGGCGCTGGCGTCCGACCTGCTGCGGCGGGCGGTCGACAGCGGAGCCTCCCGGATGATCGTCCGTCCCGACAGCGAAGGCGAATACAACGCCGTGTCGCGGACCGACGGCGTCGAAGAGACCGTACTTCACCTGGAAACCATGCAGGGCGGCGCGTTGATCACAGCGTTCAAGCGCGCCGCCGGAATGAACCCCGGCGAACGGCGCGGCGGCCAGAAAGGGGTCGTCCAGATTCCCGCCGGCAGGGGGTTGAAGCGATGCATCGTCCAGACGGTCGCCACCGGCGGCGGCGAACAGGTCGTCATCCGGCTGGAGACGCTTTCCGCGGTGCCGCCGCTCGACGAGCTGGGCATTCCGGCGGCGGAACTCGCCGGGCTGCGCGAACTGCTTACCGGAGGACAGGGGCTCGTCCTGCTGCTCGGGCGTTCCGGCGCCGGCACGACGACGACTTACTATTCGATTCTCGACGCGCCGGAACTCATCGGGCGCGGAATCGCCTCCATTGAATCCCTGCCGGAGTACAAAACCGCCAACGCGGTACAATTGGAAATCGACCCCGCCTCGGGCAAAACACTGCTGAAACTGCTCAACCAGGTGATCAACGAGGGCGCGGACACTCTCGCCATCGCCCAGTTGAACGAGGGCGAAAGCGCCCGGCTCGTCTTCAACGCGGCCAAAACCGGCAAGCTGGTCATCGCTGCGCTCGACTGCGCGACGCCGCTGGAAGCATTCTCCCGGCTGGAACGCTGGGAGATCACGCCGCGCATGCTCGGCGGCATGCCGCTGTGCATGCTGAGCCAGGCGCTGGCCCGCCGTTCCGGCGGCGGCCTGGCGGGCGTTTTCGCCATGCCGGAGCGCTCGCAGCTGGAATCAGTCCTCTCTACCCGGGGCGTCACCATCGACATGGTTCGCGGCGCCGCCAAGGCCGCGGTGGACGGCACCGGATTGGAGGAAGAACTCGATTCCCTGGTCCACGCCGGCACGATCACGCAGGACGAGGCGGCGCGGGTGATGAGAACGGTTATGAGAAAGGGAGAATAAACGATGGAACTGCTGTTTTTCTGGGGAATTCCGCTCATCGCCGCAATCATCGGCTTCCGGCGCATGTTTTACGGCACATTCACCATGTTCCTCTGCTTCGCGTTCGGCGCTTATCTTGGAATGTGGAGCGAGGGGTTGTTCTCATTCCTGTTCGGCTTCCTTCCGCCGGGCATCCGTTCCGCGGTCGCGGTCGCGGTCGCGGCGGTCATCTTCGGAATCGTACTCCTTCTCGCCTTCAACGCCCTGAATCCGCAGGACAAGGTCTACCCGTTTCCGCCGCTCCTGGAACGGGGCGGCGGCGCGCTGTTCGGCCTGCTGAACGGCATGATCCTGATCCGCTTCGTCGCCCTGCTTGTCTGCCTCACGCCGTTCAAGGCGGAGCTGCCGCTCGGGATGGAGGCCGCGCCGATCCAGGCGCGTGCGGTCGGCGGCATCATGGCGGTGACCCGCGGCATCAATCTCTTTACGCTTCAGCTCGGCCGCAACAGCGCCTGCCGGGAACGGCTGGACAATCTCCTCATCGCCGCCGATGAAGCGGCGGCCGACCGGGTGATCCGGGATGCGCAGGGGCCCGCCCCCGCCGCTCCGTCGTCGGAGACGACCGTGAAACCGGGGTCCCTCCACCACGCCGTGGAGCAGAAGGAAATGCTCGAGCAGGAAGTGAAGCAGTGATTCGCACCGTCTCCGGTTTCAAGGTCGACTCGACGCAGGCCCCGGCCGACATCGACGAGCAGGTCGGCGGACTCGCCGCCCGGGCGGAGGGGATTCCCGCCGCCCGGCTGCGCGATTTCCGCATTGTCGGCAAAAGCATCGATGCGCGGCGGGGCGCTCCCTCGCTGCTTTACCATCTCGAACTCGATATCGACGAGAACGACCCGCCCGCCGAACTGCACCGGCCGCCCGTCCTCGAACTTCCGGAGCATTCCGGGGTGCTCCACCCGGTGGTGGTGGGGACCGGTCCGGCCGGAATTTTCGCCGCGCTGGCGCTCGCCCTCGCCGGAACGAAGCCGCTGATCCTCGACCGCGGCCGCAAGGTGGAAGCGCGCTGCGCCGATTACCACCGTTTTCTGGCCACCCGCGAACTCGACGAATCGAGCAACCTCTTGCTCGGTGAAGGCGGGGCCGGGACGTTTTCAGATGGAAAGCTCTATACCGGAACCAAAGACGGCCGCGCCGCCTTCGTCCTCAACGCTTTCGTCGAAGCGGGCGCGCCGCCTGAAATCCGCTACCTCAAGCGTCCGCACATCGGCTCCGACCGGCTGAAGACCGTCGCCGCCAATTTGCGCAAACGCATCGAAGCCTTGGGCGGAACCTTCCGGTTCGAAGCGAACGTCACCGAACTTCTCGTCCGCGATGGCCGCTGCGCCGGAGTCGTGCTCGATTCCGGCGAGGCAATCGAAGCCCCGGCGGTGGTGATGGCCCCCGGCCTCGGCGGCCGCGACCTGGTCCTCCGCATGGCGGAACAGGGCGCCGGGAGCATCGCGAAACCGTTCCAGATCGGCTGCCGCATCGAGCATCCGCAGAGCTTCGTCGACCGCGCCATGTACCGCCTCGACAGCCGCCCGGCGGCGCTCGGCGCGGCGGAATATCACCTGGTTTCGCGTCCCGCCGCCGGAGTCTCCGGCGTCAGCTCGTTCTGCATGTGTCCGGGCGGCGAAATCCTCAACGCCACCGCCTGGCGCGGCCAGTCGGTCACCAACGGCATGAGCGACTATGCCCGCTCCGGTGAGTTCGCCAACGGCTGTCTCATCACCACTCTGCCGCCGGACCGTTTCGGCTCGGCGGTCGAAGCGTACCGTTTTCTCATCGGGCTGGAGCGCCGGATTTTCGAGGCGGGCGGCAAAGATTACGCCTTCCCGGCCCAGGACGCCGCCGCCTTTCTCGCCGGAAAAGACGGGCTCTCCCTCTCCCGGACCGGCTGCGCGACCGGCATTGTCCCCGGGCGGCTCGACCGTCTGGTCCCGCCCGAACTCGCCGCCGCGCTGCGGCTAGCGTTGAAGCAGTTCGACCGCAGCAACCCCGGCTTCATCCGTCAGGGGAAACTGGTCGGTTTGGAAAGTTGCGTATCAAGTCCGCTCCGTTTCTTCCGCGATCCCGCGACTCTGGAATCCAACCTCCCCGGCCTCTTCCCCTCCGGCGAAGGCGTCGGCTGCGCCGGCGGCATCATGTCCGCCGCCATTGACGGTTTGCGCATCGCCTTCTCCATTCTCCTCGCAAACAAGTGAAGGGTGCCTCACCCCAAAAAGTTGCCACCCTTCGGCCACGGGCCTCGGGTCACGCCTTTGGCGGGCTTCGGGTACTTTTCGGGGGCCCCGCTCTCCGGCATTCCGTGCGGCTTCGCCGTACTCATGCCTGCGAGTAAGGTACTTTTCTTTCTATTTGCAGGAAGGCTGCAATGTGGTGGAAGATCGCGAGGGCAAGGCGGAGCCGAGCATGAGCTCCGGGCCGCACGCCGGGCATGACCCAAACAAGGGAACTCGCGCCAGACGGCCGGGAACCTTCAGCGAGGGGCTATGAGCTATCCTAAATGGCCTGCCAAGCCCCTGCAAATATCTCCACACGAACGTAATTAGCCACCATCCTTGCAACGGTCTTGCGGTGGGTTCTCATTCCTCCTGCAAAAACAGGCGGAGGGAGTG
>CAYSZM010000235.1:3192-4856 GCA_964435365.1 uncultured Victivallis sp. | reverse complement strand
TCGAACGTCACCCGGATGCGGTCGGTGACGTCGAACCCGAGCTCCTTGCGCAGGTTCTGCACCCGGCTTACGAATTCGCGGGCGAACCCTTCGCCTTCGAGTTCCGGGGTGAGTTCGGTCGAGAGCGCGATGGTGATGCCGTTCTCGCTTGCGGCGACCAGGCCCGGCTTCTCTTCACGCTGCACGACGAGGTCGTCGGCGGTGATGGCCGCTTCCGTTCCGTCGGCGAGCACGAGTCGATACGGTTTCCCGGCGAGGATTTCGCCGATTTCACGGCCGGAGAAGGTCTGAATCTTCGCGGCGGCCTCTTTCATATTCTTGCCGAGGCGGCTGCCGAGCACTTTGAAGTTCGCTTTGACGGAGCGCTTGACCAGCTCGGCCTCGTCGTCGCAGAATTCGACGCTCTTGACGTTGAGCTCCTCGGCGACGATCGACGCGGTCTCTTCGAGCATCGCCCGCGATTCGGCGTCAGGCGCGGCAAGCACCGCTTTCGCCAGCGGCTGGCGAACCTTGAGGTTGTTCGCGGTGCGCAGGAAGCGGCCCGACGAAACCGCCGTCATGGTCAGCTCCATCTGCTTTTCCAGCCGTTCGTCGCGGCGGGTTCCCGGTTCCGGGTAGTCGCAGAGGTGGACCGACTCGGGCATCGATTCCGTGCGGAGCGTCCGGTAGATCTCCTCGGTGGTGAACGGGATGAACGGCGCGGCGGTCTTGGCGAACGTCAGCAGCACGTAGTGCAGCGTCCGGTAGGCCTCGCGCTTGTCGGCGTCGTCGCTCGATTTCCAGAAACGGCGGCGGCTGCGGCGGATGTACCAGTTGGTCAGGTCGTCGATGAACCGGCTGAACCGGTTGGCCGCCTTCTGGAGGCTGTAGGCGTCAAGTTCGGCGCGCACCTCTTCGACCATCTGCGCGGCCGAGGAGAGAATCCAGCGGTCGAGCACGTTCGACGGGTTCTCCGGCGGCAGCACCTCGCCGGCGGGCGGCTCGTAGCCGTCCACATTGGCGTAGGTGGTGAAGAATGAGAGCGAGTTCCACATCGGGATCATCACGCCGCGCAGGATCTCCTTGACCCCCGCTTCGGAGAACTTGAGGTCTTCGGCGCGCACCACCTGGCTGCCGAGCATGAAGAGCCGCAGCGCGTCGGCGCCGTAATTGTCGATGACCTCCATCGGGTCGGGGTAGTTCTTGAGCCGCTTGGACATCTTCTGGCCGTTTTCGGCGAGGATCAGCCCGTTGACCAGCACGTTTTTGAACGGCGGACGGTCGAACAGCGCCGAACCGAGCACCACCAGCGTGTAGAACCAGCCGCGCGTCTGGTCGAGCCCCTCGGCGATGAAGTCGGCCGGGAAATGCGCCTCGAACTGCTCCTTGTTCTCGAACGGATAGTGCATCCGCGCATACGGCATCGAGCCCGATTCGAACCAGCAGTCGAACACCTCCTCTACCCGTGTGAGCGGCGACTTGCCGGTGGGGGAGGGGATTTCGAGCTGGTCGATGAAATGCTTGTGGAGGTCGCCGATCTTTTGACCGGTCAGCTGCTCCAGCTCCGCCACGCTGCCCGGCACAATCACTTCGCCCTCGGCGTTGCGCCAGATCGGCAGCGGCGTGCCCCAGAACCGGTTGCGGCTGATCGCCCAGTCGCGGGCGTTCTCCAGCCACTTGCCGAA
>CAYSZM010000235.1:0-3092 GCA_964435365.1 uncultured Victivallis sp. | reverse complement strand
TGACCTTGACGTAGTCGATCTCGGGACCGGCCGCGAGGGCGAGGTTCGAGGGCAGCGTCCACGGCGTGGTGGTCCAGGCGAGGAAATAAGTGTTCTCCTCCCCTTCGGCCTGGAAGCGGATGGTGATCGCCGGGTCGACGACGTCTTTATAACCCTGGTTGGTCTCGAAATTGGAGAGCGGCGTAGCGCAGCGCGGGCAGTAGGGGAGAATCTTGTAGCCTTCGTAGACCAGCCCCTTGTCCCACAGCGTTTTAAACACCCACCAGACCGACTCCATGAAGTCGCGGTCCATGGTCTTGTAGCCGTGGCGGAAATCGACCCAGCGGCCCATGCGGGTCACGACGTTTTCCCACTCCGAAGTGTAGCGCAGCACGATCGAGCGGCACGCTTCGTTGAACTTGTCGATGCCGTAGGCCTCGATGTCGCGCTTGCTCTGGAGGTGGAGGACTTTCTCCATCTCGTTTTCGACCGGCAGCCCGTGGCAGTCCCAGCCGAACGAGCGTTCGACGTAATTGCCGCGCATGGTCCGGTAGCGCGGCACCACGTCCTTGATCGTCCCGGCCAGCAGGTGGCCGTAGTGCGGCAGCCCGGTGGCGAACGGCGGACCGTCGTAAAACACATATTCCGGAGCGCCCTTGCGCTGCTCCAGCGATTTCTGGAAGATTCCGGAACTCTTCCAGAATTCGAGCGTTTCGCGCTCCAGCTCCGGAAAGTTCACCTGGTTCGAGATGTTCTTGAAAGACATGAAATTCACCCGTCTATTGAAAAGATTCAAAACAATGTTTAATGTGCGCCGCCGTCGGCTTAGCCGAAATCCTGCTGCCGATGATCAGCGCCAGAAACGACAGCGGCAGCGAATACACCAGCGCGTCCACGAACGGCCACGGAAATTGCGACACCAGTTCGGTCCGCCCGAACAGCGCCTGGCAGATGCCGAGCGCCGCCGATTCCTTGCGGTGCAGGAAGACCAGGCCGAACAAACTTACTCCCACTCCGATCGAGATGGAAAGCCATACGCCGAAGCGGGTTGCTCCTCTCCACCAGATTGCCGCGCAGTAGGACGGCAGGAACGCCGCCGCGCAGACGCCGAAGAAGATCGCTGTGCCGCGCGCAATGATTCCGGGGGGCAGAATGATCCCGAGGACCACGCTGACCGTAATCCCGAATATCACCCCCAATCGCGTGACAGTCATGCTGTCGCGCTTGACGCCGGGGAGGTTGCGGAAAAGATCGTGGCCGATCGCCGAACCGGTCACGTGAAACAGCGCGCTCAAGGTGGACATTGCCGCCGAAAGCAGCGTCAGGGCAAACACATAGAGCACCATCGGCGGCAGCGCTTCGCGGATGAAGAGCGGGATGATGAGGTCCGGATTCCCCCCCGCCGCCTCGATGGCCAGCTTGCCGCTGATTCCGTCCGCGATCCCCTTGCCGGAGTGGTAGAAAAAGACGTTGGAGAGCGCGCCGACCATGTAGGCCGCGCCCGCCGTGCAGAGAATGAAGACCGAGCCGATCGCCACCGCCCGGTTGAGTTCCCGGGTGCTTTTGACCGTCATGAAGCGGACCGCGAGCTGCGGCTGCGCCAGCGCGCCGATGCCGACGCCGAGCATCAGGCTCGACACCAGCGTCCACCACCAGACCGAATTGAATTCCGGCATCGCGGTCCAGCCGCGGTGGCCGAGCGCGGCCTCCTTCGGCAGCCGTTCCGCCACCAGCGGAGCCATGTCGGTGAGAGCCTGGTGCGCCTCGGTCACGCCGCCGAGCTTCCAGTAGCACATGATTAAGAGCGAGAGCATGCCGACGATCATGATGGTGCCCATCATCGCGTCCACGTACATGACCCCCTTGAGGCCGCCGAAGACGACGTAGACGGCGACCACGACCGCGAAGACGGCCAGCGCCCAGCCGTAGTCGATCCGCATTACCTCCTGCAAAAAGCGCGCGCCGCCGATCAGCACCACGCTCGAATAGAGCGGCATAAAGAGAAAGATGATCGCCGCGAGAAACACCTTGAGGTATTTCGACTCGAAGCGGTTGCCCATGAATTCAGGGAAGGTGTGCGCGTCGAGCGCAAGCCCGATGCGCCGGGTGCGCGGGCCGAAAAAGAGGAACGCCACCACCACGCCGATGGCGATGTTCATGAAGACCAGCCACATGAGGCCCATGCCGAACTGTCCGGCGATGCCGCCGAAGCCGACCAGCGCCGAAGTGCTGATGAAGGCCGCGCCGTAGCTCATCGCCATCACGAAGGGGTGCACCGAGCGCCCGGCCAGCAGATAATCCTTGTTCGACGTGGTTTTGCGGAAGCCGCGGTAGCCGAGGAAGCCGATGACGGCGAGGTAAAGTACGATCAGCCCGCCGAGGACCCAGGTGTTCATGCCGCTGTCGGCGGCGACGGCGGGCGGAGTCATCGCTGCTCCTCCGCGGGACGGCGGCGGCGCTCCCGGCCGACGCGGCGGCAGCGGATTTTCGCCACTTCTTTGCGGGGATCGGAACCCCGGTTCCAGTTCATCGCGCCGTAGGCCACGGCGAAGAGCGTGATTCCGAGGCATCCCGCCAGTGCGGCGGCTATCTGCATGTCACCAAGTCCGAACATTTCGCAACCCCGTTTATAAAACGATCCGAATCAAAAAGAAAACAGCGGACGAATGCATTGCACCCGCCCGCTTTTCGCAACGGCAGAATGTTCCCGATGCCGGGAACGCCGGAATTACGCCTTGTCGAAGTTGCCGGTGCGGATGCAGCGCACGCACATTTTGACGGTCTTGACCGTTCCGCCGGCATTAATCTTGACGTTCTGGAGATTGACCTCGAAGGTACGCTTGACGTTCTTGACCACGTGCATACCGATGCCGCCGGCTTTCTTGGCCAGACCCTTGCGGGTGATGCAGCCGCCGTTGGCCTTGGTCTTCCCGCACATTTCGCAGACTTTGCTCATTTTGTTCCCCGTTTCCCCGGTACGGTCACAGTTTGACCGGCCGGTTCCTTATGTTAAACTGATCTTCATTTTACAAAAAAGTGGTGGGTTGACCGGGACTCGAACCCGGGACCACCGCCTTAAAAGGGCGATGCTCTACCGACTGAGCTATCAACCC
>CAYSZM010000234.1:0-4888 GCA_964435365.1 uncultured Victivallis sp. | reverse complement strand
CGTCATCCCTTCCAGCAGCCCCGCGAAAAGGTAGCCGATGAAGGTGTCGCCCGCGCTGGTGGTGTCCACCACCTTCGCCGGGAACGGCGGGATCAATGCAAGTTCGCCGCTCTCTTCGAGGAACGCCGCGCCCGCTTTGCCGAGCGTCAGGATCACCCGGCATTCGGGATACTTCTGTTTCAGCGTCCGCAGAATCTCTTCCGGCGCTTCGACCCCGGCGACTCCGGCGCCCTCGATCTCGTTGACGATGAGGTAGCTGAGGAGTTCGAGCGGAAGCGTTTTCGCTTCCTCGGGGTTGAACGGAGCGAAGTTGAAGGCGGTGCGGATTCCCCGGTCGTGCGCTTTTTTCAGCACCAGCTCGATCGAGTTGATCTCGTTCTGCAAGAGGAGGATGCCGTCGCCGACCGCGTTCAGCGCGGCGTCGATCTCGGCTTCGGAGATGCTCCGGTTCGCGCCGCCGTAGAGGATGATCGAGTTTTCGCCTTTGCGGTCCACCTGGATGATCGCGTGGCCGGTCGGCACGTCGCCTTCGACCACCAGAGAAACATCGACGCCCGCCGCGGCGAGCGCATCGCGGAGCATGCCGCCCTCGTGGCCGATCCGGCCCGCGTGCATCACTTCGGCTCCGGCGCGGGCCAGCGCGACCGACTGGTTCAGCCCCTTGCCGCCGCAGCCGACCGAATAGCAGTCGGACCCCTGTGTTTCGCCGGGACGGACGAAGTGGTCGAGACGGTAGACGTGATCGAGGTTCAGCGACCCCAGACAGACGATTTTCGGCATGTTACGCCAGCTCCTCCGCAAGTTGTTTGAGTTTTGCCAGATCGAGTTTGCCGCTGCCGAGCAGCGGAAGATGGTCGAGCCGGACGAAATCTTCCGGTTTCGGAATCCAGAGGTTCGGAAGTTTCTTCCGGCGCAGCCCGTCGACGACGGCTTCCGGCTCGAAATCCTCCGGGGTATAGAAGACGACGAGGCGTTCGCCCCGCTTCGGATCGCTCCGCCCGGCGACGGCGACTTCGCGTTCGTCGCTGCCGCGTTCGTCGGCGATCGCCTGTTCGACCGCCTCGTGCGGAACCATTTCGCCGCCGATCTTGCTGAATCGCGAGGCGCGGCCGGTGATGTAGACGTAGCCGTCGCGGTCGATCCGGGCGATGTCGCCGGTGTTGTAATAGCCGTTCTGGATCACCCGGGCGGTCAGCTCGGGGTCGTGGAGATAGCCCTTCATCACGGTGCCGCCCTTGACCTGCATCAAGCCGGGCTGGTCGGGGCCGAGTTCGATTCCGGTATCGGGGTCGACCACCCGCACGTGGATGCCGGGCAGCGGAATTCCGATGCTTCCGGTGTGGTGGGCGCGGGTTCCGAGTTCATAGATCGAGTTGCACAGATTGACCGTGACGATCGGCGAAAGCTCGGTGCAGCCGTAGCCCTCAATGATTTCGAGCCCGGAGAGCTCGCGGAATTTCGCCGAAAGCTCCGGACGCAGCCGCTCCGCCCCGGTGATGACCAGCCGCAGCGTTTTGAGCTGCTCCGGCTTCGCCTTGCGCATGTAGTTCTGGAGGAAGGTCGGCGTTGCGGTGAGCAGCGTGATCTGGTACTCCTCGATCACCTTGACCACGCCCGCCGCGTCGAGCGGATTGGCGAGGTAGACCACCGGCGTGCCGGAGACCGCCGGGAAGGCGAATTCGACCGTGAACCCATAGGCGTGGAAGAGCGGCAGATTCCCCACCACCCGGTCGCGCCGGGTCCAGAGGATCATCCGCCAGAACGCCCACAAGTCGCAGTTGATGTTGCGATGGGTGAGCCGGACCGCTTTGGGTTTGCCGGTCGATCCGCTCGAAAAAAGCAGCACCGCCTCGCGGCCGACGTTGAACGCGCTCTCGGGAGCAGCGCGGCGCACCAGCGTCCGGAAGGGCAGGAGCGCGGCTTTGAGGATCATCGAACGCTTCTCCGCCTTGGTCACCTTCTTCGCCTCGTTCTCGAGGAAAATCATCCCGGGAACCTCGTCCCAGCCGAGTTTGGCGAGAAAGCGGCGGCTGGTGAGAATGGTGTCGATTCCGGCGCGCTTCGCCGCTTCGAACGCGACTTCGGCTCCGGCGCTGAAGTTGATTACCGCCGGAGTGTGGCCGGCAAAAAGCACGCCGAAGAGCGTGGCGGTCATCGAGGTGCAGTTCGGCAGCAGGACGCCGATGTAGCGCGATTTCGCCTCGAGCGCCCGCACCCGGCGCGCCAGGATCAGCGACCGGACCAGCATCTCGAAATTGGTCAGCTTCGTCCCGTCCGCATCGTAATAGGTCACTTCGAAGGGGTGCCGCTTCGCCCGTTTCGCAAAGGCGGTGTGCAGCGGCAGTTCACCCGGCTGCGGCGCGGCCTCGGCTTCGGCGCCGAGTTCGGAGATCAGCTGGCGGAGTTCGAAGGCGGAGAGGTCAGGCGACGCCGGTCCGCCGACTTTCAAACTGAAATTGAGCGGCAGCGAGAGCGGCGGGCGGAATTTGAGTTTGCCTTCGTGCATATTGAAGAGCCGCCCCCAGAGCATCCCGATCCGCATCGGAATGATGGAAACCTCCACCCCGCCGGGCAGCATCGGCGCGACGCCGGAGCGGAACCGCATCAGCCCGCCGTTGCCGGAGATCGCCCCCTCGGGGAACAGACAGAGCACTCCGCCCCGGCGCAGTTCGCCGCGAATCTGCAGGAAGAAGCGGCGCATCGCCTTGGGCCGGTTGGCCGGCGGCACCTGGATCACCCCGAGATACCAGAAGAGAAAGCGGGTCGGGATGAAGTTCACCACTTCGCGGCGCACCATGAACCGCACCGGACGGCGCGACGCCGACTGGATCAGCAGCATGTCGATCAGCGAAACGTGGTTCGAAACGATCAGCACCGGGCCGGAATCCGGAAGATTCTCCGCCCCCTCCACCCGCAGCCGCATAAACGTGCGGCGCAGAACAAAGACCAGCAACTTCAGCGTCAGCGCCGGGCGCAGCGAAAGCAGCAGCAGCGGCAGAACCACAGCCACGGCGATGATCACAAGGGTCACGGCAAGAGGGGTCATCCGATGCTACTCCAGTTTTCGCAACTGTTCCCGGAACGCCTCCAGCGTCGGGCAATTCAGGTACGGGTTGTCCTGTTTCTCCTCGCCGAGCGTGCGGAAGGGGACCGTGCCGTAATCGTGGCCGGAATAGACGACCACCTTGTCCGGCAGCGGCAGAATCCGCTTCGTCAGCGAATCGTACATCTCCTTCGAACGGCAGTAGCCGATGCAGCCGACGAACAGCGTATCCCCGGTGAACAGCCCCGAATCGTCCGAGAGCCGGTAGCAGACCGAGTCGCGGGTGTGGCCGGGAGTGGCGATCGCCTCGATCCAGCCGTCTCCGAACGGGAGATGCCCGCCGTTCCCCACCGTCATTTTCTTCCCGGACAGCGGATGGGTCGGGTGGCTCACCACTTCGGCCGGAAAATACCCGAGCACTTCGCCGAGGCATTCGCAATGGTCCTGGTGCCCGTGGGTGAGCAGGATGTAGCGGGGCGTGATTTTGCCCGCCTCCTCAATCGCCCGGCGGATCTCGCCGCAGTCTCCGGTCGGATCGACGAGCGCCGCGTCACCGTTTTCCGCCGTGATCAGGTAGGAGAAATTGTGGTCGTACCCGCCGACCGCCAACTGCCGGACCTGAAACATCATGGTCACGCCTCCAGTAAAACAAGTGAAAGGGCCGCGTAATCGCCGATCGCCTCGCCGAGCACGGCGGGAACCACCCGGCAGCGCGCCGCCGGTCCCGGCAGCGCTTCCGCCGCGATGCTCCGCTCCATGGCCGGACGCAGCAGCGATTCGGAACGGGCGAAAATACTCCCGATCACGATCAGTTCGAGGTTCAGGATATCGATCAGCACCGCCAGCCCGCGGCCGAGGTAGGCTCCGCACTCTTCGTAGACCGCCAGCGCCAGCGGGTCGCCCGCGTCGGCGGCGTCGCCCACGATCTTGGCGCTGAGTCCGGAAAGCGCGTCGAGCGACGGGCACCAGGCCACTTTGCGCCCCATCTGGAGCTGTTCGCGCGCCCGCATCGCGGCGAGCTGGGCGATTCCGCCGCCCGAGCAGAAGCCTTCGAACGACCCGGCCTTGCCGAAGCCGACCGGTCCGGCCGGAGCGAGGCGGATGTGGCCGCACTCTCCCGCCGAGTCGCAGATTCCGCTGTAGAGCCTGCCGTCGAGGATCAGCCCGGCGCCGAGGCCGGTGCCGAAGGTGAGGAACGCCATGCTCTGAACGCCGCGCCCCGCACCGAATTTCCACTCGGCCACCGCGCCCGCGTTGGCGTCGTTCTGGAGGGTGACCGGGCGGCCGAGCTTCGCTTCGAGAATCGCTTTGGCCGGAATTGCATCCCACCCCGGCAGGTTCGGCGGGGAGAGGATGACGCCGCTGCGGCTGTCGAGCGGACCGCCGCAGGAGACGCCGCAGCCGCGCACCGCTTCGAGCGGAATTCCGCGCCGGGCGCAGAGACCGGCGGCGAGGTCCGCCAGCCGTTCAAGACACGCCCGGGGGGAGGACGCCTCACCGGTCGGAAATTTTGCTTTTTCGAGAATTTCCAGCGAGCCGTCCGGAGCCGCCGCGCCGAGAATGCAGGCGCATTTGGTTCCGCCGACGTCGAACCCGAGGAGGATGCTTTGTTCCATGTTGCCCGGTGCGTCCTTCCTGTTGCGGTCAGTGCCGCGCTTCTTCCTGTTCCTTGAGATAGTTGAGCGCCGCCGCGACTCCGGCGTAGTAACCGATGTCGCGCCGCAGTTCGGAATTGACGATCTCGCACGCCTCCATCGGCTCCTTCCAGCAGAACTCGGGCAGGTGCTTCTTGATCGGGTCGGTGTAGAGGTCGCCGACCGCCCAGGCCAGCGTGCCGAGCACCAG
>CAYSZM010000233.1:0-4892 GCA_964435365.1 uncultured Victivallis sp. | reverse complement strand
CGGGGTCCATCACCTGTTTCTTGTCAGCCATAATCGATTCCTCCTGTATTCGGAACTTTCAGCCTGGTTGGTTTGATAGGTTAATATCGATATATAAACATCGATATTTTTTTATCTAGGCTTAATATAAATCATCCGGCCGGAATTGCAAGAGGAAAAGCATGAATTTTCGGTAAATTAATTTTGCTTTCCGGCGGAACCGGGGTATAATATCAGTTTACCGAAAAAGGAGAAGCGAATATGGCGAGCGTAAAAGAGCTGACGAAGAAGGCGGAAGAGCTGCTGAAGCAGGGGGGGGTGCTGGTGACGGCGGCCGACTGCGACCAGGCCGGAGTCCTGGAGCGGCTTCAGGTTTATTTCGAAGACGAACACGAAGCGGCGATGGACATCATCGACAAGGACGACTTCGTGCAGGGGTTCCCCGATGCCGGCGCCTGGTCGCTGACCGGCAGCGGGTTCAAAAAGATCGAGATGTTCGAGGGCGAGGAGGACATGTACTTCCGCATCGACGGAACGCGCGAGGAGAGCGACGACCTCGGTGCGCTCCCCTCGGTCCGTTTCATGGAGACCGTCGAGGCGATCTGCGCCCTGAAACTCTGAAGACCCTTCCCTCCCGGCCGGGACACCGAAGCGGCCCGGCCGATCGGGAACGTTCAGCGCAGAAAGCCGAATTTACGAACGGTAAAGAATCCTTGCTGATCTTTCTCCCCGGCGGTTCCCGAGGCTCCGATATGGCCGATGCGAATCCTGGCGGGGGTTGGTATTTCAGTCGGCGAGGGAGCGCTCCAGCCGGTTCGCCTGAACTGGCCGAGAGGCAGGATAATCTCCTGCGGGTTCTCCGTTTGCAGAAACGGAATTTCACACGAGTAACTGGCGCCGCCATCCTCCTGGAGTACGCACAGGGGCTTCATTCCGGCGGGGATCTGCCCCTGCCAGAGCAGTCGCACGAAGCGCGCATCCGCGGGGATTGTGTTTGCCGCGATATGATTCCTGAGGAAAATCCAACTATGCTCGCCCGATGCAGCGGTGAATTTGACCGATACCTCCCGCCCGGTGTTGGAATTGATTGCGGCCGTGCTCTTCTTGTCCTTTGAAATATCCCATTTGACCGTATTATTTCCGACGGTTTCGGCGGCTGCGGCTTCGAGCAGGTTGATGTAACGGTGTTCGAGTCCGCCGCCATCGCCTTCTTTCGCTGTTTTCCGGATCGGGGGCAGGTAGAGTTCGCGGTCGTTCAACTGCGCGACAACCGGAATCTTTGCGGGATCGTCGCCGGATTCGAGGGCAATCTCTCCCATCGATATTCCCGCCGGGAGCCGAACCGTCTTGCCGTTCAGGGTCGCTTGCATTCCCTGCTTTGAGGCGCTCCAATAGAAGATTTTCGGGGTGAAATTCGGGGATTTCCATTTTCCCCCCGACCAGACCGGTGCTTTTGCCTTTACTTCGGCTGGAGCGCGGAACGGATAAGCGATAATCAACTTGTCTTCCTTGATTTCAGGCTGCTTCCCGCTTTTGAAGTACTGATTGTAAAATGCGATGACGTTCAGAATCTCGCTGCCTTTGTTGGCGGACGGCCAGATGTCGTGGTCTTCCCCCAAATCGTTCCAAGTCATGACAATCACCTTGGAGGCCTTCGCTTTCATCGCCGCCATATAGGTGTCATGGATTCGGGCAAAGTCGGGCTGGGTGTAATCCCGGTTCAGGCGGTGGTAACCGCAACTGACGGTCCAGTAGAACGGAATTTTCTTCAGGCGGGAGGAGATATCGGCCTGATACTCCTTCATGAATTTGGCGGGACCGGCCGGGGCGAACATGTAGGCGGCATCCGTCAAATCGTCCCACGCCGCATCCTTGTCGTGTGGACGGATGTCGGAGATGAAGAAGAAGCGGTCTCCCTTCTCCCGCAGGGCCTTCCACACTTCCCGCCACCCGCCGTCCGGAGCCGGGGCACCGGGCACCGGGGCGCATTTGGGGGAGTAGACGCAGTCGGTTCCGAAGTGGATCACACCGTCCACCCCGTTGACTTTCCAGGCGGCGGGGGAATCTGGAATCATTCCCAGTGCGCCGTGGAGAATCCTGATCCACTCGTCCTTGGTGATATTCCGGTATTTGGGATAGCGCGCCGACTGGTTCGCCACATCGGCGAAAATGCCGAGTTTCAGGTGATTCTCCTCCGCCGCCTTCATCCATTCGAAGTAGCTTGAGAAATAGTAGAACGGCTCGTTCGTGAATGTGAGCGGCTTTGCCGGATCATAATCCGGAATCGGCAGCATGTCTAAAAAGACAAGATCGAAATCGGCTGCTTTGATCCGTTTCATATGCTCTCGTGCGGCGGCCAGTTCGAGCGGTGCATATCCGTCCTGGCCGTAGAGAACCGCTTTCTCCGGAAGGGCTACGAGTGGCAGCGGATAGTTCTTCGCTTCGCGGCTGTTCTTGTGCATCCGGTAATCGTAGGAGGCGGTGCTTTCACGCGCCACCGGGCCGATGAAGGACAGTACCACGATTGCGGTTTCGCGTTTTTCCGCTTTCGGCGGCTGCGCCCATATGGTTGCAGCCAGGAGAAATACGGAGATCAGGCAGAATGATTTTCTCGGCATTTGACAAGGACCTTCGTGATGATCGTTTTCGGGACAAGATGAGATTCAATGGCCGTTCTTCGTCTTACCACCAGGCGAAGAAGATCCGTTCGGAGTTGTACAGCGTGTACCATTTATAATATTTGACATGACCGTCGGCGAACGTCACATTGGCTCCGTTGCTGTGCCAGTTCGCGGGCTGTTTGACATTGTTGTTGATCCAGTTTGCATGGGTTCTAAGCCGGGTTTCCGCGGCCGTGAGGGGGAAATCTCCCTGACGGTACGTCATCGCATCGGAAAGCACGATGCGCTGTGATACCTGGGATGCACTCCCTTTTATGCGGCTGCCCTCGCCGTGATTGTATCCCCATCCGTAACCCATGACCGGCAGCCAACTGATTGGACCCAACGAATACGGCGCATATCCCGCGCCCCAGCTGGCAGTGCCGTCGGCGCACATCTCCTGCTTCACCCCCGGACAGGTCCAGACGCATTTCGGATTGTACTTGACGCTGCCGGAGTTTTCGGAACGCCATTCGACGGGAGGAAGGTATGCGGCAAGCATATTCGTCCACCAGCGTTTGTCGGTTACACTCGACATTCCGCCCGCGTTGATGACCGGAAAGAATCCCTTGTAATCGTTGCGGTACAAGTCCACCGCGGACATGATCTGCTTGAGATTTCCGGCGCATTTTGTCGTCTTGGCCTGCTCCCGCGCCTGCTGCAATGCCGGCAGCAGCATTGCGGCGAGGATTGCAATAATTGCAATCACAACTAGAAGTTCGATCAGAGTGAATGGATTTCGTTTCATCATGCTCTCCCTGCGGTTAATGGTAGTTCGGAAATTCATCTTACTCTCCTTGGCTGTTGGGTGATAATGTTTGGCCGTTCATGAAGAACGGATGCACTTCGCATTGCTGGGGCGGCAGCTCCGGGTTTTCCGAGCGGTATTTCACCAGTTCGAATGCCTGCCGGGCATGTTCCTGATGCGAGACGACCACCCGCGCCGGTTCCGGCCGGTAGAACGGAACTTCCATCCGGTCGCCGATCGCAATCAGCGAACACTCTCCGGGAAAGGTGATTCCGGAATCGATCAGCGCGGCCGTCACGGCGTGCACCTGGGGCATCTCCGCAATGACCGCGGTATACTTCTTCTTCCGGACGGTTTCCCGGATTCTGTCGTACATCGCCTGATGAGGAAGCTGCTGCATGGGACAGGAGACACTGAGGTCGAGGCATTTCCAATCATTTCCGTGCATCGCCTGAATCCGGCTCTTCCAGGTGGAATAGAATGTGGCTTCCTGATATTGCCGCTGCGTCTCGTGTACTTCTTTCTGGCCGATGTAGGCGATCCGCCGGTGTCCGGCGGCGAGCAGCGCATCGATCGCGCAGTTCACGCTTTCCTCGGAACCGCAGACGCAGTCGAAGCCGAGATGGGTCAGCGGGGCTCCGATGAAGACCACCGGCTTCCGGTGGTCCCGAAAGCGTTCGGCGAGGGATTCGGGGAGGTTCGGGATCGCATCCGGTGCGATAATCAGCAGTGCGTCGGAGTTCTCCCAGGCGTCCAGGATCGCGCGGTCTTCCCAATGGCGGCTGAAGACGAACCGCAGCAGCCAGTTGCCTTCTTCGGCGATCCGGCTGATGTGCCACAGGAAGTCGTTGTATTCCGGCGCCGGCCAGGCGGGCATGATCAGCGAAAGCTGTTTCTGGAGCTGGTGTTCGGGGATGTTATCGCAGACGAAGGTGCCGACGCGGGGTACCCGGAACAGATAATTCTCCTCCACCAGCTGGCCGATGATCTTGCGGACGGTCATGTGGCTGATGGCGAAATTATTGCTCAACTCCGACTCGGACGGGAACTGTGTTCCGCGCGGATAGTTGCCGAGCTGGATCTGGCGCAGGATCTCTGCCAGAGCCCGTTCGGATTTGGTCATCCGCCGTTTGCCTTTGATGCATTCCATAACGAAGAACTCTCACTTTTTATATATGTCTACTATAATTATGAATCAATCATATATAAAAAGCAAGTGGTCGTGACAAAAAAAGGCGAAATCTCTTGAACGCCGGCACGAGACAAAGCCCTTACCCGGCACGTAGCACGAGACAAAGCCCTTACCCGGCACGTAGCACGAGACAAAGCCCTTACCCGGCACCGGCACCCTGCCGGTCGGGGGTTTGGGGGCGAAGCGCCCCGGCCGCCGGAGGCATGGGCTGGTGCTCATCAACCAGCTCAACAGCCGAACGAGTTCGGCAATGAGCGCCAGCGGTGGAGTTGACCGCGAGGTCAACTCACCCGCTCGCGCCGAAGGCGGAGCT
>CAYSZM010000232.1:0-4901 GCA_964435365.1 uncultured Victivallis sp. | reverse complement strand
TGTGGAGATTTTTAACCGGGCTTGGCAGGTTTGCGAGACGTTTTTGGCCGTCTGGCGCGAGTTCGTTTTCGCGGGTCATGCATTGCGTGCGGCTTTTTTTGCTCGTGCTTACGCACTCGCCGGCCTCAACTGCATGAGAGAGATGCGTCGTTGATTCCGGCTTGACTTTCCACTTTCCGGCACTATAGTAAAAGCAGTCTTCGGGGCGGGGTGAAATTCCCCACCGGCGGTCACAGCCCGCGACCTTCCGCAAAAAACGGAAGCTGAACCGGTGAAATTCCGGCGCCGACAGTAACAGCCGAATCTTCGCGGATTCAGGTTGAAGTCTGGATGAGAGAGGACAGGAGAACCCGTTCGGGGCGTTGGTACGCTCCGTGGCATCTGCCGTTCCGCCCCCGATTGCAAAATCGGGGGCTTTTTTACGCATATGCGCCTCCTGCCCGGAATCAACAGGAGGAACATGCAATGGAATTCGATCCGATCGAAGAAGTGATCGCGGCGATCGGCCGCGGTGAAATGGTCGTCATCACCGACGACGAAGACCGGGAAAACGAGGGCGATCTCATCGCCGCCGCCTCGCTCACCGATGCAAACATCGTCAACTTCATGGTGACGCACGGACGCGGGCTCTTCTGCGTCCCCCTAGCGCCGGAAATCGCCGGGCGGCTCGGGCTCGCCCAGCCGGAAGGAAAGCACGATCCGCGCTGCACCTGCTTCACCCAGAGCGTCGACGCCGTCGACGGAACCACCACCGGCGTCTCCGCCTTCGACCGCGCCCAAACGGTGCAGGCGCTGATGAATCCGGCGTCGACCCTCGACGATTTCTACACGCCGGGACACGTCTTTCCGCTCATCGCCAAAGCCGGGGGCGTTCTCGAACGGCCCGGACACACCGAGGCGGCGGTCGATCTCGCCCGTCTCGCCGGGCTGCCGCCGGGCGGCGTCCTCTGCGAAATCCTCAGCGCCGACGGCACGATGGCGCGGCTGCCGGAACTGCTCGAATTCCGCAGCCGGTTTCATTTGAAACTGGGCAGCGTGGCCGCCTTGATCGCCATGCTGCGCAAACAAGCATAAGCTTTACTTGAGGTCGTCGGGAGTTTCATCGGCGACCGCCATTTCGCTGCTGACGCCGAAGAGTTCGCCGAACATGGTGCGTGCCTGCCGCAAAGAGATGCGCTCCGCTCCCCGCTGCCATTGACTCCCGCTTGATTTTTATTTTTCAGAAGATATAGTAGATGGCAGTCTTCGGAGCGGAGGTGAATTCCGGTGCCGACAGGAAAGCCGGCGATGAGAACCAGAATGATGAAAAGCGGTCAGGATTCCGATACGGGCACACCGGCCCGGATATTGCGCAATCATCGCGCAGAAACGTCCCGCCACCCCCTGCAGAACCTGCTGCATTCCCTGCGTCGGACTCTTCTCCGTGTCTCTTCTCTTTTTCATGCGGGATGCGATGGGGGCGGCGGATGGAAGAAGCCCAGAGTTTCGATCGCGGTGACCTGCTGCAATCATGAAACGTACATCGGGACATGTCTGGAAAGTATTTTCAGCCAGACTCATCGCGAAATTGAGCTGTTTGTCCTGGACGACGGTTCCACGGATCAATCCCGGGAAGTGATCCGGGAAGTGTTGAAGCACTCCCCCTTTGCAGACACCCAATCTGTTTTTCAGGAAAATCAGGGAATTGTGGTTGCCCGCAACAACCTCCTCGACAGGATTTCCGGAGATTTCGTACTGTTTGTCGACAGCGACAATTACTTGACCGATCGCTATGTAGAATTGTTGTTGCGCAAGGCGGAAGAGAAAAATGCGGATATTGTCTATGGGAATCTGATCAATCCGGACACCCGGCAATATGTTCTGAAAGCGAGGGAGTTCTCGCTTGAGAAATTGCTGTGGGGCAATTTCATCGACAACTGTTCCCTCATTCGCGTTGCGGCGATCGGCAAGGCCCGGTATGACCTCGCATTGAACCGCAAAAAGCTGGAAGACTATGACTTCTTCCTGCAGCTGATTCTCGATCATGGAGCAAAAGCGGTCGCCTGCCCGGAAGCAAGTTTCTATTACCGAGTTTTGCCGGAATCCATATCGAGAGCCACCTCCTGGTCGTTCTACTATGAAGTATACCTGTATATTGTGAGCAAATATTTCACCCGCAGGAAGAACGACGTGCTGAGCGGCATTCACTGGAATTTCGATAACCTGCTGAAGCAAACGGACCGATTGACGCAATTACTGCATTCTGCCGGGGAAACCCGAAGTCAACAGGAAGAAGCAAATCCGCCGATCCGGCCGGACTGAGAACGCGCCCTCATGCCCCGCGGTCAGGTCGCACGGGAAAATCGCTCATCCCGTGCCCGCCCCCGCAATGCGTCGCCACAAGGACGCGTTGCGCGTGCCGCAGCTTACTTGAGATCGTCCGGGGTTTCGTCGGCGACCGCCTCTTTGACTTCGGCGACGACCGATTCGACGAGCGCGTTGCGCTCCTTCTTCTTCATGCCGCGGACGTGAAGGATCAGTTCGACCGTTTTCGGGGCGGGGGCGATTTCGCCGTGCTCCCAGCTCTTGACCACTTCGCAGCTGACGCCGAAGAGTTCGCCGAACATGGTGCGGTTGAGCTTCCACTTTTTGCGGAATTTCAGGATTTCCGCCGGTTTGATGCGGGGAGTCTTCGCCTTTTCCGGCTTGGCGACAGGGGCTTCCGCCTTCTTCGCCTTGGGTGCGGGGGCGTCCGCCTTGGCCTTCTTCTCTTTTTCGACCGGCTGCTTCAAAACGGCAAGTTCTTTCTCCACCAATCCGGCGATGATCTTCCCGAGCGGCAGAAGCGCGGCCTCCACCTCTTTGCATACCCTCTGGCGGATATCGTCACTCAGCTTCGTTTTCGCACGTTCCGGCATGATCGTCACTCCTTGTTGATTCCCACAGAATTGCACGTATTGCACAACCTCTCCCATTTATTCTATCGCCGGAAACCGAAAATTACAAGAAAAATCGCAATTTTCTAACAATCCGCTAACAATCGACAATATTTCGATTTTCATCGAACAATCGCTTGATTCCGCAATTCCGGGATACTATATTTAGATAAACATCGAAATAATGAGGTTTTTCATGGGATTCCAGGAGACGTTCCGGGCATTGGACGATACGACGCGGCGGCGGATGCTTGAGCTCCTGAAAGCGGGGCGGCGTCCGGCGGGGGAGCTGGCGGCGGAGTTCGCGCTCTCCAACGCGACGATTTCGCACCATCTGTCGATCCTGAAAGAAGCCGGGCTGATTTCCGAGGAGCGGCAGGGCAGACATATTTATTACGAGCTGCGCGCAAGCGTGCTCGAAGAGGTTATGAGCTGGCTTATCACATTAAAAAAGGAAAGTGATTATGACACGCTGCGACAAAACCGCAATCGTTCTGGCGCTCACCCCGGCGCTGCTGGTCCCGTTCGCCCTGACGCTGCTGCCGGAGCGGATTCCGACGCACTGGAACCTCGCCGGACAAGCTGACGGCTGGGGCAGTCCGCTCGGGTTCCTGCTGCTCTTTCAGGCCTGCATGGGAGTCCTGCTGATTCTCAACGCCTTTCAGTCCCGATTCCTGCGCAGGCAACCGGATTTCGCCAGGATCGGCAAACTGCTGATGACGGGAATCATGGGATTTTTCACCTTTCTCATGCTTTTCGCATTCGGCCTCTCCTGGTACGCGGCGCAGTTCGGGCCGCCGCCCTCGTGGATGGTCAGCGCGGTTTTCCTCGGGACCAATCTGATCCTTCTGTTCCTGCTCTACCACTACACGCCGCGCATGTTCCCCGGGCAGCCGGAGAATGCCGCAATCACGCAGAAGATTCTGTTCACCGCGTTGCTTTTTTTCGCGCTGATCGCCGCGCTTGCCACCGCAACCGTCTCCGGCGCAAGGCTGAATGCCGACCGCATTGTTCTTTGCGGCATCGGCTGGCTCTTCGCCGTCATCGGCAATCTGATGCCGAAGCTGAAAACCAATCCGTGGGCGGGAATCCGCGTCAAATGGACCATGGAGGACCCGGAAATCTGGTACCTGACCCACCGCCTCGGCGGGCGGGTGTGGGTCGCGGGCGGGCTGGTGCTGGCCGTCGCGCCGCTCTTCCTTCCTCCCGGAATCACCCACATTGTACTTTTTGCGGATCTCGCGGTGCTGGTGCTGATTCCGACCCTCTACGCCTGGCATCTGGCGCGACGCAAGCGTCAACTCAACCGAGCAGGGCAAGGCGGGCCGGATACGTCTCGTTCCGCCTGAGCCCGGTTCCATAGGTGAGGCTGTCGCCGAAGCAGACGATGTTCCGGGCCGGCAAATGATGGCGGCGGATCGCTTCAGAAGCGCACTGCGCCACCGCCGCCGCCCCTTCGGCGGTCAGGTGAAGCCCGTCGCGCCCGCCGCTGTTGGAAACGTTCTGCAGGAAAGAGTCCTCCGCCTCTCCGAGCGGACGGCCCGCCACCACCGCCTCGAAATCCGCCAGCGGAATCCCGAGCCCGCGCAGCCAGGCGTTGACCGGAGCCAGCCGCTCCGCCGGAGATTCCGGGTAAGCGGCGATTTCCGGAAACTGCTCGATCAGATAGGGGACATACTGCGGCGGAAGCGTCCCGATCAGCACCTCGGCCCCGATCGCCCGGCAACGGTCAAGCAGCGCCGTATAGTTGCGCCGGAACTCCGCAGGTTCGACCGTGTGACCCGGATAGAGGCAGTCGTTGACCCCCGCCCACAGGATGACCAGCTCGGGGGCGCGCTCCGCCACGTCGCGGTGAAATCGCTTCAGGAGTTCACGCGTCGTATCGCCCGGAATCCCGGCATTGTACACCTGTCTTGCCATCCCATAATATAAACTGGGTATGCACTTGACTGAAGTAGCTACAAGGTGTAGATTATGAACACATGG
>CAYSZM010000231.1:0-4908 GCA_964435365.1 uncultured Victivallis sp. | reverse complement strand
GATGATCGCGGTGACCCGGCTTTATCTGCACGACGTCAACATCGCCGCCGCCACCGCGCTTCAGGCGCTCGACGACAGCGGCCGCGAACAGGGGCTGATGGCCGGGGCCAACGTCATCATGCCCAACGTGACCGATACCGAGTACCGGTCGAATTACCAGCTTTACGAAAACAAACCGTGCCTCGACGAAAATGCCTCCAAATGCCGGAACTGCCTCAACTGGCGGGTGCTTTCCGTCGGCGAAGAGATCAACTGGGGAGTGCGCGGCGACCCCGTGCACTTCCGCAAAGGGAGTGTGTAGAAACATGCAAGCGGGAATTCACCCGGCGATTGCCGGAGCGTATAAGGTGTTGGACGGCGAAGAGTTGAGCGAGGCGGAGGCGATGGAACTCGCCGCCGTCTCCGGCTCCGACATCCTCGATTTGGTGTCGCTGGCGAACAAGGTGCGCGACCGGTTTGCGCCGAAGATCGTCGCCTGTTCGATCATCAACGCCAAGTCGGGGGTCTGTTCGCAGAACTGCAAATTCTGCGCGCAGTCCGGCCGCCACCATACCGGGATCGACACTTACGAACTGCTTGATCCGGAGACGATTGTCGAGGGTGCGCGCAAAATTTACGAAGCGGGTGTCCGCACCTACGGCATCGTCACCAGCGGCTGGGGCTACACCGAGCCGACGGAGGAGTTTCAAAAGATTCTCGATTCGATGGACGCGCTCCGCTTCCACTTCCCGGACCTGCGGATTTGCGTCTCGATCGGCATCCTCTCCGACGTCACGGCGCGGCTGCTCGCCGAGCACGGCGCGTGGCGCTACAACATGAATCTGCAGACCAACCCGGAGCGTTATTCCGAGCTGATTTCAGACACCCATTCGGTCGAAGAAAAAATTATGACCATCAAGTATTTGCAGAAATACGGCGTCTCCATCTGCTGCGGCGGCATCTTCGGGCTCGGCGAAAGCTGGGCCGACCGGGTCAAAATGGCGGTCGCCTGCCGCGAACTCAAGGTGGACGGCTGCCCGCTCAACGTGCTCTTGCCGATCAAGGGAACGCCGCTGGAAAATCTCCCGGTGATGGAGCCCGCCGACGTGGCCAAGGCGTTTTCGATCTTCCGGCTGGTCAACCCCGGGAAGATGCTCAAATTCGCCGCCGGACGCGAGACCGTCATGAAGGATTTCCAGGGTCTTTTGATGCTGGCCGGGATGAACAGCATGATCACCGGCGGCTACCTCACCACCCGCGGCCGCAGCATCGAAGACGACCGCCGCTTCCTCGACCGGCTGGCCGGGTTCACCCGCAACGCGGCGGAAGGGAGCGCCGCCGAATGAATGTCATCTACCAGGGTGTTGTCACCGAGACCGGGGCCGCCGACCTCGCCGGATTCCTGCGGGAATTGGGGTTGCCTGTCGCGGAGCTGGTCATCGAGTTCAACGGCGAAATTCTCGCCGGGGCCGTTGATTTGCTGCCGGAACTCCGGGAGAACGACCGCATCGAAGTGTTCCGTATCGTGACCGGAGGCTGACCGCCATGTCCTGCAATCCGTACTTGAGCGTCATCGAGCGGGAGGTTCTGGGCCGCGCCGTCGTTGGAATCGCCGGGGCAGGGGGCCTCGGTTCCAACTGCGCCATGCACCTGGTGCGATCGGGCGTCCGCCGCCTGGTGATCGCCGATTTCGACACGGTGGTCCCCGGCAACCTCAACCGGCAGTTCTTTTTCGCGGATCAGGCGGGAATGGCCAAGGTGGAAGCGCTTCGCGTCAATCTGCTCCGCATCGAACCGGGGCTGGCGCTCGACATGCGCATGATGCGGATCACGGCGGAGAACGTCCGCGAACTCTTCGCAACGTGCGCCGTCGTGGCTGAGGCGTTCGACACCGTCGAAGCCAAGGCGATGATCGTTCGGGCGCTTGCTCCGGAGAAATCGCTGGTCGCGGTAAGCGGAGTCGCCGGGTGGGGGAATTCCAACGCGCTTGAAGTTCGCCGTGCCGGGCGCAATCTGGTGCTGGTCGGCGACGGAACGACCGGCGTCGATCCGGCCAACGGCGTTTACCCGCACTCGCCCCGCGTCGGCATCGCCGCCGCCATGCTGGCCAACACCGTCGTCTCTTTGCTCCTCGACCGCCCGCTCTGACGGGAAATAATTAGTTTTGTCTAATTCCCGGCTTGATTTCCCGCCGCGATGCTGTATATTCAACACCAGTACAGGAATCAGGTTGAAACAGGAGGAGGATTTTGATGTTGAAGAGGATTGCTTGTTGTGCGGTGGCGGCGCTGGCGCTGGCGGCGGGCGGGGCGGAGATTCCGAACGCGGTCAAGGCGTTCGTCAAAGACGCGGGGCCGCTGCTGGCCGGGGCGGAGACGTTCGTCCTTCAGAAGCCCGGCGTCTACCGGGTCAAAGACGCCGCGGGCAAGCCGCTCGGCACGCTTTATGTGGAGACCGTCAAGGACGACCGGCGGCAGATGGGCTATGCCGGGACGATCGAAGTGGCGATTTTCGCCGACAACGACAACCGGGTCGCCGGGGTGCTCCTCGGCCGGAACCAGGAGACCCCCACCTACCTCAACCGGGTGCGCAAAGCCGGATTCCTCCAGAGCTGGAACAAGCTCAAGCTCGAGGAAGTTCCCGGCAAGGAGGTCGATACCGTGACCCGTGCGACTTACAGCAGCGGCGCGATCCTCTCCGGCGTCCGCAACCTCGCGGCGGCGCAGACGGTGAAAACGGAACCGGCGGAACCCCCGGCGGCGGGCAAGGCCGAAATCGTTCAGCTCGAACGGCGGATCGCCATGCTCAAACGCATCGTTTCGGGCGGCAAGACGCTGCTCACCCAGCTCCGGACCCGCAAGGAGGAAGAGCTCCAACTTCGGCTGACCGCCGCGGTGGAGGGGCCGGAGGCGGCGAAGAAGTTCGCCGAAGAACATAAGATGATGTTCTTCAACCACCACCGCCGCGGCGCGGAGAAGACGCCGGTTGAACTGGCCGCCGAGACATACAGGGCCGACCGCTCCGAAGCGAACCTGGCCACGCTCAAGGCGGACATTCTCGCCGAGTACGAACAGTTGCTGGAATCGGTTCCGCCGCACAACGCCGAGCAGGAAAAGGCGCTCGCCGCCGCCGAGGCCCGCCTCGCGGCGCTCAAAACGAAATAGACGCCGATTCCGCCTTGAAATCTCCCGTTTCTGATGTATTTTAAAATGGCGCTTATACGAATCAACAAATCAGGACGGGGGAACTCCATGTACGCTTATCCGCTTTATCCGGAACGGAAAACCGAATCGCTTGACGGAATCTGGGATTTCGCCTGGCTCGGCGCCGACGCACCGAAACTCGAAGCGGTTTTGCCCGGCGGAATCGTCTATGACGAAATCGCCGCGGTTCCGGGGTGTTTCGACGCCGCGCCGAAATACGCGGGCAAGCGCGGCGTCGCCGCCTACCGCCGCTGTGTGGCGGCTCCCGCCGGGACCATGCTCCGGCTCCGCATCGGCGCCCTCGGGTTGCGCGGACGCATCCTCTGGGACGGGCGCGAACTCGGCCTCAACGAGCTGCCCTATTCGCTTCAGGAGTATACGTTCGACTCCGGAGAAGGCGACTGCCACGAGCTGGCGATCCTGATCGACAACCGGCTCGATTTCAATGACACGCCGCTCTTTCACTACTTCTACGATTTCTACGGCTATGGCGGGATTTACCGCTCGGTCGAGCTCGAAACGCTGCCGGAAGGCGTCCGCCTCGGGCGGGTCCGGGTCGAAACGCTCGACCTTGCCGGGAAAGTCCGGCTCACCGGGCGGCTCACCGGCGGCCCCGCCAAACTCTTCGCCGGATTCGACGGCGCGAAGCCGCAACCGGTCGAGGCCGCGTTTGACGGCGAAACCTTCTCCTTCGAAGCGACGCTCTCCGACCCGGCGCTGTGGTCGCCGGACGCCCCGAACCTCCACACGGTCACGCTCAAGGCCGGGAACGACGCCATCGTCGAACGCTTCGGTTTGCGCACCGTCCGCTGTGAGAAGGGCGAAATCCTGCTCAACGGCGAGCCGGTCCGGCTTTACGGCTACAACCGCCACGACGCGCACCCGCAGTTCGGCCCGGCGATGCCGGACGAACTCTGGATCGAAGACCTTCAGATCCTGCGCGACATGGGCTGCAACTTCATCCGCGGCTGCCATTATCCGCAGAGCCAGCGCTTCCTCGACCTTTGCGACCGGCTCGGTTTCTTGGTCTGGGAGGAGTCGCTCGGCTGGGGCGACAACGTCGATGTGCAGAGCGACCCGAAATTCCGCCGTCTCCAGGTGGTGCAGACGGTCAACATGGTCGAAGCGAGCATCAACCACCCGTCGATCATCCTCTGGGGCTTTATGAACGAGGCGGGCGACGACAAGGAGGTCGGCGCGTCGCTGCTGCGCGAGCTGGCCGCCGCGGTCCGCTCCGTCGATTGCAGCCGCCCGGTGACCAACGCGACGATGCACATCCGCACCGCGCTGGCGCTCGACGCCTTCGACGTGATCAGCTTCAACATCTATCCGGGCTGGTACGAGGGGGCGAACACCGCCGACCCGCGCCCGCTGGACCGCATCGCCCCGACGCTCGACGAAATCCTCGGCCGCCTCGACACCCCGGAACTCCGCGACAAGCCGGTCATCATCAGCGAGATCGGCGCGGGCGGCATCTACAACTGGCGCGACCGCATCGCCGGAATCTGGAGCGAAGAGTACCAGGCCGACTACCTCGATACGGTCTGTGCGTATTTCGAACAGCGCCCCCGGGTCAACGGGCTGGCGCTCTGGCAGTTCACCGACGGCCGCACTTATGCGGCGGGCGGGGTGCTCGGCCGTCCGCGCGCCTTCAACAACAAGGGGACGCTCGACGAATACCGCCGCCCGAAACTCGCTTACAACGTGGTGAAGAAGCACTTCCGGG
>CAYSZM010000230.1:0-4927 GCA_964435365.1 uncultured Victivallis sp. | reverse complement strand
TAAACCGTTAAAAAAGCGATATTTTCTCGTTTTTCTCACTTTTTCCCACTCCTCCCGGCGCGATAATGGCCGTTTATCATTCCGAACCGGCGGTTTTTTCGCCGATTTTCGCGGTAGGAATCGCGGTAAACGGCATCCAACGTGTTTTCCGGCTCTCCGCCATACGGATCTTCCGGGGGTTCCTGCGGCTCTTCCGGCGGTTCTTCGCCGGACTCGTCATCGGGTTCCTCCTCCTCCGTCTCCCGGCTCCGTCGCGGGGATTTCGCCGCGATGAACAGCGCCACCTCGAACAAAAACCAGGTCGGAATCGCGAGCAGCAGCTGGCTGACGATGTCCGGCGGAGTCAGGATCGCCGAAAGAAGAAAGATGGCGGTGATCGCAACCGGGCGGCTTTTCCGCAGCGTTTCCGGCTCGACGATTCCGGTCCGCACCAGCAGCACCATGACGATCGGCAGCTGGAACATGATTCCGAAACTCAGGGAAAGCATCCCGACCAGGTTGATGAATCCGGCGATCCCGATCACCGGGGCGAGCGACTCCGACGCGTAGGAAGCCGAAAACCGCATCATCAGCGGCGTCACCAAAAAAAGCCCGATCGACGCCCCGGTCAGAAACAGCAGCGTAGCGGCCCCGACCGTCTTCAAGGTGACGCGGCGCTCGTGCGCGTAGAGCGCCGGCGTGACGAACCGGACCAGCTGGAGCAGAATCATCGGCATGGCGGCGACAACGGCGAGGATCAGCCCCAGTTTGAGCTGAACCATCAGCGGCTCCATCGGCGAGAAATAGTTGAGCTTGAAGCCCGGCGGACAGGTGAACCTGACCAGCGCGTCCAGCATCGGGGCCGCAGCGAAAAAACACGGGATCAACAGCACGCCGACCGCCGCGACGCTACGCCACAATGCCTGGCGCAGCGCCTCCAGATGGCTCAGGAAGCCCGAATCGGGCAGCGACTCATTCATTCGTCTTTCTTGTCGTAATCAGGAAGTTTCTTCTCGGGAGGAAGCGTGTCCTCCTTCTCCTTCTTTTTCTCTTTCGGCTCCGCGACGCTTTCGCGCACTTCGTCCACCACCGTGTCGCGGGCGTTCTTGAATTCCCGGGAGGCTTTCCCGAGCGCGCGCGCCACTTCCGGAATCCGCTTGGCTCCGAAGAAAAGCAGAACCACGCAGAACACCACAATCAGTTCCGTCCAGCCGATACCCATCTCATACCCCCTTTTCCTGCAGGAAGCTCCTGTAACTGTTCCACAGATCGTATGCGAACCGCCCTTCCGGGCGGAGTTGCGGATCGAACGACTCCAGCAGCCGGGCAACCCCGGCCACCTCCTCTTCGTATTCTTCCGGAACCGCCAGCGGATTTCCGGGAAACGGTCCGGTCGCCGCGTAAAACAGCGCGTCGGCCAGGCGGTCGATGAAGATCAGCTTCACCTTCCCCGCCTCCGGATGAACCGTGAGCGGTTTGCCTTCCGCCCGCAATTTGCAGAAGGTCGAAACCACCGAGTTGTAAAACGGCTTCCCGCCCGGCCCGAAGGCGTTCGGCATCAGGACGCCGGCCGATTCGATGCCGAGTTCGGCGGCCAGCGCGTCGAACTGCGCCCGTCCGTCCCGCTTCGAAGCGTGATAGGCGCTCTCTTTCGCTTCGTGGGTGGTCGAACCGAAGAGGATGCGCCGGATTCCCGGCGTTCTCCGCACCGCATCGGCCACCTGTTGCACGAGCCCCATATTAATAAGGTATAGCGCATCCGGGTCGGCGCTCCGGCTCTCCCCGGCGAGATGGATGACCGCTTCGCAGCCGGCCAGCTTCTCCTCCAGCCGCCCGGCTTCAAAGTCGCCGCGCACGATCGCCGCCGCCCGGAATCCGGGTTCCCGGTCAATCCGGGCGCAGAGCGCGCCGCCGATGAATCCGGCCGCGCCGGTGACTGCGATGCGGCGGATCATTTTTTCTTCGTTTCCTGCGTCCGGGCCTGAGCCTGCCCGGGTTTCTGTTCCGCGGTTTTCGCTTCCCGCGCCGGAATGAATTCGATGAAGTCGATTTCAGCCCGGGTGCTGGAACCGGTGTATTGGCTGTTGGCGCCGACGCTGATGATAAAATAGGAATCGGGCATCTTGCCGTAAGCCTTGCGGTAATCTTCCACCACATTGCGCTCTTCGACCACCCATTCCCCGACGGGGGTGGTGTGGTTGCGGATGGTCTTGTGGCTGACGGTCATCATTCCGGCGGCATATTTCTCCATGCCGTCGGTATTGAGCGGGGTGTTGACTTCCCAGCGATATCCGATGCAGCGCTGTTTGAGCAGCGTGCCGTCACCGAAATAGACGACCGCCGCCTGGTCGTCCGGTTCCTTCTCCCCGGTCTTCAGCACGACCGGATTGACCACCCGCCAGCGCCAGCGCATGACCGGAGTCTTGGTCAAATCCACCTTGGACGGAGCGGAGAGCATGACGCCGGTCGCCTTGTTCGCCTCCACCACCATGATCCTGCCCGCCGAGGCGGTCGGTTCCGAACCGATGGAGAACTTCGTGCGGGGAACCAGGAAACGGCTGCCGTCGAATTTCCAATCGTCCTTCAAGGTCTGCGAATCGGAGAAGTCGTTGCACCACGATGCGTCGGACGACGGCGCGTCCGCTTTGGCGATTTCATCGGCTCCGGCCGCCCCGAGAACGACAGCGGCCAGCGCAAGTCCGAAGATTACCTGTCTCATATCACTCCTTACGGCAAGGGTTCCGGGGGAACCGGCCTGGGGTTTTCCTCCATATACTCGCGATAGCGGCGCATGATCTGCGTCACATAGCGTTTCGTACTCGGAATCGAAATCGACTCGATGACGTCGCCGCCCCTCTCCTCAGGCCGCCACTTGTCCGCTCGGCTCTGGCCGGCGTTGTAACGCGCCAGCGCCAGTTCGGTATCCTCGCGGTAACCGGCGTAGCGCCGCATCCCCTGGTCCAGATACCAGCAGCCGACATTCAAATTGAACGCCGGATTCTCCAGCTCCCGGACCGTCGGCACCGGGCGGCCGTTCATTCGCGCCCACTCGGTTCCCGCTCCGGCAGGCAGAACCTGCATCAGCCCGACTTCACCGGCCTTGCCCCGCGCCTCCGGATCGAACCGGCTTTCCTGAAATACCACCGATCGAACCAGCTGCGGACTCAATCCATACCGACCCGCCGCGGCGGCGATCTCCGCCGTGTAACGGGTGTCATCAACGCTGTAATCCCGCAGATTATCCCGGAACCAGACCACCGCCGCAATCACCGCCAGAAGCGATAACAGCAGCAGGCACCCCGCCCGGCGGAGAGACCGTTTCCGCTTGCGGCGGCTCAATCGGCCCTCTTGGTCGTCGTTTTCCCCGCGGTCGCGGCTGCGGGAGTTTGCGGCGAAACCGGGTCCGGCGGCGCAATCCGCTTCTTCGCCTGGCTCTCCAGATACTGCCCGAGACGGTCGGCGAGCGGCTTCGAGACGTTGAGCTCAAGCATCACCCGATCCTTGTCCGGCGCAAGCCGCACCTGCTTGAGAAGGTCGGCGCCCAGCGCCGGATCATCCATGAACAGCATGCTCGCGCCGAGCTGGAGCAGAACCGGGAACTGCATCGCCGCCATCTGGGCGCTTGCCGAATCGACGCAGAGCGCGTCGCCGGTCAGCCGCCAGCCGGCGGAACCGTCGCCGACCACGTCGAAGTTGAGCGCGATCGTACGGATTCCGTTGAGCAGCATGCCGGTGAAATCGTTCTTTTTCTTCTTCTTTCCGGCCTGCAGCGCCTGCACATTGATATAGCTCCATGCCAGCGGAGCGCCTTCCGGCGAACGGATCAGGCGGGCGCGGGATTCGGCCGGAGCGGTGAGGCCGGTGAGGAACTGCGCGACATATTCGCGCTCGGTCGCCAGGACAACGCCCGGCTCAAGGTAGGTCGCCGCGATCGTCCGCCGCTGGGAGGGAATCGAATCGTTCGAGACCAGGCAGTAAAGCTGTCTGCCGCGTTCGCCGGAAATCGAGAACCGGTCGCCGAATTTGCTGAGACGGCCGTTCAACTCCTTTTCCGTGACCGGCGTCGCCACGAGCATGCCGCGGAGACGTTTGCCGCCGCCCGCGAAAAGCAGTTCGCTGCAATCTTCGAGCCGGAGGTTCCAGTCGTTCTCGAACCCCTCCCGCCAGGCTTTCGCGTCGGAGTTGTCCGACTCCGCAAGATTCCGGAAAAACGGCAGTTTCCGCAGCGATTCGACGTCCACGGAAACCACGTATTCGGTTCCGGACGGAATGTATTTCAGCAATGCGTCTTCCGCGACGGCGCCCGCCGCGGCGAAAACGAGGAGAAGCAATCCCAGTCCGAACCGAATCGATTTCATTTCCTTATTCCTTTGCCGCTTCCGTTCCGGCGGCCGGTTTCTCCTGCCGCTTCGGGAGTTTGACTTCGATGTGGAGTTCGCGCAACTGCTTGAGCGAAACTTCCGCCGGAGCGTTCATCATCAGGTCCTGCGCCTGCTGGTTGAACGGGAACGCGATCACTTCGCGGATATTCGGCGAACCGGTCAGCAGCATCACCATGCGGTCGATGCCGGGGGCGATGCCGCCGTGCGGGGGCGCACCCATCTTGAACGCGTTGATCATGCCGCCGAACTTGTCGTCCACCACGGAACGGTCGTACCCGGCGATTTCAAACGCCTTGTACATGATGTCCGGACGGTGGTTGCGGATCGCGCCGGAAGACAGCTCGATGCCGTTGCAGACGATGTCGTACTGATAAGCGAGAATCTCCAGCGGATTCTTTTCCATCAACGCCTCCATGCCGCCCTGCGGCATCGAGAACGGGTTGTGCGAGAAAACGGTCGCGCCGGTCTCCTCATCTTCCTCGAACATCGGGAAGTCGACGATCCAGCAGAATTTGAAGACGTTCGGGTCGATCAGCCCGAGCTGACGGCCGAGTTCCGGAATCACC
>CAYSZM010000229.1:0-4928 GCA_964435365.1 uncultured Victivallis sp. | reverse complement strand
CGGCGCGGCTTGAGGTAGCGCCCCGCCAGAAAAAGTTCGGTTGGCATCGCCCGTGGTATCCTGTAGTGTCCGTTGATTCGTTTCGGGCTAATATAGCATGGTTCGCCGCGAAACGCAATAGCCGGAATCCTGAAATCGGACCGTGAACGGATTCTTCTACCCGGCCGGTGCGGGCGAAGGGGGTGACGCCGGAATCTCGTCGGGTTCGGAGGGGCGCAATTCGCCCTTCCAGAGCCCGAGGCGGTGATTCTTGTAGGTGAAATCCGAAGGGAGCAGATTGGTCCAGACCCGGTCCGGCTGCTGCGGGAACTCGGTTCCGAGCAGATAGACCACCTTTTCGCCGGCCGGGAGCCGCACCGGCTCCTGGAGTTTCCGCACCGTCGCGCCGGAATAGTAGAGCTCCCCGTAAAGGTCGAGAATGTTGCCCTTGTAGAGCGTTCCGGGCGGTTCCGGTTTGAGCGCCGCCGCGATCCGTTCGCCAAGCTCCCGCTTCTCGTGGTCCTGCGCCCGGTACGGCTGAAGAACCACCCAGAAGAAGATTCCGGCGGCGACCGAGGTCATCGTCAGCATCAGCCAGACCGAACGGTTCCGGCGGCCCCAGTGGAGGAACAGAGCAATCAGCAGCAAGGTCAGGATCGCTCCGGCGGCCAGAATCCGGTAAGCGAGCGAATCGCTGAATTCCGAGGTGTGGCTGATGCTGATGAAGCGGCTGAGAAATCGGTCCGGCACAAAGCAGCCGACCGCAACGGCGGCGGCGAGCCCGGCCACGAAATATTCGCAGAGAACCAGCCATTTGCGGATGCGGTACCCGTACCGCCGCATGGCCAGGTCGTAGTTGATTCCGACCAGGATCGACAGCGGGCCGAGCAGGTAGAGGAAATCCCGCGGGTCGTTGTCCGGCAGCAGCCAGAGCAGCCCGAAGGTGGAAATGGCCAGCGTGCGCAGATACCGGCTGAGAATCGGAGTGGTGTCGAGGGCCTGGAGGGCGACGCAGAACGGAATCCAGGCGATCAGCGTCCAGGGCAGCAGCCGTCCGGCGAATTCGAATGGAAACGCGACGAGTTTCAGCAGGTATTCCCAGAACGAATTTTCGTTCAGCCAGAGCCAGCTGAGCGGAATCGCGTGGGAGGCGGTCCAGTAGGGTCCGCACCAGGAGAGCACCGTTATGACCAGAACCGCCACCCCGATCGGGAAGCCCGCCTTGCGGAATTTCGACTTCACGGAGAGCGGCCGCCGGAAGAAGAACATCGGAAACACGAAGAGCAGGATGACCCAGAATCCCCCGGCCAGGAAGCCGAGCGACAGCAGAATCAGCGACCAGATCCAGGCCATGCTCCAGTTGGTCCGGCGCACGCCGAACTGGAAAAAGACCAGTTGCGCGGAGAGCAGCAGAAACACGCCGGTCATGGCCGGGTCGCCGTCCACCCCTTTTTCCAGCATCAGGTTGGAGCCGAGAAACATCGCCGCCGCGGCCAGTCCGGCGCGCGCAGAGCGCTCGCTCGCCGCCGCGATGCCCACCACCATCGCCGTTGCGCCGACCATGATCACCGAGATCAGCCGGAGCGACAGCTCCATCTCCAGCCCGAGCCCGCGGTTCAGCAGCGCCGTCAGGGCCGGATAGAGCGGATAGGCGTTCTGGATCGCCACGCCGTGGGCGGTGACGATGGGGGAGGCGGCCGAAAATTCCGCCGCCTGGACCGCATAGAACCCTTCCAGCCGGAACAGTTCGCGCATACCGAGAAACCAGGGTTCGAACAGAATCAGGAACGCGACGGCCAGAATGAAGAATCCGAGCCAGCGCGGTATATGAATCTCCCGATAAACGCCCATGCTGTCCTTTCGAAAAATTAAAATAACAACAGAACAGTAATGTACCATTTCAAGTATGGTTTGTCAATGGACGCCACGGACAAAAGAGGCCCGCCGGACCCTGCCGGTCAGGGGAGTTCGGGAATCTCCTGGACTTCGATCGCGCTCCGGTCGCCATCGAGCAGCGTGCCGATCAGGAAATTCCTGCCGTCGCGGCGGATCAGCTGCGGCGCGTAAAAGTAGCTGTCGGGGACGTCGAACCCGATTTTCCCCGAACCGCTCCGGCGGTAGGGGCCGGTGAGGCGGTTGGAAGTCATGGCGAATCCGCCCCCGCGCGGCACTCCCCCCGGCGGGAAAAGCGCCGGGTCGATGAGCTCGGTGTGGGTGCAGAAAAGCAGGAGATAGCCCTTGCCGGTCCGGTAGATCTGCGGACACTCGAGCTCTTCGCAGAAGGGTTCGACCTCAAGCGGCGGCTGCGTCTCCCAGTCGAGCAGGTCGCAACTGGTCAGGTGGGCGACGGTGCCGCGGGTCTTGACCGGCCCCGTTTTCGACCGGGCGCAGAGGAAGAGGTGGAACCGGTCGTTTTCGCGGAAGAGGAACGGGTCGCGCCAGTGCAGGAAGTCGCGGCTCCCGGTGACGGTCGTCTCGTAAAAGCGTCCGTCGAGTTCGGCGACCGGGGTGGTGCGGATTCGCTCCCAGTGGAAGAGGTCGTCGGACACCGCCATCCCGGCCGCGCCGCAGACGATCCGGTCCGCGCGGCCGTGGCCGGTGTAGGCCATGTAGTAACGCCCGTCATGTTTCAGCACAGAGCCGGTGGCGAGCTTGCGGTCGTCGAACGTTCCGGGCATGCCGGGAGCCAGCGCGACGCCGTGAAACTCCCAGTCGCGCAGGTTCCGGCCGGTCAGGTGGCCGATGCTCCAGTTTTTTTCCGGATCGCTCTCGGGCGCGATCAGGCAGAACAGGTGGACGAGATCGGAGCCTTCTTCGCAATAGGGCCAGACGTCGCCGATATGGAATCCTTTCAGCGAAAACATGCGGGTATCCTCCGGGCGGTTATTTTTTTCGATCATGGTAACTTACTCCCTGTCGCCGGTAAAATCAATCTTCTTCGTTTGTTTGTACTTGCAATCGCGGTTTTTGCGGATTAAATTAATGACTGACCGGGGATGGGTCCCCCCGTATAACCGCCCGGGTGGGCTGACGGCTCCTGTGATGCAGTGCGCATGAAAACCGTGCGCGCGGAACTGATTTGCGGGAGTGAACGATGTTAAAAGTGGCCTGTCTTTCAAAAAAACGTTCCAGGCGGCGGAACTTCTTTTCTTCTCCACCCGCTTCACCTTCCGGAACCGTTCCGTTCGCCGACAGGCGGATTCACTGTATGGGGAGGATTGCCGATGCTCAAGTATAAACTGATCCAGGTCTACACCAGCGAAAGCGCCAGATGCCAGGGGAAACCGGCGTTCGAGGCGATCGTGGAGGCGGTCCGCGGCCTGCGGATCGCGGCGCGGTGCCAGGTTTCGCGCTGTCTGGCAGGCTGCTATGAAAACGGGGAGATGAGTTCCGACCGGACCGAAATCCTCTCGTACAACGCTCCGCTTAAAATCGAAATCATCGTCCCCGCCGCCGAGGCGGAGAAGGTCGAGGCGCGGCTGCTCGGGCTGGCCCCGGACGGGATCGTGACGGTAGGTGATGTCGCGGTGGTCAGCCACCGCACCGGCGGCCGTCCGCTGCCGGGTCATCTGCTGGTCTGCGACGTCATGCGCACTCTTCCGCGCACGGTTCACCCGGCGACGCCGCTTACGGAGGCGGCGGAAATTTTGCTGCGGGCCGAGTTCGAGACGCTGCCGGTGGTCGATGAAGACAACCGTCCGGTGGGAATCCTGCCGGAAGACCGTCTGCTGGAATCCGGTCTCCCGGTGCATCTTGATCTGCTCGCGCTGGTTCACGAGGAGCATTGGAAATCCGCCCTCGCGCCGCTGGCGGGGAAAAGCGTCGGCGACCTGATGATGCCGTTGTCGAACCTGATCGGGGAACACGTCCAGCTGGCCGAGGCGGTCGAGCTGATGCTGCGGAAGGACCTGCGCTGTCTGCTGGTGGTGGATTCTTCCGGAATCCTGTGCGGAACGCTGGCCCGGATCGATATTTTCCGGATGATTTCCGCCTACCGCGACCGGGAAACCCCGGCCCTCCGCCGTCCGCATGCGGTGAGGACGGTCGGGGAAGTGATGCAGAAACAGGTGCACGCCGTCGGGCCGGAGACTCCGCTCGAAGAGGTGATGCGTCTGGTCGATGCCGACGACCTGCGCCAGGTGGCGGTGGTTGATGCGGAAAATCGCCTGCTCGGGGTCATCACCGACCACGCGCTGTTCGGATTGTTCCACCCGCATGTGACGTTGTGGGAGCACTTGGCGGGGAGGCTGGCCTTCACCGAGATGGGGCGGCGCTGCCGGGAGCTCGTGCGGCTGTCGGAGATGCGCCGGGCCGAAGAGCTGATGAACCGCACTCCGGTCACGGTGAAGGCGGAGACGCCGATCGACGAGGCGATCGAGCTGATGACGGAGCACAGCTTGAAACGGCTGCCGGTGATCGATGCGGCCGGGCGGTTGCTCGGCGTGGCGGATCGCGGCACCATTTTGAGACTGTGCCTGAGGTAGGAGAAGTTGATTCGAATGAATGTCTGGCAACGTATTTTATGGCTTTCTGCGGCGGGGGCGCTCGGGGCGCTCTCCCGTTATGGATTATCCGGGCTGGTGCAGCGTTTCGCCGGTTCGCTGTTTCCGTGGGGGACGCTGGCGGTCAACAGCGTCGGCTGTTTTCTGTTCGGTTTGGTCTGGGTGCTGGCGGCGGAGCGGCTGGTGATCAGCGGCGAGGCGCGGCTGGTGATTCTGACCGGGTTCATGGGGGCGTTCACCACATTCTCCACGTTCACTGCGGAGACCGGGCAGATGCTGCTGCGGGCGGAGTGGGCGGCGGGGATGGCCAACGTGTTCGGCGGGGTGGTGGTGGGGTTGCTCTGCTTTTTCCTCGGCCTCTTCCTCGGACGCCTGGTGTAGCGCGTAACCCGTACCCGGCACCGGCACCCTGCCGGTCTGGGGTCCGGGGGCGAAGCGCCCCGGCCG
>CAYSZM010000228.1:0-4949 GCA_964435365.1 uncultured Victivallis sp. | reverse complement strand
CGCCGGACTCCACGCAGCGGGTTCCCTTGAAGCCGACCTTGACGACGTCGTCGAGATCGAGGTCTTCGCCTTCGCTGCGCAGGGTGTCGAGGACGGTCTTCTGGGCCAGTCCGTTGAGCAGGAGCCGGGTGGAGTCCGCCTTGGGGTCGCATCCGACGACCATGACGTTGCGTCCCATTTCCGCGAGTGCCGCGACGGTGTTCTGAGTCGTCGTGGATTTACCGATTCCGCCTTTGCCGTAGATTGCAATTTTTCTCATTGCGCCACCTCCGTTGTTGGTTTGGCTGGGGTCACTTTTCTTTTTTCTTCGTTCGCAAGACGCTCAGCGAGGGCATCGAGCATCAACCATGCCCCAAGGTTTAGCAACATGCGTGCCAACCCTGTAAAAAAACGGAATTCCGGGGGCCGAACCGCCCGAAAAACCGCTCCGGCCGGCCCCCTGTTTTGAGCGTGATTTCACACTTTTCGAAAAAAATAACGAAATCGCCGAAAAGAGGGCGAAAACCCCGGATTTCAGGGCATCCGGCGGCAGGGGCAAAAGCTACATTCCGGTGTTTGAGGGGGGCCGTCCTACATTTAGGTAGGAATTTGGAGGGTACGCCGGGCCGGGGCGGAAAATTTCATCGAAATCGAAAAATCCCTGCTTGCAATCCCCGCTTCACCGGCTTATAGTTTTGTACAGGGACAATCGTCCCCGGGGGGGGAAATAGACAAGTCCGGAGAGAACCCTGGAACAGGAGGAGAAATCATGAAGCTCAGCGCAAGAAACACCATCAAAGGCACCATCGTCGAAATCCGTGAAGGCATGGTCAACGCCGAAGTCGTCCTCGACGCCAACGGCACCAAGATCGTCTCGGTCATCACCAAAGACGCGGTGGAAGGCCTCAAACTCAAAGTGGGCGGAACCGCCTACGCCGTGGTCAAAGCCTCCAACGTCATGATCGCCGTCGACTGATTTCGGCAGAATCATCCGCCGCCGGCCGTTTTCGAACGGTCGGCGGCGTTTTTTTGGTGGGAGGAGGCTACTCCAGATTGGAGGCGAGGTTGGCGGCGGTCGCTTCGACCGGGACGATCCGGTTCAGCGAGACGCCCTCGGCGGGCACGCGGACTTCGAGATAATTATCGCTCCAGCCGCGGGCGAAGCCGTCGGAATCGACCCGTTCGAAGATGACGGGCAGCACGCTCCCGATCCGGCCCTCGACGAAGCGGCGCCTGGATTCGGCGGCGACTTCGGCCATCTCCCGGTGGCGGCGTTTGGCCACCTGCGCTGGAACCTGGTCCGGGAACGTCGCGGCGGGCGTCCCGGAGCGCGGCGAATAGGTGAAGAGGTGGAGATTGGCGAACTCCATCGAGCGGACGAATTCGCGGGAGACAGCGAAATCCTCCTCCGTCTCGCCGGGGAAGCCGACGATGAGGTCGCTGCCGAGGTGAATCCCCGGAATCGCCTCGCGGGCGGCGCGGACGAACGCCGCGTAATCCGCCGTCGTGTAGTGCCGGTTCATCGCCTTGAGAATCCGGTCGCAGCCGTGCTGGAGCGCGAGGTGGAGAAAGCGGCAGACCTTCGGCTCCGACGCCATCACCTCGATCAGCGCCCGGTTGTCCGGCGCGGGCTCGGTGGAGCTCAAGCGGATGCGGAAATCGCCCTCCAGCCGGGCCACGGCGCGGACCAGTTCGCCGAGGTCGCGCCCGCTGTCGAGATAGGCGCAGGTGTTGACGCCGGTAAGAACCAGCTCGGGGAATCCGGCGGCGACCGCCCGGCGGCAGTCGGCCAGCACTTCGTCGAAAGCGCGCGAACGTTCGGGCCCGCGGGCGTAAGGGACGATGCAGTAGGTGCAGAAATTCTCGCACCCCTCCTGAATTTTGAGGAAGGCGCGGCTGCGGAAGGGGAAGCGGCTGAACGCCTCTTCGCGGAACGGGGTAACCGGCTGCTCCATGCTGAGTTCCGCGCCGCCGAGAGCGGAGTTGCGGCCGTGCAGGTAAGCGAGCACCAGCTCGGGCAGCGAACGCTTTTCGGGGTTGGAGAGGACGACGTCGGCGGCGGCGTCTTCGAGGAAGGCGTCGCGGTCGAGTTCGGCGCTGCACCCGGTGACGACGATGACGGCCTCGGGGTGGGCGCTGCGGAATTTGCGCACGGCCTGGCGGCTCTTGCGGGCGGCTTCGGCGGTGACGGTGCAGCTGTTGACGACGACGAGGGCGGCCTCTTTGGCGGACTCCACCACCTCATATCCCGCCTCGGCCAGGCGGGAGAGCAGCAAGGCGCTGTCCGCGGTGTTCAGCCGGCAGCCCAGGGTAAAAACGATCGCTTTCTGCTTCACTTTTCTCTCCGTTCTTCGATTCAATTCCTATTTAAGATACGGCCGGTTCGCGGTTTTTGCAATTCCGGGAGGGTAATTTCTTGCACAATGCGCGGTTACGGGATATATTACGGGGAAATGAAACGGACAACACGGCGCGGGAGGCGCGTTATGGCGAAAAACGATTTCATCAGCGACAACCTGGTTCACATGCGCGACCGGCTCAAGGAGAACGCCGCGAAGGGGGGGAGTTCCGCACCGGTCCCGGCGTCGGGAGAGGAGTTGGAAACGGCTCCGAAACTCGCCGAGCGCGTCACGATGCGCGACCCGGGCGTATGCCGGGTGGACGACCCGGTCCGGCGGAAACGCGAACTGACGGAGAAGCTCGAGCGCGACCGCGCCACGGCCGCCGCCGCGATCGAAGTCGAGTCGACGAAGCTCGAGGAGCTGCGCCGGTTCGAGCAGACGCTGGCCGAGCTGGAGCGCGACTGCGGCCGCCTCGGCCCGGTGGATACGCCGGAAGGGGCGCGCGAGCTGGAGAAACTCTGTTTTGCCCACTACCGCGCCGCCGGGCGCGCCTCGGTATTCCTGCACGCCCGCGGAGGAGCGCCGGGTTCGATGCACACGGCGGAACCGGGGGGGATGCGGCGGCACTGCCGGGAGTCGCTCCCGCTGGCGCTGGCGCTGATCGTATCGGCGCTGATTGTCGCACTGACATTGATTTTTCTCTTTTACTGACAGCGAGCCCATTGCATATGAAAATCGTTCACTTTTCCGATCCCCACGCGGGAGGGTCCGCCGAGGATTGGATGGCCTATATCGACAAGCGCTGGGTGGGGGTGTTCAACTACCGTTTCCGCCGCCGGTTCCGGCATGACCTGGCCAAACTTTCGCTGGCGGTGGAGTACATTCTCGACACCCGGCCGGATGTGGCGGTGTGCACCGGCGACCTGACCAGCACGGGGCAGCCGGGGGAGTTCGAAAAGGTGCGGCCGATTCTGGCGCCGCTGCGCGATTCGGGGATTCCGCTGCTCTACATGCCGGGCAACCACGACTGCTACGTGAAGCGGCCGAAGTGCGTCGCCGCGATGCGGGAGATGACCGAGTACCTGTCGCGGGGCGACTACAAATTCACCGACCTGCCCGCCGTGCGGAGATACGCCGGGGTGGAGTTCCTGCTGCTCAACACGAGCCGCCCGTCGAACCTGCTCTGCTCGTGGGGGTTCGTCTCGAAGGCGGATTCGGCGTGGGTCGAACGGACCTGCGCGGAGCCGAAGACGATGCCGCGGATACTCCTCTCGCACTACCCGATGATCGAGGAGCACCCGATTTTGCGGATGCGCCACCGGCTGTTCGGACAGGGGAAGATTCTGGAGCTGATGAAGACGGGCGCGATCGATCTTTCGCTTTGCGGACACGTGCACAAGCCGTACCTCAAGGTGGACGGGACGGGGCGCGGCGAGTGCTGCGCGGGTTCGGTGACCCGGAACGGCAGCATGGTGGAGATCGACTGGTCGCCGGAGAGCCGGGTGTTTTCCTATCAAACCATAGAATTTTAGCGGGGGAAGGAGGCCGGCCATGCCGAGCGACATCAATCAGCTTGCGAAAAAATGCGGAGTCTCCAAAGCGACGATTTCGCGGGTGTTCACGGGGCGTGCCCGGGTGAGTGAAACGATCCGGGCGCGGGTGCTGGCGGCGGCGCGGGAGCTTGACTACCGGCCGCAGCAGGTGATGGCGCGCGACTGCGTGGCGATCATCGTGGCGGACACGCCGAGTCCGCAGCACCGGACGAGTTTCTCGGAGCGTCTGCTGACGTCGGCGGTGTTTGAGATCACGCGGCGGAACCTGCTGACCGAGGTGATTCCGGTGCGCGAGCTGGCGAAGCTGTACGACAGTTACACGAAGGCGGTGCTGCTGTTGCTTTCGGAGCCTTACATCGAGGAGTACCGGGCGGAGTTCGAGCACTTGTCGATGCCGATTGTGACGGTGAACAAGCAGTATCCGTTCAGTTGTTCGGTGAACACCGACCACGGCCAGGGGGTGACGCTGGCGCTGGAGCACCTGTACGAGCGGGGGCACCGGCGGATCGGGATGACGGTGGACCGTCCGGAGAATCTGGCGGGGCGGGAGCGGATCGACGCATACCGGGCGTTTTTCGGGCGTCACAAGCTGACGGAGCTTCCGGTGGGACATTTCTGCAACCTCGACCTGGAGGCGTCGGAGAAGGAGCTTGACCGTGTGCTGGGGGAAAAGCCGACGGCGCTGATTGTATGCGGTGAGAGTGTGGCGCTGCAATCGACCTACGAGTTGAAGCGGCGGGGATTGCGGATACCGGAAGACCTTTCGCTGATCACGTCGGAGCTGACGGACACCTGCTGCTGGATGTCGCCGGAGCTGACGACGATCAACCAGGATTTGGATGCGCTGGCGACGGAGACGGTGACGCTGCTGATGAGCCGGATCAAGAATCCGCTGGCGCCGCACGTGAACCGGCGACTGCCGACATCGCTGATCGTGCGAAACAGCGTACAAGAGCTGAAGTAGGTCCGTCTGCGACCCTTACCCGGCACCGGCACCCTGCCGGGCGCAGCGTGGCCGATAACCCTTACCCGGCACCGGCACCCTGCCGGTCGGGGTGCAGGGGCGAAGCGCCCT
>CAYSZM010000227.1:0-4956 GCA_964435365.1 uncultured Victivallis sp. | reverse complement strand
CCAGCAGCACCCCGCTGGTGTGGAACGGCGGAAGCCGGTGTTTGGATGGGTTGTATCGCATGAAAATCCTGATCCTGAATTCTGTATTATACGTCCGCCTTGAGCAGCGCGGCGACTTTTTCGAGCAGAAGGCGCTCCACCTCTTCCGGGGTCATTCCGACCAGCGTGATCCCCGCCGCCATTTCATGGCCGCCGCCGCCCAGGCTCCGGGCCAGCGGCCCGACCGGATAGCGCAGGTCCTTGCTGCGGAGCGATACCTTGATCGAGTCCCCCTTGCGGTAGAACAGCGCGGCGATCCGGATGCCCGCCACTTCGCGGAGCAGGTCGATGATCCCTTCGCCGTCGCGCATGTCGAACTGGTGTTTCTTGAACAGCTCTTCCGGAATATAAGCGTAGACATACTGTCCGTCGAGCGCCACTTTTTCGTGGGCGTCCAACAGCTCGGATTCGAACCGCTGCTGGTTGAGCGGCTTCGAGAAGAAGGAAGCGTTGACCACTCCTTCAAGGTCTGCGCCGCGGTCGAGCAGTTCCGCCGCCACCCGGAGCGTGTGCCCCACCGTGTTGGTGAAGCGGAACGCGCCGGTGTCGGTCAGAATGCCGAGCAGCCAGAGCGTCGCCGGATGCGGCTGAATTTTGTGCTCCCCTTCCGTCGTCAGCGCCATTTCCACTGCGATCTGGCTGGCCGCCGCCGCGTCCGGAATCACCAGGTTCCAGCGGGCGTTGATGTCGTTGCCGGCATGATGATCGACGTTGAGCATCGGGGGGGCGTTGAGTTCGGGCAGGGTTTCTCCGTCGACCAGCGGCCCCGAAGCGATCCGCTTCCGGTTCGCGCAGTCGAGCAGGAGAATGAGGTCGTAATTTGCCAGCTCTTCCTTGCAGAGCGTCTGCTTATAGGAGCCGATCAGCTTCGAGTAGCGCGACGCCGGAGGAGCGGGCAAATACGCATCGGCATGCTTGCCGCAGCCATTGCGCAGGAACTCCTGCATCCCGAGCGCGGAACCGAACGCATCACCGTCGGGCCGCTCGTGTGTCAGGATGAGAATCCGATCGTGTTCGAGCAGCAGCTTCGCCGCTTCCGGGATGGAGAATACCTTATTGCTCATCGTCTCCGGCGGCCTCCTCCTCCTTGGTCTGCTGCAGCAGCCCGAGCACCCGGTCTCCCTTCTCGGTGCGGGTGTCGAGCCGGAAATCGAGCACCGGCGTGTGCTTGAACGCCAGCGTCCGGCCGATGCGGGACTGGAAGTCGTGGCGCATTTCAGCCAGCTCGTGCATAATCGCCTGCCGCTCCGACGCTTTGCCGCCGAAGATGCTGACGTAGATGGTGGCGTTGCGGAGGTCAACGCTCACGTTGACCTCGGTCACCGACACCAGCATTCCGGACGGAACCCGCAGGCACCGTTCGAAAAGATTGGCCAACTCACGCTTCAGCAGCGCGTTGATCCGGGTTAAACGGTCGACTTTTTCCGCCATATCAGAGTGTCGCCTTTTTGAGCTCGATTTCGTATATTTCGATTTCGTCGTCAACCAGGAAGTCCGCGAAGTTGTCGAGGCGGATTCCGCATTCGAGACCGGCCTTGACCTCCTTCACATCGTCCTTGAAGCGGCGCAGACTGGCCACTTCGCCGTTGTAGATGAGTTCGCCGCCGCGGCGGACGCGCGCCTTGGCGCCGACCCGCACCGAACCCGATTCGACCATGCAACCGCAGATTTTCGGCCCCTTCGAGAGCTCGATGATTTGGAGAATCTTCGCTTCGCCGACCGGTTTTTCGCGTTTTTCCGGTTCCAGTTTGCCGGCCAGCGCGTCGGTGATGTCCTCCAGCAGCTCGTAGATGATGCTGTAGAGGCGGATCTCCACCTTTTGCTTCTTGGCCATGTCGTTGACGCCCGGATTGACCCGGACGTGGAAGCCGACCACCAGCGAGTTGGTCGCCGCCGCCAGCGCGATGTCGTTCTCGCTGATCGGACCGACGGCGTTGGCCACCACTTCGGCCTTGATCTTCTCATGCGGCAGCTCGGCCAGCGACTGCGCGATCGCTTCTCCGGAGCCCTTTACATCGGATTTGATGATGATGTTGAGCGTGTTCCGGCTTTCGCTGTTGAGCTTGCTGAACAGGTCTTCGGCAGTCGCGATGGCGCTGTGGGCCAGCATGTTGCCGCGCTTGTCGGCGATGCGCTCCTGCGCCGCGTTGCGGGCGGATTTCTCCGAATCGAAGATCTCGATGTGGTCGCCCGCTTCCGGCACGCCGGAGAGCCCGACCACCTTCACCGGGATGCTCGGCCCCGCCGATTTCACCCGTTCGCCCTTGTCGTTGATCAGCGTGCGCACCCGGCCGTAATGTTCGCCGCAGAGGATCGCGTCGCCGACGTGCAGCGTGCCGTCCTGAATCAGGAGGCTGGCGGTCGGCCCGAGGCCGACTTCCATCTGCGCCTCGATCACCGCGCCGGAGGCGGGGCGTCTCGGGTTCGCCTTGAGTTCGAGAATTTCCGCTTCCAGCAGAATGCGGTCCAGCAGGTCGGAGAGACCCTCTCCGGTCTTGGCCGAAACCCGCACGGTGCCGACGTCGCCGCCCCAGTCTTCGCTGGAGAGGTTGTTCTGCTGCATATGGAGCAGAATCTTGTCCGGGTCCGCGTCCGGCAGGTCGATCTTGTTCATCGCCACGATGATCGGAACATTCGCCGCCTTGGCGTGGTTCATCGCTTCGATGGTCTGGGGCTTGAATCCTTCCGTCGCGCTGACCACCAGCACCACGATGTCGGTCATGTTCGCGCCGCGGGCCCGCATATTCGTGAAGGCGGCGTGTCCCGGGGTGTCGATGAAGGTGATCGGTTTGCCGCCGTGGTTCACGGTCGACGCGCCGATATGCTGGGTGATTGCGCCCGCTTCGGTGTCGGTCACATGGGTGTGGCGGACGGCGTCCTGCAGCGAAGTCTTGCCGTGGTCCACGTGGCCCATGAAGGTGACCACCGGCGGCCGTTCCTTGAGGTTGGCCGGATTGTCTTCGGGCCGCGGCTTGGCCGGAGCGACCGCAACCGGCGCCGGCTTCGGAGCCGCGCCGATTTCAAGCTCGAACCCGTAGTTGGCGCAGAGCTTGCGGGCGTTCGCCTCGCTGATCGGCTGGTTGATTCCGGCGAGCTCGCCGAGCTTGATGAGGTCGGTGATGAGTTCGTTCGGCTTCTTGCCTACCGCTTCGGCCAGCGCCTTGACGATGATCGGAGCGGGCAGCGTGACTTTGCCGCCCGCCGCATCCGCCGCCGGAGCCGGGCCGGACGCTCCCGCGTCGCGGCGCGCACCGCCCTTGTGCGGATTCCCGCCGCGTCCGCCCTGGAACTGTTCCTCGCGCCGGCCGGGACCCTTCTTGGCCGGTTTCTTGGCCGCTTTCTTGTCGTCGGCCGGTTCGCTGTCCTGATCGTAGAGATCGGCGAAATATGACTCAACCAGTTCGACCATATCTCCCGGAATGACGCTGTTTTCCGCGTCGTTCGTCTCGATGCCCTGGGTCTTGAGTTCCTCGATCACGGTTTTGGCCGGTACACCGTATTGTTTTGCAATGTCTTTTACAACCAACACTTTGTCCAATTTCAAATCCTCCTGTTGCTGCGGCTCTTACGCGTCGAGGTGTTCAAACGCATGGTTGATTTCAGCGGTATCGACGCCTTCGAGTTCCAACAGTGTATCGCGTCCGGCTTCCTTTACGCCGTCCACGGTGACATATCCGTTGCCGATCAGCAGATTCGCGGTTTTTTCCGAAATATCGAGAGCTGCGGCCAGTTTCATCGCCGCCTGGCGGAGCTGGTCGCGGATCGAACCTTTTTCCTCTTTCGGCTCTTCGTTGCGGATGGTGATGTTCCAGCCGATCAACTTCGAGCAGAGCCGGACGTTCTGCGCTTTTTTGCCGAATGCGAGCTTCGACTGTTCCTCGGTGACCCGGACGGTCAGCTCATGCTTCGCTTCGTTGACCTCCACCGACTGCACCTTGGCCGGGAGCAGCGCGTTGGTCGCGTATTTGCGGATGTCGGCATCCCACGGGACGATGTCGATCCGCTCCATGCCGAGTTCGGCGGTGATGTTGCGCACGCGGTTGCCGCGGACTCCGACGCACGACCCGACCGGGTCCACCCGGGGATCGGTGCTCGCCACGGCGACCTTGGTGCGGTTGCCCGCCTCGCGGGCGATTCCCTTGATGACCACGACGCCGTCGTGAATTTCACTCACTTCGCGCTCGAACAGCTTGAGCACGAATTCCGGACAGGCGCGCGATACGATGAGACTCGGCCCCGCGGTGTTGATGTCCACCTTCTGCAGATAGGCGTTGATCCGTTCGCCCGGCTGGTACTGTTCGCCATGCACCTTCTCCTTGGCGGGCATGATTCCTTCGGCCCGCTGGAAGTCGATGATGATGCTGCCCGCGTCGAAGCGGCGGACGGTTCCGTTGAGGATGGTGCCGACCCGGTCGGCAAACTCGTCCTGAACGTTCTCCTTCTCCGCTTTGCGCAGCTGCTGGATCATCGCCTGACGCGCGGTCTGGGCGGCGATGCGCCCGAAGTTGTGCGGCGTCACCTCCCACTCGACGATGTCGCCGAGCTTCACGTCGGGGAATCGTTCCTGAGCCCGGGCGATCACCAGCTGGTCGCAGGTCGGATTTTCTTCGACGACCTCGAGCATGGCCCAGGCGCGGATCGCTCCGCTGACCGGGTCGATCTTGACCTTGAGTTCGTTGGCCGGATGGATGCTTTTGCGCGATCCGATCAGAATGGCGTTTTCCAAAGCGCGAATCAAGCTGTCGCGGCTGATTCCGCGTTCCTGCTCGATGTAATCGAGAATTTGAAGCAATTCATTGCCCATATATCAACCCTCCCTGTCGTTTCCCCCCGGGGCGGGGGAGTTCTTCTCTCGGTATCGGCCGGGAGCTTTTTCCGCAAAATAAAAAAGCGGGCAGAGCTGCACCCACTTCCCAC
>CAYSZM010000226.1:0-4984 GCA_964435365.1 uncultured Victivallis sp. | reverse complement strand
GCATTGCAGCCGTTGCCGTGCATCTCGCGGTTCATATATTTGACGATGCTCGCATAGTAGCCGCTTTCGCCCGGATCACCCGAGCAGCCGGGCGGCTGGAGCAGCGCGGCGTTCCCCTGCACCCCGTCGACGAACATGATTTTCGACGAAGGCGTCTTGACCGTCCCCTGTTTGCGCTTGGCCAGAAAACGGTTATAGACATAACTGCCGCGCTGGCGGCCGTTGTCGCCGTTGTCGTCGTTGAAATACCCTTTGCCGACCAGCGAAGGGCAGCGAAGAATCGGATTCCAGACACTTTCCTTCGTGAAGAAGACCACCCAATACTGTTCCGTGCTGCCGACTTTCCTCACTCCGGGCGGAGTCAGGTCGGCGTTGTCCACGGTGTACATGCCCATCACGAGGCCGAGCTGTTTGAGGTTGCCCTGGCATTTGGCGCTCTTGCCCTTCTCCCGCGCCTGCTGGAGAGCGGGCAGGAGCATTGAGGCGAGGATGGCGATAATCGCGATCACCACCAGGAGTTCAATCAGTGTGAATCTTGCTTTTTTCATGTTCTTTCCTCTCGGTTAAGGTCAAAAAAGACAATACTACCGTATGGCGGCGATGGCTCCCCGCCGGAATCAACTTGGAATTTCGTATTTTTCGGTTACTTTCCGCCGGGGGGAGCGGTCGAATCCCGCACCACCAGCCGAGGCGGAATCCGATATTGCAGCGGCAGGTCTCCGTCACGCGAAACATCCTGCCGCAGAAGGATTTTGCCCGCCATGCGCCCGATCTCGAAGAAATCCTGCGCCACCGTGGTCAAGGGAACCGGCAGATAGGCCACCCGGTCGATATTGTCGAACCCCGCCAGCGACAGCTCCTGCGGAATCCGCACGCCCATCCCCCCTAGAATCTCCATCACCGTCACCGCGATCGAGTCGTTGCCGCAGAACAGCGCCGTCGGCCGGTTCGGACGCGCCAGCATCGTTTTCAGCCAGTCGCAGAGAAACGTGACATTGGCGGCGCCGTAGGTGTTCGGGCTCACTTTGTGCTGGTCGGGAATGATTCCGAGGTTTTCCGCAATCGGAATCCCGTGCCGCCCCATCGCCGCGATCACGCCGGAGAGGCGGTCCGAAAGACTGATCCGGTCCGGCTGCACCGTCAGGTAGCAGATATTTTTGTGACCGAGCCCGTACAGGTGATCGACCATCAGCTCGGCCCCGACCGAGTTGGCGCTGATGACGTAATCGCACTCCATCTCGGGGAAGTAGCTGTCCACCAACACGAACGGAGTCTCCGATCCGGCGAGCTCCTTCAACTCTTTCGCCACCGCTTCGTCGCGGGCGGGCCAGACGACCAATCCGCCGCAGTCGCGGTTCCGGCGGAGGTGTTCGATCTCCTCCTCGACGGTCCTGAAGAATTTGACGCCGACATGGTATCCGAGCGGCGACATCACATCGCACAGCCCTTCCAGCAGGCCGTGGCGGATTCCGGTCTCCCCGTCGCTTCCGCCGACCGGGCTGATGAAGTGGAAGAATTTCACATTCCTCCCGGTCGTCACGCTCTCCCGGGAGGACGGCAGCGGGTCGCAGACGAACGTCCCCCTCCCCCGCGTCCGCACAATGTAACCGTCGGTAATCAGCGAGGCGAGGCTTTTCGCCACAGTCAGGCGGCTGGTATTGAATTCATCGACAAGATCGCGCTCCGGCGGCAGCTGGCCCCCCGGCGGATAAGCGCCGGAGACGATCCGGCTCTTGATCTCGTCTTCGATGCGTTTGTAGATCAACGGTTCGTTCATGATGGTCTCTTTCTCCGTTTCCGTTGCTTTAAGTATACCAAAAGATAATCCATTTGTCAATACTTGGATTATCTTTTTTTAAACTTTTTTAACATTCCCCCTCAAGACCACAAAAAGCAGGAGGATTTCAGCCGCTCGCAAAATTGGCTTATCATTTATAGATTTCAGCCGAAACGGGGAAAACAGCGGGGCGGCCAGATGCCGCCCCGACAAGAAAACGAGAAGTTTTTACGACGAACCGCTCCCGGAGGCGGGTCAGCGGACGTCGAAGCGGTAGCGGATCGTCTGCGCCGGCGTCTGGTCCTTGTCCCACGGGCGGATGCAGCGGCCGACCACGTAGACCGTGCCGGGACGCACCGCCTTGACCATCACCTCGCGCATGCCGGGAGCCCCCGGCATCATATCTTTCGGCGGAATCACCCGTTCCCCGGCCAGCTCCACCGCCTGTCCGCCCTTCGGCTGCGGCCCCTTCTGCCCGTTGTCGAGGCGGAAATACCAGCTGTAACCGGTGGACGCGTTTTCCTTGAGCGAAATCATCGCGAATTCACCCGGACGCAGCGAAACATCCTTCCCCGCATCCTGAATCGTCAGGCTGACTTTCGGCGACGGGAATTTGAGGTTTTCTTCCGGCTGCGAAGAACATCCGGCAACCAGGAACAGGGCAACGGCGGCAAATGACATCGGCAGATATTTCATGCAAACCTCCTGCTAGGAACGTGAACCGGCCGTCTCGTGGATGATCCGGCCGAGCAAAGCGAAATTTACGGGGACATTCAACAGGAAAACCCGGTCGAGCATCTCCAGCTCGCGCCGGAGTCCTTCCGGAAACACACTGCACACCACCACCGCCGGCAGATCGCGGCGGCCGGACACCTGGCGCAACTCTTCGATCAGCGCGCGCAGTTCGCAGTTCTTCAGCGTCGGCGAAAGAATCAGGCAGTCGTATTCGCTTTCCTTCGCACGCTCGACCAGTTCGGATGCGTTGCGGAAGCTGTCCACCTCAATGTTCTCCGGACCGAGAAGCCGCCGCAGAAGGTAGGGCGCATCGGCCACATCGCTGCCGTGGAGCACGCGAACCGGAGTCTCACGCCTCCTGCGTTCGCCCCCGTCCACGCGCTTTTTCTCCCTGGAAAATTCCACCCGGCCGGAAGTGTTTCGCCCGTGACGGAACTCGCTGCTTTTCACCACACAGCCGTCGGAAAGCTCGAAGCGGAGCACCGCCCCCGCATCCGGAGCGGTCCCGACCTGCAGCATCCCGCCGAGCCGGGCGGCAAGGTCGCGCGCAAACACCAGCCCGAGAATCGAAATGCTCAGCGACTCCGCCGCCAGCCCTTCCGGGTCCATGGACGCCTCGAATTCGCGGTAGGGTTCCACCAGCGGTTCGCGCAGCGGCGCGTGTTTCGAATCGCGCACCTCGAACACCACCTTGCCCTCTTCGCGCAGGCAGTAAAGCACCAGCGTCTCCCCGGGCGCGGCCGCCCGGCCGACCGCCAGGATCATGATAATCAGCAGCTGCTGGAGAAGTTCGCGGTCGAGAACCAGCCGCTCCGGCGCGCTCGCCGAGAAACGGTTGACCAGCGTCACTTCCCGCTCCTGGAGGGAAATCTGATTGAAGGCCGCCAGCTCCCGCATGAACTCCGCCGTGTCGAATTCAACCGCTTCGGCGCGGGTCCAGCGTTCGCGGTCCAGCAATGCGATGTCGTACAGCCGCTCGATCTGGCGCGACAGGGAGCCGACCCGGTGGCAGATCTCCTCGAGCAGCCGCTGCATTTCGGCGCGGTCGGCGTCTTTCGTATTGAGGTCCAGCATCAGAATCCGGCTGAACCCCTTGATCGACCCCAGCGGGACGCGCATCTCAGGCAGCATCCGGGCGATGATTCGAAGCTGAAGCTGGCTGTGCGCCTCCGCCCCGCGCCGCAGATCCGCCTCGCGCGCCAGGCTCAGTTTCAGTTTGCTGTTGAGATTCTGCTGCCGGTCGCGCAGCAGATTGAGCGCGGTGAACAGCGTCTGGATCTCGTTGTTGCTCATCCCTTTTTCGGAAAGGCGGGCGGGGTATTCGCCGTTCGCCAGAAGGTCGGCGAACGCCGACGCATCCCGCACCGGCCTCACCACCAGATGGACGATCCGGATCAGCGCCAACACCGAAAACAGGAAGCCGAGCAGAAGTCCGCCCAGGCCGATCACCACCAGCCAGTCGCTCACCGAGGCGACGCCCCGGGAACGGAATGCGTTCACCAGTTCGGGCAAGCCGAAAATCACGATCGGAACCGTGCAGACAACGCACAGAAGTCCGAGCAGAAAAATAGTCGTCGAAATTTTTACGGTTATCTTCATCTGTCCTCCCCCCTCTTGCTCTTCAGGCGGCCCGTCACTTGGTCGGCCGCTTGAAAATACGGCCGAGAAACGCCCGGGTCTCGGTATGCTGCTCCGGTTCCGGCCCGGATTCCGCTTTCAACTTGCCCTCCGCCTCGGCATGAAGCACCCGGATGATCTCCGGATACCCCGGCCGTTCCTCAGGCGAATAGGCCAGCATCCGGTCGACCAGGTCCGAGAACGGCTGCGAGCAGCCGAACTGCGTCAGCTTCGGATACTCCCGCTTGTTCCGGCGGTCGAGCAGCGCCTCCGGCTCGCCGACCGTGCCGAACGGAGCCTGCTCGGTCAGCAGCTCGTAAATCGTCGCCCCGAGGCTGAAAATATCGCCGCGATAATCTTCGGCGCCGAAAAACAGCCGCTCCGGGCTCACATAGGCCGGGCTGGCGAATCCGCCGCGCACGGTGCGGAACCCCTCCTTCGCCGAAGTGTCGGCAAGGTCGAAATCCCCGAGCTTCGCCTCGCCTTCCCGCGTCAGCAGAATGTTCCCCGGCTTCACGTCGTGGTGGGTCACCCCGTGCTCATAGGCGTAAGCCAGCCCTTCGGTCACCGTCGCCAGCAGCCCGAGCAGGACCTCCCGCGGCGGAAGCGTCCCGGCCTTCAGATGCTCTTCGAGGCTGCCGTTCTCCATGAACCGCATCGCCATGAACGCCTGCCCGTCCTCAATTCCGCAATTGTAAACCTGAATGATTCCGGGATGGCTCAGGCGCGAAACCACCTTCGCCTCCTCCAGGAAATGTTCCACCTCGGCCTGCACGTCGCCGTTCCGGCTGTCCAGAATTTTGACCGCCACCCGGCGCGCCAGCTGCGGCTCGATCGCCCGGTACACGCGGGACA
>CAYSZM010000225.1:0-5039 GCA_964435365.1 uncultured Victivallis sp. | reverse complement strand
GCCCCGGTCAGGTGCTGGAGGAAGTTCGCGACGTAGACCTGCGTGTTCGGGATCGGGCGCTTCTCGCTGTCGCGGATGATGTGATTCTCCGCGTTGACCAGCGAGTTCGGCCGCATGGAGAACTGGAGTTCGCTCCCCAGCGCGAAGCCGACCCAGTCGGAGGCGTAGCCGCCCTCCATATAATTGCCGTAGTTGTCGTTGCCGTTGTAGTCGCCGACCAGCGCGAACGCCTCCGGGTCGATGCCGTGGTCGGAGAAGGTCGAATTCATGATCATGATCTTGGAGTGAACCGGAATCCCCGGCCACGCCTTGCGCACCTCGGCAGCGAGAAACGCGTTCCAGTCGCTCATCACCTGCTTGCGGAATTCGATCCAAGCGGCGTTCACCGCTTTGTCGGAGAGTCCGGCGGAGAGGTTGAACTTGTCGGCCGAGCCGTACTTCTCCTTCAGGTACGCCTCGAACCTGCCGCGGGTGAACGTGTCGCTCCAGTCGGCGGCGTAGATCGGCTCGTTCTGGAGGCAGATGCTGTGGATCACCTCCGGGTGCGGCAGTTTGCGCAGGCGCGCCAGCAGGTCGCGGATGTGCGCGGCCATCATTTCGCGCGCTTCGGGCCGGAGGATGTTGTACTTCAGGAATCCCGACGAGGCTTTGGCCTCAGGGTGTTTCGCGAGCCACCAGCCCGGCGCATAGTGCGGAGAGATGAGGAAGCAGAGCTGAAGATTGTCCTCCCAGCAGCGTTCGACCAGCGGCAGGCGGTCTTTTTCGAATCCGGAGAAATCGGCTTCGAACTCCTGCGCCGCCCCTTCCTTCGGGTAGAGATGCGACGGCCCCAGCTCGAGCTGGATGATGTTGGCGCCGTAGTCGGCAAAGCGGTCCAGCGAGGAACGCATATTGGTGAAGTGGCCGTAGCCGTCGAACATGGCCGGGCGGGTTTCGCGTTTTCCCGTCGAACTCTCCAGTTCGGCATAAGACCAGCCGTCGCGCAGTTCGACCGGGCCGGAGACATAGCGCCAGGTTTCCGGCAGCTTGCGCCCGGCCTTGAGTTCGCCAAGCAGTGTTTCGAGGCCATCGAGCGACTCTTCCACACAGGGCATCACCATTTCGAGCCGGGTCACGCAGAGCGCTTCGGCCCCGCGCTTTCCGGCGGCTGCGGTCATCCAGCCGTTCAACTGCGGCAGCATGTCGCCGAGCACCGCGAGCGGGATCGAGACGTAGGCGGACGGGGCCTTTTCACCGTAGAACGCGGCGAACGCCTGCTTCAGCCGCCCGTACCGTTCGATCGCGGCGGCGAGCCGGGCGGCCTGCATCTTGACCGGGTCGGATTTGACGCCGCGGAATCCGGCGATCGGCTTCCCTCCGGCGAGGAATTCCACCGCGACCTCCCCTTCCCCGAGACGGGCGAGCGGGAGCGCGTAATCAAGTTCGAGGACATCGTCCTTTTTCAGGTTCGCAAACGAGCCGAGGGAAACAGTCTCCGTTCCGCCCGTCGTCCCTTTCAGCACCGCTTGAAGCGAAGACGCCGCGTCAAGGCCGGTGGCAGTCAGAGACCCTTTGAACTGTTCCGGCGCAACGGAATCCGCCACCCGGACGCCGCCGGACGGCTGCCCCGGAACGGTCAGCAGCGCCCGGATGTAGGAGACCGCCGACTTGGTGTCGTGCAGCCCCGGCGTCAGGAAATAGACGTCTCGGTGCCCGGGACGGTCGGAGGAGTTGAACACCGCCGTGAAGGTGAAATAGCGCTGTTCCGGAAAACGGATGGAGTTCAAGAGCTTCCAATCGAGGCGGATTGCGGCGAAGTACCCCTCTTTCGTCCGGACGCCGACGGTCTGCGTCAGCTCCGGCGGGAGTTCCGCCGAACGGCTCCAACTCCAGGTGTGGACCCGCGAATCGGCTCCGACGGCAAGGCCGAATTCGAAATCGCTCTCCTGCTCGCCGGGCGCGGATTTCCCCGCCTGGTCGATGCGGACCTGCACGCTGTCGCCGCGCCACATCGCGTCCCCGACGTCGACGTTGACGGTCGGATCTTTCGCTTCGAGGAAGAAGATCAGCCCTTTTTCGTCATAGCCGAGGGCGACGCGCCCGGAGAAGGTCTCCGGCATTTTCCCGGTGGAGGAGTTCGCCGCGGACGCCGGAACGGCCAGCGTCGACATTCCCGCCGGTATCCCGGTCAGCCCGTCCAGCGGACGGGCGAACGGCTCCACCCGCCAGACGCCGTTCTTCTGGAACGCGGCGGGAGCGATCACCTTGGATTTCTCTTCGCGGAGCACGAGATCGTCAAGGAACAGTTCTTCGGTCAGCCCTTCGCAGATGAGGCGGAAGGGAACCTTGCCGTCGGCTTCGAACTCGTCCGGCTTCAGGGTGAAGGTGAGGCGGAACGGCTTCCACTCCGGGGTTGCGGCGGCCGGACGCAGCCGGACGTCCCACTTCTTCCCGATGAGGAAGAGCACCGGCTCGGCGTTTTTACCCCGCATCTTCCCGGTCAATTCGTAGGAGACGCCGGGGTTGAGCGCCGGATACTGAACGAGCATCCCGTAGACGTTCGGCTTGCGCGGCGAACGGTTGACGATGGAGAGCGAGCGTTTGCCGTCGGCGGCGTCCGCGCCGTCGACCCGCATGGTCGCCTCGGCATTCCCCGAGGAGCCGAAATTCCAGCCCGAGGGGATTCCGCCCGCCGGACCGCTTTCGAACGAGCCGTTCTCCAGATAATTGTCTTTGGCGGCGACCGGCGGCGCGGTGAATTTCTCAACCGAGAGCCCGCTCAATTCGAGCCCGTCGGCGGGAGTTTCGGAGAGGATCGCGAGAACCGCCTTCCCCTTCTCGATCTGGTCGGCTGCCAATTTGAATTGGAAACGGAACGCCTGCGGCGCTTTCGCCGCAAAGCGGGTCCGCCAGCCTTTGCCGAGGGCGAACGTCAAGAAGCCGTTCCCCTTCAACTGCCCGGAAAGAACGTATTCGACGCCCGCCTCCGCCGGGAAGGACTGATGCAGCATGCCGTAGACGTTCGGCGCTTTGGCGCTGCGGTTGGTGATGCGCAGCGCGGCGCCCACCTTCTGCATTTCCGCCTGGGCGTCGCCCTGGCGGGCGAAGAACCAGCCGTCCGGCGCATGCCAGTCAACCCCCTTGGAGAAATCGCCGTTGACCAGCAGGCCCCCGGCGGCGAAAACCGGCGCGGCGAACCACAGGAACACGGCACAGAAAACGATTTTGCAATTCATGGAGTCCATCCGTAATCAGAGGTCGACCGCGCCGCCGGTTGCGGAGAAGAGCTTGGTGAAACGCCACTCGCAGTTGCGCAGCTCGCCGCGGTTCATGCTCGCGACATGGCCGTCGACATAGGCGACGTTGGAGAAATCGTTGTGCCAGAGTCCGAGCCGGGTGCTTTCGCCCATGTCGCCGTCGGGGATGAACCGCCACGCGCCGCGGATGGTCGGAGTCTGCATGGTGTCGCCGAAGAGAATGAACCGGCTGGCACTCTTCATCTGGTTGATTTTGAAGGTGCGGTCGTAGCTCCCGGAGGAACGGGTCACGTCGCCCCAGATGGCCTTGCTGCCGGAATAACGTCCGGTGGCGGCGGCATAGAGCATTCCGTACGTATAGAAGAAGGTGTTCGCCAGATCGACCTTGGCGGAAGTGGCGGGACAGACCAGGAGCTTGCGCGGAACGTATCCCGCCGAAGTCTTATAGTCCATAGCGCCGGAATTCGAACCGCTGTGGGTGAGAACCGTAATCCACGGCTCGTAACCCGCGCCCCACCCCAGGGTCACCGGCACCGAGTCGGCGTTGTCACCGGCATAGCTGAGGGTTCCGGTCATCAGCTGCTTCATATTGCTGGAACAGTTCGCCGACTTCGCCCGCCCGCGCGCCTGATTCAGCGCCGGGAGCAGCATCGAAGCCAGAATTGCAATGATGGCGATCACCACCAGAAGCTCGATCAAGGTGAATTTCGACTGCTTTTTCATTCCATTCTTCTCCTTCTGTTGTTGTTAATTGATATCCGAGACCGACTTTCGGACCACCAGTTCCAGTTTCAAATTGATTGCGCCGGAGGGCAGCGACCGCTTCTCCAGCTTGGCGACCAGCAGATTGACCGTGTGCTCCACCACCGTATCGAGCGGAAAACGCGCGGTGGTCAGGGGCGGAATGATGGTCGCGGCCTGCGGAACGTCGTCATACCCCACCACCGAAAGATCGCCGGGGACGGTGAGGCCGTGCTCGTAGGCCCAGCGGTAGACGCCGAACGCCATCTGGTCGTTTCCGGCGAACACCGCGGTGACTTTCCGGCGGCGGTAAATGGCGTCCATGGCGGCGATTCCGCCCAGGATCGAATCGTCCCCCTCCTCCACCAGCTGCGGATCGAATTCGACGCCGTGTTCCTCCAGGAATCTCCGCATGACCGGCACGGTCGAATCCGTGCAGCCGAACATCCGGGTTTCGGAGGGGATGTAACCGATGGCACGGTGACCGTTGCTCCACAGGTATTCCAGAATATCGCGGGTAAGCTGATTGTAGTCGAGATGGACCGGGAACGCGGGTTCGCGCAAATTGGTCACCACCGGAATGCCGCCGCAAAGTTCCTCCGCCTCGCGGGGATCAATCTGCGGAAGCATGTTGATGATGCCGTCGACCATGCCGGTGGAGAGACGGCGCAGCATCTCGCCGCCCTTCTCGTGGTTGAGCCCGGTGAGCGCGATCACCGGCTTGTAGGAGTATTTCTCCAGCTTCTCGGCAAGGCAGTCGAGAAACGCGGCGGCGCTCGGGTTGCGGCATTCGTTGACCACCACGCCGATCAGCTTGGTCGCATTGTTCTTCAACGCCTGCGCATAAAAACTCGGCCGGTAATCGAGCTCTTTGATCTTGTCGAAGATCCGGCGCTTCACCGGAGAGCTGATTACCCGCTTGCCGCTGATGGCGTGCGAAACCGTGCTGGGAGAAACCCCCACGGCCTTTGCCACATCCACAATCGTCACCGTCCGCTTTGCCATATACTTCTCCGCTCGTTCTTCCGGCTCCGACGCATAACAGCGCTTATGTGATGCCGG
>CAYSZM010000224.1:0-5112 GCA_964435365.1 uncultured Victivallis sp. | reverse complement strand
CCCGCTTTTTTGCGGGAAGGCGGCACTCCCTCCGCCTGTTTTTGCAGGAGGTTGGAAGGCAAGGCGCAAGACCGTTGCCGGGGAGAGCGGAGATTACGCTCGTGTGGAGATCGTTACAGGGGCTTGGCAGGCTTGCGAACCATTTTGGGCCGATTGCGGCGAGTTCAATTTCGTGGGTCATGCATGGTTGCAGGGCTCGGGATTTTTATTCTTTTGAGTCTTTTTCGTCTTTTTTTGTTTGCCGTTTACGGCAGAGTCGGGTAAATTATTGTGACAAGGAGGAGTGATGAGACACTGTTTACTGGCTGTTTTCGCGTTTCTGGCGAGTGTCGCTGTTTCGGCCGCCACGCTGGTGGTCGATCAGTCCGGCAAGGAGCCGGGGGCGTTCCGCACCATCAATGAAGCCGCTGAAAAGGCCGGGGCCGGCGACACGGTGCTGGTTTATCCCGGCGTCTACCGCGAGCATGTCGCCCCGGTGCGCGGCGGAACCGAAGCCGCTCCGCTTGTTTTCCGCGCCGCGAAACCCGGTGAGGTCTATGTCAAGGGCAGCGATGTCTGGAAGCCGGTGCTGACCCCGGTCGCCGGCGTCGACAACTGTTTCACCACCCCGCTTCCGGCCGACGATCCCGCCGGGCTGTTTCCGAATCCGTACAAGCGCAAGCTCGACGCGGGCGGCAAGGACAAGGGCGAACCGGCGCGTCCCGCCGAAGGGCTGCTGCCTTATACCCTCGGGCAGATTTTCTGCAACGGCCTCGAACTGCGCCAGTCGCAGACCGAGGAGCAGGTCAAGCTGGTTCCGGGAAGCTGGATCGTCACCCCCGACGGCTCCGCGATCCTGGTTCGTTTTCCGCAGAACACCGATCCGGCCAAGGCGCTGCTTGAGATCACGCTCCGCGACCGCGTGTTCGCCCCGGCCCGGCGCGGCCTCGGCTACATCCATATCGAAGGTTTCATCTTCGAACATTGCGCCAACCAGGCGCCCTTCCCGCAGCTCGGCATGGTCTCCACCCGCAGCGGAAATCACTGGGAAATCCGCAACAACGTGATCCGCCACGCCAAGACCGTCGGCCTCGACATCGGCAGCGAATACTGGACCGGCACCAAGATCCCCCGCACCACTCCGGAAGATCAGCAGCTCATGCGCAAAGGCGGCTGGAACCTGGTCGAAGGCAACCTCGTCGTGGACAACGGCCTCTCCGGCGTCGCCGGCTGGTGCTGCACCGAAAGCGTCATCCGCAAAAACATCGTCGAACGCAACAACAACCTCTCGTTGAGCACCCACGAGTGCGGCTGGGAAGAGTGGGGCGGGATCAAGCTCCACGAGGCGAAGGGCGCGCTGATCGCGGACAACCTCGTCCGCTTCAACGGCGCGCACGGCATCTGGATCGACAACGGGTTCGACCAGGCGCGCATCACCCGCAACGTGCTTTTCGGCAACACCGGCATGGGAATCTTCATCGAACTCGGCTTCGGCCGGGTCGTCATCGACAACAATATCGTGGCCAACACCACCCCGTTCGCCGGGCACTATCCCGGCTACGGCATCTACGCGCACGACTCCTCCGGCGTTAAGATCTACCACAACCTGGTGATGAACAACTCCGCCGACGGCGTTCTGATGAAGACCGTCACCGACCGCAAGGCGCAGCGCAAGCTGGTGGAAACCTCGGATGAGGAAGTGCGCAACAACATCTTCTACAACAACCAGGGCGGCGTCAGCTTCCCCTATCCGACCGCGAATTCGAAGAACTGCGTCACCGACGGCAACCTCTTCATCGGCCCGGTCGAATTCCGCTACAGCTCGAACGTCGACTGGAAAGCGGTGCAGGAGAAGGCCGACAAAAGTCTCGACGCCGACGGCGCGGCGCGCATCCGCCTCACCCACCGCTTCCTGCCGGAAGTCTGGCCGGCGATTTCGGGTTGGGAAACCGGGTCGGTATTTCTCAAAGAGGGGCAGTTCGAAATCCGCATCAAGCCGTTCGAACCGTCGCTCTATCTGTACAACCGCACCGGGAAGTCCATCCTCGTTCCGCCGGTTCCGGGGCTCGACCGCGATTTCGACGGCCTCCCCTACGGCAAGGAGGTTCAGCCCGGACCGTTCCAGAGCACCGAGCCCCGGACCATCTACCGGATCTTGTTTCCCCTCTGGCAGGGGTTGATCGACGTAAAGTAACCCAAAGGAGTTGTCCATGAGAAAGTGTTTCGGAGTTCTGACGGCATGTCTGGCGGCATTCGGCCTTTTCGCCGCGCCCGACGAGGTTGAAATGAAAGAATCGGTGCCGTTCACGGTGCGCGGCGGCATGCCGAATTTCGCCGCGAAGCTGAAAGCGGGCGAACCGGTGACCATCGTCTACTTCGGCGGCAGCATCACCGAACAGAACGGCTGGCGCGTCCAGTCGGCCGACTTTCTCCGTCAGCTTTATCCCAACAGCAAGATATCCCCGGTCAACGCCGCGATCGGCGGAACCGGCTCCGACCTCGGCGCGTTCCGGCTCGCCCACGATGCGCTGACACACAAGCCGGACCTGGTGTTCGTCGAGTTCGCGGTAAACGATGGCGGCGCGAAGCCGGAGCGCATCCGCAAAGCGATGGAGGGTATCGTCCGCCAGATCCGCAAGGCCCTGCCGGAGTGCGACATCTGTTTCGTCTACACCATCACCAAAGGGAACATCAAGGACTATCAGGCGGGCAAACTCCCCGCCTCGGCCTCGATCATGGAGGGCATCGCCGAGTACTACAATCTCCCCACCGTCAACATCTCCTATGAGGTGGCGAAGCTGGAGAAGGAAGGAAAACTCGTCATGGCCGCGAGCGACAAGGGCGTGACCCGCGTCTCCGGCGACGAGCTCGACGCGCTGGCCAAGGTGCCCCGTACCGCCGACGGCAAGATCGTCTTCTCCGGCGACGGCGTCCACCCCTATGCGGACACCGGCCACGTGATCTACACCAATGCGCTCAAGGCCGCGATGCCCGCGATGCTCGAAGCCGGGAAGCCGGGCGCGTATACGCTGCCCGCGCCGCTTTTCGCCGGAAACTGGGAGAACACTGCCGCGCTGCCGCTCGACACGCCGGGAATCAAGCTGTCGGGTGATATCACCCTGCTCCCGGACGACAACGCGGTCGCCCGCCAGTTCGCCCGGCGGCTGCCGAAAATCTGGAAGCTCTCTGCGGGAGCTTCGATCGAATTCAAGTTCAAAGGCTCCAAAGTGATGTTCTACGACCTGCTCGGGCCCGACTGCGGAATTCTGGAAGTCACGCTGGACGGAAAAACAAGCGAACTCCGCCGCTTCGACGCCTACTGCACCTACCGTCGGCTGGGAATCGGCGGAATCGGCGACAACCTCGACCCCGCCGCCGTTCACACCGTGAAGATCACCGCGACCGGCAAGCCGTTCGACAAGCGTGCGATTCTCTTCGAGCGCAACCGCGCCGATTTCGACAAGGACAACGCCAAATACGCGCCGTTCGTCAATTACATCGGCACGATTTTCCTGGTCGGAGAACTGGTCCAATAACTTGCATCACCTCCTGACCGGTGGTATCTTATGGCGGGGAGAATTCTCCCCGTCATTTTTATTTTACTCCGCAACCGGGAGAAGGTTTCATGAAGAAAGTCATTCTGTGCGCGGCCGTCCTCGGGCTGGCCGCCAATCTGTTTGCGCTGCGTCCGGGCGACGCGGCCGAGGAGCTGACCGGAGTCAAGTGGATGCAGGGCGTGCCGTTCGCCATGCTCCCGCCGGCGAAACCCCAGGAGGGTGCGCCGCAGTACCGGGCGGCGGTCTTTTTGCTCACCCGCGGCCAGACCGCCGACGACACGCTCACGCTGCTCAACTACCTGCGCCGGACCTTTGCCAACAAGGTCCGTTTCGCCGTGGTCACGCCGGACTCCGAAACCGATGTCAAGGCGCTGCTTGCGCGGCGGCCCGACTTCGAACTCAGCTTCGGGGTTGACTCCACCCGGAAAGTGACGCCGAAATACCTCGGCTCCAGCCGGATGCTCCCGATGGCGTTCCTCACCGACGACAGCGGAGAGATCATCTGGTCGGGTGAAGTGGTCGACCTCGGGGAGGCGCTGCACAAATGTTTCGACGGCAGTTTCGACGCGTCCGCCCAGCGCAAGATCGCCCCGTTGCTCGATGAACTCCAGACGCTTTTGAGCGGCGACAACGAAACCCGGATGCGGCGGACGGTGGACTCGATTTTCCAGCTCGAACCGGGCCAGCCTTCCGCGCTGCGTCTCCGCTGTTTCGTGCTGGAAAGCTCCAACCGGGCGCCGGAAGCGCTGGAGCTGATCCGTTCGCAGATCGCCCGCGCGCCGAAGATTCCACGCCTCTACATCGAAGCGCTGAACCTGATCGCCCGCAATCCCGAGCTTGACGCGCAGACGGCTGCTGTGGTCGCCGCCTACGGCAAATCGGTCACGGCGACTCCGGATGCCGACAATCAGATCGCCTGGCTGCTGCTCACCCGGCAGGAGGAGAGCCCGGAGGCGCTTAAGAGCGCAAAATTGCTGACCGACCGCGCCGCGGCGGGGCTTAAGCCTGACGCTTCCGGCGCGTTGCGCGGGTCGTGCCTCAACACGCAGGCTCTGCTTGCCTACCGATTGGGAAAGGTGACCGAAGCCGCCCGGCTGCAGAATGAAGCCGCCGGGGCGTTTCGCTCCGCCGCGCTGACCGGAGCGGAAGCCGAGGCGAAGAAGCGGGCGGAGTACTACAAAACCGTGCAGGAGCTGGCGAAGTAAGCGGGAAGAAGCGGGAAGAAGCGGGAAAAAGTGCGTCAGGCGACAACCCGTACCCGGCACCGGCACCCTGCCGGTCGGGGGTTTGGGGGCGAAGCGCCCCAACCGCCGGAGGCATGGGCTGTCGCTCACTAAACAGCTCAATTGCCGAACGAGTTCGGCAGTGAGCGACAGCGGTGGAGTTGACCGCCAGGTCAACTCACCCGCTCGCGCCGAAGGCGGAGCCTCTCCTGTTCCGGGAAACGATTGAAAACAAGCGTTCCATTGTTTTTAGCAGGTAGGAGTCCGCCCTTCCGGGCGGACCGGCGAGTTGACCTCGCGGTCAACTCCGCCTCGGCGCTACGCGGCAAAATCTACGATTTTGCTATGTAGCT
>CAYSZM010000223.1:0-5123 GCA_964435365.1 uncultured Victivallis sp. | reverse complement strand
GCGTATTCGCCGGTGTCGTTGAGATGGCTGTCGAAGGCGGGCAGGTAGACCAGCACCTTCGAGAAAATATCCTGCGGCGCGCGCATCAGCGGCCGGGTGGTCTCCTGCGCGTAGCCGAGGTTGGTCGCCGCCACGAAACGGTAGTCGATTCCGGCCGCCTTGAGCAGGGCGCCGAGCAGGATGGCGCGGTCGGCGGAGTCGCCGTACCCCGATTCGAGCGTGACGTCGGCGGGGGTGAAGGCCGTCCAGGGCAGTTCGTCGAGCGCCGGGCCCGCCGGGCGGATGTTGCGGGCGACCCAGATGCGGATCGCGTCGACGCGCTGGTCGGGCGTCATCGTTTCCAGCGCGATTTTCTGCGCCAGCTCGATGGCCTTCGGCGCATTTTCAGTCTTTTCGTTGAGTGCGGCGGCGAGTTTCCGGCCGAAGTCGGCGTAATCGCCGCTCGACACCACCACCGTCGGCGCGAACATCCAGAGCGGCGGCTGGCCGGGTTCGGCGGGCAGCTGGGGGACGTCCTCGGCGGTCCAGACGTAGCGGATGCGGTCGTTGTCCGGCGTTTCGTTTTCAGTCACGCCGTCCGGCGTCGCGGAGCGGCGGAGCGGCAGGCTTTTCGGCAGAGTCACCGTGAAGACCTTCCGCACGATGGGTGAATCGGCCGCGAACGAGACCGCGAGACAGAAGAACGACTGGTTCTTGCAGACCCGGGTGACGGTGACGTCGGTGGTCGCGCCGGGAACCACGCCGGGCAGGCTGGCCACCAGCGTTTTGCCCGCCGGGTAACGCGGCGCGGAAGAGACCCAGGGGGCGTCCATCAGGTTGATCTCTGCCTTGGAGAGCTCCTTCTTCGTCCCGTCCGGCGCGGTGACCGTCGCTTTGACTTCGACCGATTCCCAGACCGGGTTGAAAGAGATCTTGAGTTCGGAATAATCCTTGACTCCGGCGTAGTTGAGCACCTTCCGCACCGTCCGGTCGGTCCGCACCCAGTTCGAGGAGTCGTCGAGCTTCACGTCGACCGCGGAGTCGAGGATGATCGAGTTGGCGGCGGGGAACGCCTCGGCGGCCTTTTTCTCCGCCGCGGCGTGGAAGTCGGGGCCCGCCACCGGCAGCCGCCGCTCGGCCACATCGACTTCGGCGAGCGCCTTTTTGAGCTTGGCGTAGTCGGCCGAAGTGAGTTCCACCGTATCGATCGAGAAGTAGTTTTCACCGGTCAGGACGGAGCCGTCGGCGCTGAGCGAGCGGTTGAAGTTGAGGATGCCGGGCGCGGTGATGTTGACCTTGTCCGGAATCGATTCGAGCCGGCAGGTCGGCGGCAGCGTCAGCCGGAACGTTTCCGACACGCCGCAGGTCGAGAAGAGCTGCATCGGGAATTTGCGCTCCTTGAGCCCGACGGAGCCGAGGACGAAGTTCGCCGCGCCGAACTCGGTGCCGAAACAGGGCAGGTCGAGCAGGTAGGCGGGGGAACCGGTGGGCAGGTAGTCGTCCACCCGGAAGGTCAGCTCAACCGCCAGCGGGCGGCTCATGTCGCGGACGTTTTCCGGGAGAACCTTCAGCGTCAGGAGTTCGGCTCCGGCGATCGCCCGCTTGAGCCGCCCGGCGAAGAACTGACGGCGGTAATCGACCGGCCAGCGCGAGAAGGCGTCGCGGTAGATCTGGTCGTTGACGCCGAGAAAGTCGATGGTGCTCTTCCCCTCGAGCGTGCCCTCCGGGGAGACGGTCGCCTCGGTCTTGATCTTGAGCAGGTTGTCGGCGGTCGGAACCAGCGCCGAGCGGCGCAGCGTCTCGCCCTCCGGCTTGGCCACCATATAACTCATGTTGGCCATCGTCGAGGGGAACAGTTCGGCGGTGGTTTCGTAGGTCGGGTCCATCAGGATATAGTGGCCCGGCTTGTCTTCGACCGCGGCGACGGCGTGGTTGAAGTAGTTGTTGGGAACTTCGTCGTCCTTGGGGTATCCGGACATGAAGAGCACCGGGTATGCCTTGAGTCCGGCCAGTTCGAGCATCGAGACCAGCAGCGCCGCCTTGTCGCGGCAGACGCCGTAACGCTGGTTGAAGGTGAGCGAAACGTCGTGCGGCTCGTAGCCGGGCGCCTCGGTTTCGGCGGTGATGCCCATGTAGCGGATCTGCTGGGAGACGAACTGGAAGAGCGCCATGATCTTGTCGTCGTCGGTCTTGGCGTCTTTGGTCAGCTCGGCGACCTTGGCGCGGAGTTCGGGGGTGACCGCGTCGAGACGCGGGCGCGACACCTTGTAGTACCACTCTGAAATCTCCGGCCAGTCTTTCGCGGTGCTGACCAGCAGCCGCTGGACGCACATGTACATCGGCGGCATATCGGGTTCGGGGACGATCTGCGGGACGTTCGTGGCGGTCCAGGTGTAGAGAATCCGGCCGTCTTTTTTCGTTTCGGAGGATTGAATGGTGCCCTTGACCTCGTCCTTGATGCGGATCGCCCGGAGCGGATGCGATTCCGGGGCGTCGACCTTCACCTCGTAGTGGAGGAACGGCACATCCGACTGGAGCACGAAGATGTCGCTCCAGACGCCGGGAATGCGCGGCTTCTTCACCGTCTCCTGGGAGACCACGTGGACGATGTCGCCGATTTCAAGGTCGGGAACCGCGACTGACAGCAGCTTGTTGGCCGGGTCGTAGATGTTCGACCCCATCTGCGAGGGTTCGACGGCGACGCGGCCGTTGGCGGCGACGTCGATCTTGACCGTTTTGCCGTCCGGTTTGATCACTTCGAGCACGGGAACTTCGAGCGCTTCGTAATTGGTGCTGAAGTGGAAGGAGAATTCGCGCAGCTGCCGCCGCCCGGCGTCGGTCAGCACCTTTTGATAGAAGTCGTCGGTTTGGACGGCGGTGCCGTCCGCCTGGTAGACCACGTGTTCGAAGTCGTAAAGCAGGACGCTGTCGGCGTTCGGAAACTTCTCCGTCACGGCTTCGGCGGAGCGCGCCTTGAGTTCTTCCGGCGTCACCGCGCCGCACAGCATCGCGGCCGCGCACAGAATCGCGGCGAACAGAATTCCCGGCAACCATCTCTTCATCTATGACCTCCTCCATCCGAACCGAGTTGCTTGGTTTCTCTATAAAATAAACCGTTTCGCGGGAAAAGGAAATAAAGAACGGAAGATTTATTTGAAATTTGCTTTTTGGGCGTCGTTTCTGTCCGGAAATCGGGGAGGAATCGGGGGAAAAGAGATTGGTTTCCCGCGGTTGAAACCAAAAAAAATCTCCGCCGGAGAGGCGGAGATTGTTGCGGTGCCGGAACTGGAATTATTGCATCATCGCTTTGATGACTCCCTGCGCGTTTCCGGGGAATCCGCTCTGTTCCGGAATGGTCTGGTAGACGGCGAAGGTTGTCGACCAGCCGTCCGGAGAGTTGAACATCCGGTTGCCGAACGCCGCGGCGCGCCCGTCGTAAAACACGGCGTTCAGGGCGCCGTTGTGGGTATGTCTGGTGATATCTCCCCAGCCGCAGAGGGCGTCCTGCGTGATCGCCCATTTCGCTTCCGTCAACTGCTTCAGATTTCCGCGGTTCAAGGTCTTCGCATTGGCCCCGCTGCTCGGCTTCCCGTCGCCCGGAATCGCCAGCGCCTCGTAGCTGATTCGGACCAGCGAATCCCCGGAGTCGATGGAGCGGTAATGTTTCCCCGCGAATGCAGGGCAGTACATCACGCTGACCGGAAGGTAATTGTACTGAACCAGCTTGCCGTTCCCGTAATATCCGATCCCGGAGTGGTAGGCGATCCCTCCCCACGCGCTGTTGCCGATATCGATCACATCGGGCAGAAAATCGCGATAGTCTCCGGCATACATCAATGTTCCGGACCCCATTTGCTTCAGGTTTGCAATGCATTGCGTGCTTCTTGCCCTGTCGCGGGCGCGACTCAAGGCCGGCAGCAGCATTCCGGCCAGAATGGCGATGATTGCGATAACGACCAGCAATTCAATCAGCGTAAACCGTGTTTTCTTCATCTCCTTGGCTCCTTATTCCCGATCTGTTTTCGTGGGCGGGCTTCTTTTTCATATATTATACCAAAATCTGGTATTATTGTCAAGTTTCTTTTGATAATATTTTGATATATTTCAAAAAAAATACCAGATTGCCGATCCTTTCGCGCTTTTTGAGGGGGCGCCCGCCGCCGGTTGTTTCCGGAAGGGAACCGCATCTTCTGAACGGGTTCCCGGATGTCGCTTTTTTACGATGGAATTCCCGGAACCGGCTGGGGACGGAAGATCAATTTTCCGGGGGTTCCGTCAAGATGTTCTTGATTTTTGCCGCTTCCACCGTTAGTTTAAGAGAAGCGGAACAAAATTCAACGTCAGATGCGTCAATGCGGAACAGAATGCATGAACACTCAAATCAGAAACAAAGGTGAGATTCTCAAGCGGCAGCTGGAGTATGAAATTCTGTCCGGCATGTTTCGTGCCGGGGAAAAAATCACCGGCGAACGGGAGTTGAGTTTAAAATACAATGTCAGCCGCAATACCGTGCGCCAGGCGATCGACGCCCTGGCGCAGAACGGTATTCTGGAGCGCAAACCGCACTACGGGACCTTTCTTGCGGCGAATGCGCTCGATCTTCTGACGCGCGATGAGAGCTCCCCCGCGCTTCGTCTGAGTTTCGTGTTCTCTCCGGACCAGATCGGCAACTCGCTCTGGATGCTTTTCTTGCAAACCTGCTGCTCCAACCTGGACCCGCAGGTCAAAGCGACGATGCTTCCCTACGGAGGCGACTGGAATGCGTTCGACGCCAATGCCGATTGCGACGTGCTTGTCGTTTTCGGTTATGACGACATCGAAAGCTTGAAACTGCTTCGCAAGAATTATAAGTCGCTGGTACTTTTCAACGTGATCAGCCCGGATTTCAACTATATCGCGCCGGATAACTTTCGCGGCGGCGAGATCATGGCGGAATTCATCCTCGGCACGCACCACCGCAAAACCGGGCTGCTCACCGTCGGCGCGTACGGGTCCAATAAGTCCCAGGACTTTTTCCAGCGCGAAGCCGGGATCAAAGAGGTCTTTTCCCGCGCGGGAGCGGAGCTCGAGATCGCCGGAATCATCGGCGCCAGCGATTTTTACCGGATCGACCCCTACTGTTTCCAGGCGTTCGACGGCCTGAT
>CAYSZM010000222.1:0-5135 GCA_964435365.1 uncultured Victivallis sp. | reverse complement strand
AATTATGTTGCAGGCATTTATCAATACGTTGAAAGTGAAAGATCTGCGTAATCGCTTGATGTTCACCGCACTCATTATCGTGCTGGTGCGTTTCGCGAGCAGCATTCCGTGCCCCGGGGTGGACCCGGCGGCATTGGAAGGGTTTATGGCTGAATTGAGTGCCGGCAGCAAGGACGGCGGCGGAGTCATGGCTTTTATCGACCTCTTCTCTGGCGGTGCGTTGACGCACTTCGCCCTGGGAGCGCTCGGCATCATGCCGTACATCACCGCGTCCATTATCGTCCAACTTCTGATCCCGGTGATCCCGACGCTTGAGAAGATCACGCGTGACGGGGCCACCGGGCGCCAGAAAGTCTCCCAGTATACCCGCTACCTGACGCTGGTCGTCTGTGTGGTTCAGGGCATGATGGTGGCGCTGGCGATGATCAATCCGACCAAGATCGGCCTGCCCCAGCCGAGCGTTCCGCTCTACCTGGGCAATCCGCAGGTGTTCACCCTGATGACGATCCTGGTGCTGACCACGACCACGATGATTTTCACCTGGCTCGGGGAACAGATTACCGAGCGCGGCATCGGCAACGGCGTCTCGCTCATCATCACGATCAACATCATCTCGCGGCTGCCGCAGTCGGTGTTCGAACTCATCCAGATGGCCTGGAACGGCAACACTCCCGACGGCACCAGTTTCCGCCCGGTGCAGCTCCTGCTGCTCATGGTGGTCTTCTGCGTGGTGACGGCGGCGACGATCATGCTCTCGCAGGGTTACCGGCGGGTGCCGATCCAGATGGTCCGCAAGACCGTCGGCAAGCAGATGACCGGCGGCGCGACCTACATGCCGCTCAAGGTCAACTTCGCCAACGTGATGCCGATCATTTTCGCCGGCGCGATCCTGATGTTTCCGGAATATGTGTTCCGTTACTTCGCGAGCAAGCCGGATGCCAGTACGATCTGGAACATGCTGGCGCAGAGTTTCCAGAACGGCGGAACGGCGTACATGATCACCTATGCGGTGCTGATTCTCGCCTTCAGTTTCTTCTGGGTGGCGAACCAGTTCAACCCGATCCAGATTGCGGACAACCTCAAGAAGGAAGGCGCTTTCATTCCGGGAATCAGCCCCGGGCAGCCGACCGCGGATTTCCTCGACACGACCATGACCCGGGTCACCGCCGGCGGCGCGGTCTTCCTGATGGCGCTGGCGCTGTTCCCGATGTTCCTGTACAGCAGCTTCAAGATTCCGTTTATCGTGGCTCAGTTTTTCGGCGGCACCTCGCTCCTGATTATGGTGGGCGTGGTTCTCGATACGGTCAGCCAGCTGGAATCGCATCTGACTATGCGGCACTATGAGGGATTCCTCAAGAGCGGCAGGTTGCGCAGTCGCAGCGGGAATTGATTCCGCGGCGCAAGAGCAGGTTTTTTGTCGGACTGATCCGACCGGCTGCCGCTGGTCGAATCGGTCCTTTTTCTTTTGACAGGCGGGGATTTTTGAATGATGAGCAGATGTATTGCGATCGACGGTCCGGCGGCGTCCGGCAAGAGTTCCATTGCGAAACGGATCGCCGAGAGGATGAATATCGCGTATGTCAATACCGGCAGTCTCTACCGGGCGGTGGCGTTGGCCGCGCTGCGGGCGGGGTGCGGCTTTGCGGCGCTTGACCGGAGTTTTCTCGATACGCTGAAATTGGAATATATGGAAAGCGCTCCGGGCGTGTGGGAGCTCAAGCTCAACGGCGAATTTCCGGGCGCCGCGCTGCGGACGCCGGAGGTGGCGGCCGGGGCCAGCCTGGTCGCCGGGCAGCCCGCGGTCCGCGATTATCTGCTCGACGTGCAGCGGAGCTTCGCCGGGGAGCGCTATATTGTGATGGAAGGGCGCGACATCGGCACGGTGATTTTTCCGGACGCGGAATTCAAGTTTTTCGTCACCGCGTCGCCGGAGGAGCGGGCGCGGCGGCGACTGGCCCAGTCCGGAGAGACGCCCGACGGCGCCACGCTGGCGGAGGTCGCCCGCGAGATCGCCGCGCGTGACAAGCAGGATTCGGAGCGGGCGGTGGCGCCGCTGAAACCCGCCGCCGACGCCGAATTGATCGATACGACCGCAATGACACTCGATGCGGCGGTCGAGGCCGTCTACGGGCGCATCGCCGCCAGGTTGGGGGGGGAAAAAGATGTATCATGAGACCGAATACCGGGTGCCGTATGCCGACACCGACCAGATGGGAGTCGTCTACTACGCGAACTACCTCGAATACTTCGAGCGCAGCCGGACCGAGATGCTGCGTTCGGCGGGGCTCCCCTACAGCGAACTGGAGAAACGCGGCGTGTTCCTGCCGGTTTCTGAGGCATACTGCAAATATCACGCCCCGGCGCGTTACGACGATCTCCTTGTCTTCCGTTCTTACGTGAAGGAGATCCGGGGTGTCCGCATGGTGATTGCATCCGAGGTGCGGCGCGGAGACGAGCTTCTGGTCTCCGGCTATGTCACGCTGGTCAGCGTCAACGCCGACCGCAAAGTCAGCCGCATGTCGAATGACCTGATAGAATCCTGCAAACAACTCTTTTACGAACCGGAGAACCTGCAATGAGCGACTTCCTTCCCAGTAATTTACTGTATCCCTTGAAATTCACGCCGATCTACCAGGCCCGCATCTGGGGTGGTACGCAGATGAGCGACGTCCTCAAACGCGAGGTTCCTCCTGCGGACGAACCCATCGGGGAATCGTGGGAGATCGTCGACCGCGACGGCGAGAACAGCGTGCTTGAAAACGGCGCGATGGCGGGCAAGACACTGCACGAACTGCTTCAGCATTACGGTCGCGAGCTGGTCGGGCGCAAGGCCAAATCGATCAACCGTTTCCCGCTTCTGGTCAAGTTGATCGACGCCGGCGACCGCCTGAGCCTCCAGGTTCACCCCGACGAGGCCGCTTGCGCCCGCATCGGCGGCGGCGCGGAGCCGAAGACCGAGATGTGGTACATCGTGGCCGCCCGCAAGGGCGCGCAGATTCTGGCCGGACTTCAGAGCCGTTCGACCCGCCAGCAGCTGGTCAGCATGCTCAATTCGCCGGAAGTCGAAAACCTGCTCCAGGTGTATCCGTCGTTGCCGGACGATGCCTATTTCATCGCTTCCGGAACGCTGCACGCGATCGGCGGCGGCAACCTGATCCTCGAAATCCAGCAGAACAGCGATACCACCTACCGGGTCAGCGACTGGGGGCGGGTCGATGCGAACGGCGTTTCGCGCGAGCTTCACGTCGAAAAGGGAATCCAGTCGATCAACTTCATGAACCGGACTTCGCCGCGCATCGCGGGGGTGACCGATCATGTCTGCCACAACCGCAAATTCGACGTGGTCAGCAACTGCCCGTTTTTCACCGTGGCGGACCTGCGGCTCACCGAGCTCTGGACCGACGACACCGGCTCCTTCGGCAGCTTCCACATGGTGAGCGCCGTGAACGGCCCGGTGACGGTGGGCAAGGCGGACGATGCGAGCCGGTCGATCCGGCTGGCGGCGGGTGAAACCGCGCTGATTCCGGCTTGTTTCGGCGCTTACGTCATTGTCCCGGAGAAGTCCGGGGAGACCACCGTGGTCAAAACGACGCTGTAATTTCTGCAAGTGGGGATTCACTGAAAGATGGCATATCAATTTGTTGCGGACCTCAAGAATTTTCTGCGGGGGAAATATGAGAAATTTCCGGCGGAAAGCGTGATTGTTCCGGAGGCGTGTCCGGCCGGAATGGCCGGCGACGTGACCGTCAACTGCTTCCGCTTTGCCAAAGCGTGCGGAAACCCGATGGCGGTCGCGGCCGAAGTCGCCGCGTTCCTCAACGCGCACGCCGACGTCGAATCCGCCGAGGCGGTCAAGGCGTTCGTCAACGTGACGCTCAAACCGGCGGCGCTGCACCGCGATTCGGTCGCCGACATCTCCGCGCTGTTCGAAGCCGGAAAGCTGCCGGAGGCCGAGCGCAAGCGGATTCTGATCGAATTCTCTGCCCCCAACACCAACAAGCCGCAGCATCTCGGCCACGTCCGGAACAACACGCTCGGCATGTCGCTCGGCTCGCTGCTCAAGCGGGTCGGCCACGATGTGATCGAAATCAACCTGGTCAACGACCGCGGCATCCACATCTGCAAATCGATGATCGCCTACGAGCGGTTCGGCAACGGCTGCACCCCGGAATCGACCGGAACCAAGGGCGACCATCTGGTCGGCAAGTTCTACGTTGAATACAACAAGGCGCTTTCGAAGGAGATCGCCGAACTCAAGGTCGCGAAGCCGGAGCTGGCGGACAAGGACAGCGAAGAGCTGTTCCTCGACACCGAACTCGGCGCCGCCACCCAGAAGATGCTCCAGGACTGGGAAGCCGGCGACCCCCAGGTGCGGGCGCTCTGGCGCAAAATGAACGACTGGGTGTTCGCCGGATTCGCCGAAACCTACCAACGCATGGGCATCCGTTTCGACCACACCTATCTCGAGAGCGAAACCTATCTGCTCGGCAAGGATATCATCGCCTCCGGTTTGGAAAAAGGCGTGTTCGAGAAGCGCCAAGACGGCGCGGTCATCTGCGACCTCGGCAAGCTCGGCAGCAAAGTCGTGCTCCGCAGCGACGGCACCAGCGTCTACATCACCCAGGACATCGGCACCACGCTGCGCAAGTATGAGGACTATCGCCCCGAATCGATGGTCTGGGTGGTCGGCGACGAGCAGAACCTCCATTTCCAGATGCTGTTCGCCATCATGGAGAAGCTCGGTTACCCGTGGGCGAAGAATCTCTTCCACCTCTCCTACGGCATGGTCAATCTGCCCACCGGCAAAATGAAGAGCCGCGAAGGCACCGTCGTCGACGCCGACGACCTCTTCGACGAAATGGCCACGCTCGCCACCGACGCCTGCAAGGAACGCGGCGGCGAAGAGCTGACCGAAGCGGAACTCAAAACACGCGGTGAAATCATCGGGCTTGGCGCGCTCAAATTCATGTTGCTCAAGTTCAACCCGAAGACCACCATTCTCTTCGATCCCGCCGCCTCGCTGCGGTTCGAAGGTGACACCGGGCCCTACGTCCAGTACGTCGCGGCGCGGATCAACTCGATCCGGCGCAAAGCGGCGGAACGCGGCCTCGATCTCGATCCGGCCAAGGTTGACT
>CAYSZM010000221.1:0-5140 GCA_964435365.1 uncultured Victivallis sp. | reverse complement strand
CGGTCGGGAGGGTCAAGGGAGGGCGAAGCGCCTCCCTTGCTCCCACGATGAGGTAGCGAGTATAGTGACGGGAATTATCCGATGGGGGGACAGAGGGCCGTTATTTATTCGGACAAACCAGATAGATGCCGAGCATTCCGGGGGGGATTGTTGTGTCGAATGTTTGGGGATGGCCGGATGCGAGTTGCTTTTCGCCGAGTAAATCCGTTATTGTTACCGGGGTGGATTTGATGCCGAGATCGTTGTATGGGATGGTGATCCGGAACTTTTCCGTGTTTTCGCCGTTATTCGGGACGATCAGGATTGCTTTTCCGGCTCGATAACGGGCGTAGGCCTGGAGTAACTTCGGGTGATTTGTTTGTACTTTGCAAAGGTTGGAGTCGCGGTGATCTGGCGGAAAATATTCGAAGATCTCCGGATATTGACGACGGATGCGGATCATTCGCTTGATGGTCTCGTAAAATGCCTTTCCGGGTTCCTGTTCGAGCAGTTCCCAGCGGACCGGATTGGGCCAGCTCCAGCCGGTTACGGTGAGGGGATTGCTCCACTCTTCGCCGAGGAGCCAGAGGGGGATGAATGGGGAAAACAGCGATTGATAGGCGAATTCGATCAGATTCGCTGTGGGGCGGGGGCTGGTGTTGTCGTGGCAGGAGAGCGGAAACGAATAATACCGTTCTTTTCCTCCGTTCAGGGCGACTTTTCTGTCATTCCGCCACTGGGAATCGACGCTGCCGAGATGGGTGCCGCTTTTCACGAGTTCCACGATATTTTCCGTCATGAAAATCCGGCAGGGGATGCGGGTTCCGGTGCTTCCGTCTTCGTAGAGAAAGGACATCTGGTCGAAATCGAACACCTGGCGACGCTCGCTGGGGTGTTCGGAGAGAAACACCGTCTTGCGCCCGAGGGCAGACAGCCGTTGCTTTGCTTCGCGGTACGGCTCATAGCCGGCATATCCCGGCGCGCAGTCGCAGCGGATGCCGTCGACGCCGGTCGCCTGTACAAGGTCCACCAGGCGGGAGGTGAACCATTCGTGCAGTTCCGGGTTCTTCCAATGGAACAGCCAGCCGTTCCAGGCGGGTTGGGAGGGGCCGGAAAACCATTCCGGCTTTTCCTCGTGAAGGGGAGCCGTTTTGGTCACGCCCCAGGACACCACGTCGAAGAACACCCGGATATTGTGTTGGTGCGCTTTTTCGACGAATTCGCGGACCCGCCGCCATTGTTTGGGGACATTGTCGGTTCCGGTCAATTCACGGTTCAGGGTGTGAATTCCGAAGTTGCCGTAATGGCGGCCTTCGTTGATCGGGGTGAGCCAGATGCCGTTGACGCCGGTTTCGGCCAGGTGGTCGAGGACTTTGTCCATTCCGGCGAACGTTTTGTCCGGAGACGCGGTGGAGACGTTGACTTCGACGAGGATCAGACTTTTGACCCAGTCCGGGCTGGCGGCGGCGTCTTCTCGGGGTGTTTCCAGCTTCACCTGCGAATCGTCGACCCATTTCGGGAGCAGCCCAGAGTTGTCGATTTCGGCTGCCCCGGCTGCGGACACCGTGAAAAGCAAAGGCAGAATGAGGAATCGGAAGAGCCTGTTCATCGTATGCGGGTGATCTCCTGCGTGAAACTGGTTTTATGGAGTTCCGACGATACCATAACCGGAGTTATGGCGATGCAACGTCACTTGACCGGAGAAAGATTGCGAACGCTTTGGCGCTCCACGAGGAAGGGGCGGATCGCTTCGCGGATGCGCACCGGTTCGCCCGGCTTCGCATCCAGGACCGCTTGGGCGAAACCGGCCAGGCGGGCGCCGATCTCTTCGGCGGCACAGCGGATGGTGGTCAGCGGCGGCGAAACCGATTCCACGAAACACTGATCGTCGTAGCCGATGACGCTGATTTCGCCGGGGACGGAGAGATTGCGGCGGCGGCAGCAGTCGATTACCGTGATGGCCTCGCGGTCGCTCAGCGCCAGGACCATGGAGAGTTCCGGGTCGGCGCGCAGAAAGTTCTCCATCGTGAAAAACGTGCTGGCGGTGAGATCGAGCGATTCTTCCAGCGTCATGCGGTGAATCTGAAGCTGTGCTCCGGCGGCTTTGCAGGCGTCGGCGATTCCCGCCGCGCGAAGCGAAAATTCGCAGTCGGGACCGTTGCCGCGCGGTCCGAGCAACGCGAGATGACGATGCCCGGCCTTCAGCGCCGCCTCGGCCATAAGTTTTCCGCCAAGATAATCGTCGCAGGTGACGAAGTTGAGCGTCTCATGGGTTTTTCCCCAGAGGACGAGATGGGGAATTCTTGCATCGGCGGCCAGCAGTTCCTCATTGCTGTAATCGCCCAGCAGATAGACGATATCCGCTTTTTCGCCATCTCCGGTGTCGCGGCAGGAGTCGCTCAGGCACACCGTCAGTTCGACGCCTTCGGGCAAACGGTTTTTCAGGGCCAGAAACAGTCGCTGCAAAAAGGGATTGTCGATCTGCCCCGGAGGCAATGCGAAGCAGGCGTGCAGCCGGACGGGCTGCCTGCCGAGCTGGTCGATCCGTTTCAGCGCGTCGTCGGAGACGAACGTTCCCACCGGCGGGCGGCGGCAGACCACCCCCTGCTCTTCCAGTTCATTCAACGCGGCGCGCACGGTGCTGCGGCTCACCTGATAACTTTCGCTGAGTTCCCGCTCGGCCGGCAGCCGTTCGCCGGGGCGGTAGACTCCGATGGCGATTTCTGAAAGAAGATGCTCCCGGCAGACGTCGTTTTTCCCGGTGATTTTTTTCATCTTCGATCTTTGCCCTTTTTTTGGTATAAATATAATACCACAAAAATCGAAATTGTCAAGTCTGCTCCGCCCGACGGCGAAGGCTCATTTCTCCAATACGTCGCGAACGGCGATGTCGGTGATCAGCCAGTGGTTGTCGATCTTTTTGAGCTTGCATTCGAGGTCGCGCACTTCGTTGACGGTTTTGCCGTCATTGAGGCGGGCGTCCAGAGTGCCGGTGAAATAGGTTGTCGCCCGGTCCGGGGGATCGATCGTGATCGAGAGATCGCGGAAATTCACCGTGCAGGTGCGGAACATCGTTCGCGCCCTGCCGAGCGAGCTGGCGATCTCTTCGACCTTGTAGGTGCCGCCGAACAATTCGTGGTGAAAATCGATCCGGCACTCGGGCGCGAAGACTTTCTCGACCATGCGCATTTTGAGCAGCCCGCTCCCCGCGCCTTCGTCGGCCTGACGGGAGGCGATCCGGCAGAGTTCGCGGAGCGTCTCCCGGACCTGCGCTTCATCGCTGTCGCGGCTGAGATACCAGAGCGACGCCCCGCCCAGGGCGATGACCGCCAGAAAGATGAACCATACCAGTTTCCGCTTCAAAAAATTGAACATATTCTCTTCCTCTCCTCGATTAATGCGCGTTCAGTTCCGCGAAACTCAGCGGTTTGAAGGTTTTCCGGAGCCGCTCGCGCTTCTCCGGGTCGACCGACAGATATTTCCACTTCGAAAACACGAAATCGTGCGGCCGGAAGTTCTCCAGCCAGGCGTGGTTGAGCTGATAGGCGATCGGGAAGCCCTCGAACACCCACGGCGCCCGGTCCGCCAGGTAGCGCACCATCTTCCGATAGCGTTCGGTCCGCTCCGGGGAATCCGGCATCGGCAGGATCTCCTCGAACATCCGGTCATACTCCGGATCGCTGAAGCCGACCCGGTTGCAGCCGCCGATGTTCCCGCTGTAGAACAGTTGCAGGAAGTTCTCCGCGTCCGGGTAATCGCCCACCCACGACAGCCGGAACAGTTGCAGCTTCCCCTGCCGCAGTTTCTCGTAGAAACGCGGATTGTTGTTGAGCACCGGCTCCACTGCAATGCCGATCCGGGCGAGGTCCGCCGCGGTCAGTTCGCCGAGCTGGCGGTAGGCCGGGCTGTTGCCGGTCTGGTCGAAGGTGAAGCGCAGATGCTCTCCGGTGGCGGGGTCGATGCCGTCCTTGAACCCGGCCTTCTCCAGATGCTGTTTGGCCAGTTCCGCATCGTCGGCGCACCACGGATTCCGGAACGCCTCGTCGAAGCCCGCCACGCCGGGCGGAATCGGCCCCTGCGCCGGGATCAGCTGGTGGCCGGAGTGTTCCACCCGGCGCTGCACATCGTACGCCAGGCTGATCGCGCGGCGAAGTTCGAGATTCTTCCCGAGCTGCGGGTCGGAAAAGTTGAAGCCGACGTAGCGGACCTCGAATTCCGGCGTCCGCAGCAGCTGGATGCCGCGCGCGGCGAGCGCCGGGGCGAGTTTTTCGCCGCCGCCGATCAGGTCGAGGTTGTCCTTGTCCAGCGCGTTCAGGTCGAGCCGCCCCTGCAGGAACATCAGATAGGCGGACATCGGCTGTTTGATCTGGTAGAACTCCACCCGGTCGGCCAGCGGCAGCGGGCGGGTCCGGTCGGCCGGGTTCTCCGCCTCCGGATAGTACTGGACGCGGTAGTCCGGATTGCGGTCGAGCCGCAGCCGGTAATCGTTGATCCACTCGGTCAGTTTGAACGGACCGGAGCCGACCGGATTCCGCGCGAAATTCTCCCCGTAAAATTCCACCGCTCGGCGCGGCACCACCCCGGCGTTCGGCATCGCCAGCATGTAGAGGAAGCGCGGGTCCGGCTTGGTGAGGTGAAGTTCGAAGTTCCGGTCGTCGAGAATGCGGAACCCTTCGATTCCTGCATCATAGTCGGGATTCTCCGCCTCGTGGAACGCGTCCAGCCCCTTGATTTTGCCGCGGAAGAGCCAGTAGACCGGGCTGTGGTTGCGGCGGTCGGCGATGTGCAGAATGGAGTAGAGCACGTCTTTGGCGGTGATGTTCCGCGCCGATTCCGGCAGGCCGTCGAAGCAGCGGTCGGCGGCGAACCGCAGGTCGTCGCGCAGCCGGAAGGTGTAGATGTCGAGCGTCTTGTTCGCCTTCGGCATCTCCGCCAGCATCGAGGGGACGAGCCGGTACGGACGCGCCACGTAGTCGTATTCAAGCAGCGTGTCGAAGAGCCCGGCGACCATGTTCCGGCTGGCGAGGTCGTCAGCCTGGGCGGGGTCGAGTGTTTTGACCCGGCTGCCCCCCGCCGAATAGAGCACCCGCAACGGCGCCTCTCCGGCCGGAGAAACCTGGCTCCACAGCAAAAAGAGCGCCGCCGCCAGAAGGCGGAGCGC
>CAYSZM010000220.1:0-5143 GCA_964435365.1 uncultured Victivallis sp. | reverse complement strand
TCAATTTCAAGAAGATTCCGCAGCCGGCCCAGTTCCTGTTCCTCGCGGACGGGCGGAATACCTCCGGATATGAAGTCTCGAAGTTCTACCCGATCGGCAACTTCGGCACCTGGGGCTGCGGCGCGTGGCGCGGCCACACCAAGAACAGTTTCACCGCCGCCTGGGGCGACGGACACGTTTCCTATGTGGACGAGGGGATGATGCGGGAGAAAGTCTGCCGCCCGACCACCATCTACTGGGCAGCGGAATAAACGGTTTGAACGCAGGTAACTGAAAGAAAGGACAACGGGCCCGGCTTATGAAACAGAAAACGCATTTTACTTTGATTGAACTCCTCGTGGTGATCGCGATCATCGCCATTCTCGCTTCGATGCTTCTGCCGGCGCTGAACCAGGCTCGGGCCCGGGCCCGGTCGACCAAGTGCACCGGCAGCCTCAAACAGCTCGGTTCCGCCGAGCAGATGTACGCCGCCGACAACCGGGGATTCGGCGTCATGAACGTCATGGCCAGCCCGTGGACGCAGGGCTGGACCGGCAATGAAGGATACCTCAAAAACATCGGGATCAGCTACAATCCCGCGAAGATGAAATACTGGAACGCCTCGTTCCTCTGCCCCGAAGCGACTCTGTCGCTGGGCGAGACGAGCGCCGACCGCAGCGGCGGATACGCCAACGTCGAATGGTCGTACGGCCGGAACAACGAATACGGCGCGTCCTGGAACGACCCCAACTACCGCTGCGTCAAAATCGCCCGGCTCAAGAACTCCTCGAACAAGCTGCTGGTGATGGACGCCACCGACTGGAACGCCGAATACAGCAAGGCCAACTCCTGGCGGCTCTACGGCGAAAAGAACCAGACCAACGGCGGCGTCAACACCATGCCCGCCTACCGTCACGGCGAAGGGCTGAACGCCGCGTTTTACGACGGCCACGTCCGCGCCCGGATCTCCTGGAACGAAATCTACGATCCGGCCAACGGCAGCCGCCCCACGTCGAATCCGCAGAGCAAGACCGTCTACAACAAGTACTGGAATCTCTGGCCGAACGCCCAGTAACCGGTATCTCTTTCGAAAAACAGCAACCTGTCCGGGCCGCCATTTCGGCGGCCGGACGCCTGTCGTTCCGTCCGTCCTCCGGGCGGGATGAGCGAACCGCTCGAACCATGCAACTTCTCATTTCCGAATAACCGCAAGGAGTGTATCTTATGAGAAAAGGGATCTTTGCCCTGGCGACGCTGCTGACGGCCGTCGCCGCAATGGCGGCCGACGCGCTGCCCGGCGCTGTCAATCTGGCAGCACAGGGACGTTTCACCATCGGACCGGTGCAGTTTTTTCTGCAGCATTTCGGGCCCGATTGGAAAGGCAGCAACCAATCGCAGCTGAAACCCGACGCCGGATTCCCGAAACGGACCGGCGGCGCGTTCGAACTGCGCGGCAAACTTCCCGCCGGCGGCTCCGACGCGGCGTTCGACGTGACCGAGAACGTCGTTGCGACCGGGGCGGATTCCTTCCGCTGTGAATACCAGCTTGCGGCCGCGTCGCCGGTGGCGACCAATTCGCTGGCGCTGGCGATCGACATTCCGGCCGGAAACCCCGCCATCGGGCTTTTCGTCGGGGGAGGGGAGGTCACCCTGCCGGAGACGCAAGTCGGCGTCGGCATGCTCGACCGCAGCGCCGATCAGGTGCTCATCGTGCTGCCCGAGCGGCAGATCGCCGTCTCCGGCAAGTTCCGCGTGGTGGTCCAGGACAACCGCTCCTTCAAGATCGATACCTTCACCATCCGCCTGATGCCGGAGAAGACCGAGACGGCGATCTCCGACTGGAAACTCGCAGCGGATTTCAAACTGCTTCCCCCGCCGTCGGGCGGACCGTTCCCCGCCGGGCTGGGCATCGACGACTTCGGCAATCTGCTGATCGGCAAGTCCGCCCTCCGCTGGACCTGCTACTCCCCCGAATGGCGCGGCGTCGTGCTCAATAAAGACGAATTCAAGGCCGCCGAAGGCTTCCCGCGCCGCGGACCCGGCAGCTTCGAGACCTCCGGCAAATGGAACGGCTTCCAGATGACCGTCTCCGCCGCCGCCGGGAAAAACGGCGCGGTCGCCTACTCCGCCGCATTCCAGGCCGAGCAGCCGGTTGAAACCGCGACGCTGGCGATGGTTATGACTCTCCCCGCCGACCAGCCGCACAGCATCTGGGCGGACGGCAAAAAGATCGATCTCCCCGCCGAATTCAAGGAAATCCGCATCTTCGGCGGCCAGAAAGTCCGCTCCTTCCGCATCGAGAGCGCCGGGCGCAGCGTCACCGTCGAAGGCGATTTCACGCTGCTGGTCCAGGACGACCGCAAGTGGAACCTCAATCATATCCTCGTCCGCATCGCGGCGAACCCCTCCGCCGGCAAAATCACCAACGCCGCGCTCGATCTCTCGCTTCGCGTCGAATCGCCGCGCACCGCGCCGGTCGACCTCAAGAACGCATTCAACATGGGCTTCCGCGACGAGAAGGACGATGACGGCAAGGGCGGCTGGACCGACCAGGGCGCGACCAACGACCTGCGGATGCTCAAACCCGGCAAGCTCACCGCGCTCGGCGTCGATTTCGACGTGGTGAATCCGGAGCGCAACGACGGCCGCTCCTGTCTCGTGCTCTCCTCCGTTCAGAAGAAATTCCCGGCGGAAAAGGCGGTGAACATCGCCAATTCCGGCGAGCCGTTCCAGTATCTTTACCTCTTGCACGCCTCCGCGTGGACGCCCAGCGGCGGCAAGCCGGTCGGCACCGTCGTCGCCGAATACGCCGACGGCAGCAAAAAAGAATTCCCGGTGCTCTCCGGCCGCGACGTCGGCAACTGGTGGCAGCCCTTCGGATTCCCCAACGGCGCGATCGCCTGGACCGGTGAAAACTCCGAGTCCTTCGTCGGCCTCTACCTCTCGCAGTTCCGCCTCGGCGACACTCCGAAGACGCTGACCTTCAAGTCGGCCGACGGCAGCAATGCGGTCTGGATGATCGTCGGCGCCACCCTCGGCGACCGCCAGATGGACCTCAAGGAGATCGAAACCCCCTCGTACATCGTCGCCGGCAAAGAGTGGATTCCGCTGGAATACGACGGCAAGACCGTCCCCGGTTCGCCGCTCGACTTCTCCACCTTCCTCGACGCCCCGGCCGGAAAGTACGGCCCGGTGACGGTCAACGCCGCCGGTCACTTCTCCTTCCGCGACGCTCCTGAAAAGCGCATCCGCTTCTTCGGCCCGAACCTGGTCGGGAGTTCGAACGACCTCGACAAGGCGCAGGCCGACGATTTCGTCCAGAAAGCCGTCCGGCTCGGCTACAACACCATCCGCTTCCACCATTTCGAAAACGGCCTCATCGGTCCCGGCGCCGATTCGCTCCATCTCGATCCGAAGGCCCTCGACCGTTTCGACTATCTCTTCGCCGAACTCAAAAAGCACGGCGTCTACCTCTGCTTCGACCTCTACGCCAGCCGCAAACTGCGCGCCGGCGACAACATCGAAGAGCGCGTCGGGCGCGAATTCGAACGCTACGGATTCGAAATGAAATCCCTCGTGACGATCAGCCCCACCGCCATGGCCAACTGGAAGGAGTTCGCCAAACGGCTGCTCACCCATCGCAATCCCTACACCGGTCTCACCCTGGCCGAAGACCCCGCGCTCTATTCGCTCAATCTGGTCAACGAGAATCCGCTTCTTGTCATCTGGAACCGCAACCCGTCGCTCATCCCGCTCTTCGAGGCGAAGTATGTCGAATACCTCAAGGCCAAGGGCCTCGACACGCCGCAGAACCGCGACTCGCGCGGCGCTCTTTTCATCGACTTCCTCAACGATCTCCAGATCCGCTGCATCGAAGAGCAGAAGCGCTTTCTCAAAGACGAGCTCAAGCTCACCGCACTCATCACCGACCTCAATATGGTCAGCAAGTACACGCTGAACCCGGTGCGCGAACACCTCGATTTCGTCGACAACCACCAGTACTGGGACCACCCCGGCTTCCCCGTCCAGCAGTGGCAGATGCCCTTCCTCTTCTCGAACAGCTCCTCGATCGGCCGCAACGCGCAGAATCCGCGCTACCTGATGCCGGCCCGGATCTTCGGAAAACCCTACACCATCACCGAATTCAACTTCTGCAACCCCAACCCCTTCCGGGTCGAAGGCTCTCCGCTCATCGGCGGCTACGCCGCGCTCCAGGACTGGGACGGCCTTTACCGGTTCGCCTGGTCCCACAGCCGCGACAATATGACCGCCGTCAGCTCCCCCAAGGGCTTCGACGTCGTCAACGACCCCCAGGCCCAGCTCGGCGAACGCATCATCAACCTCCTCTTCATGCGTGAGTATGTCGGGGCGGCCAAACCCGCCTTCGCCTTCTCCTACACCCCGGAACAGCTCCGGTCCATCGAAGGCAGCGCCAACAGCTCCGGCGAATATCCCGCCGCCTTCTCCGAACTCGGCCTCTACGCCCGGATCGGCACCCTCGGTCCCAATGCCCAATTCCCCGGCGTAACCAAAGTCGACGCCCTCTCCGACGGCTGGCAGAAAAATCTCCCCGCCTCCGCCCAGACCGCCCTCAAAGGTCTCGCCGAAAAAGGCTCCATCACCAGCGCCAACGGCGAAATCACCCTCGACGCCAAAGCGAAGGCCCTCTCCATCGTCGCCCCCAAAGGCGAAGTCATGACCTTCCTCGGCAACGCCTCCGGCAAAGTCATGCGTCTCGCCAACGGCAGCCACTATCAGACCGTCGCCCTCCTCTCCCTCGACGGCAAACCCCTCGCCGACAGTCGGAAGATTCTCCTCTTCCAGCTCGCCAACCTCGCCGGAACCAAGCAGAAGTTTTCCAACGATCAGCGAAAACTTCTCGAAAGTTGGGGCGAATTGCCCATCCTTCTCGAAAAATGCAAGGCCGACGTCGAACTCTCCCTCCCGGAGATGAAGGTCGAAGCCCTCAAACTCGATGGCTCCCCCAACGGCGTCATCCCCGCCAAATACGAGAACGGCAAACTCCGTTTCACCTTGGATACCGCCTCCCGTCCCGGCGGCGTTATGGTCTATCTCCTCTCTCGCTAACATCGTCGTGGGAATCGGGAATGGAGGGGGCACTTCGTCCCCCTCCAAACCTCCCCCAGACCGGCAGGGTGCCGGT
>CAYSZM010000219.1:0-5162 GCA_964435365.1 uncultured Victivallis sp. | reverse complement strand
GCCCCCTGCCGGTTCCATTTGCGGCCGGAGCCGTGGGCGGCGGACCAGAGGTTTTCGGACTGGCCGCCGACCGGTTCCACCAGATAGCTGAACGTGCCGCGGCTCCCGGCAACGACAAACGGCGTGCCGCAGGTCGTCTCCGCCGCGCCCTTGCGGTGAATCCAGCCGCCGGATTCGCCCGGCGCGGGGCGGATCGAGTTGTGGCAGTTGTCTGAAACCAACTCGCCTTCCGCACCGAGCAGCGCGAGGAATCCCGCCGCCACCGCGCGGCGGTTGAGCGCCGCCCATTGCAGCAGCAGGTCGTGCCGCTCAAGATACCGTTTCCCCTCCTCGGAATCCGGGTCGAGCCCCCCTTTCGGCGTGCGTTCGAGCAGCGCCTGGCCGTGGCCGCGGCTGCCGGTATGCACCAGGAGCCAGAGGGAACGCCGATCGAGGCCGAGTTCGGCGGCGCGCGCCTTGTCGGCGAACTCGTGGAACTCGAGAAGTTCGGCGAAATGGTTGCCCTGCCCCGGAGTCCCGAGGTCGCGGCGCAGCCAGTCCGGCCAGTCTTCCGGGAATTCGGGGACAACCGGGCGGAGTCCGTTCTCCAGCAACCGCTTTTCAAGGCGGACCGCCTTGAATTTTCCGGCGAAAACGCCGGTGCGGAAGAACGCCATGCCGCAGCCGACGTCGCCGCCGACCAGTTCCGGATAGATCAGCCCGGAACTTTTCACCGCCGCGCCGACCGGATGGGCCAGCCCGGGGTGCAGGTCGGGCATGGCGGCGACTTCCTCCACTCCGGGGAGCGCCGCTGTTTTTTCAAGTTGTTCGAGAGCCCGCCCCTCCATCCAAGTCGAGGCGGAATGATAGCAATGAATCATAAATGATGTGTTTCCATAATGGGATTTTCGGGAAATTAAGGACGGCGCAAGACCGGCGGAATCCCGGAAACACAGGCAGAAAAGAGGTATGCTTGGCGTAACGGGGGATCAGCCGATCAGGGCTCCCGCAAGATTGAGTTGTTTCCGCAGCATGATATACCTCCAAAGGTTGGTCAACTCTTTTATTATAGCGCACTTCACGAAAAAAAACAAGCCGGATTTCTGATTTTCAAAGAAATCCGGCCGCCATTCTTTACAATGGAAGCAAAACCGAATCGAGCGGAGCGATGTTCACCGGCCCATTCGACAGCTTCGCTTTGGGGTGGACCGCCTTCGGCAGCGGGCCGGAATACGGCTTGTCCGGCGAAGTGTTCTCGACCAGCAGCCACTGACCGTTCCGCATCAGCCGCAGCGGCCCGGCCTCCGGATAAAATTCGACGCCGCAGAAGTCCATGATATCGCGGTAGAACCGGGTCTCCTGCGCGGGGGAGAAAAGCCGCTTTTCGCTGCCGTCGGCGTTCAGCTGGTACGGCAGCCCGCCGAAGTGGATGATCCTGCGGCCGCCATCCTTGAGAACGGTGTAAACCGCGTTCCCGGCGGAGTCGGAAGCGAGGGGTTCGCCCTTCATCCCGGCGACGTAAGGCAGCGGCTTCCCGGCCAATCCGGGAACAGCGTATGCCAGCTCGGCGCCGTTCAATCCGGCGAGGAGCGGATGGTCCGCGTCGGAGAAACGGAAGCGGGTCTCCTGTTCCACCACCTTTCCACCGGAGGGGAACAGCGTCGTCCCCCGCCCCGCCGCTTCGCGCGGCCAGGCGTGGGTCAGCGTGAAATCGAATGCGCCGGGCTCGATCGGAGCCAGCAGCGATTTCGGCCCCGGCGCGGCGACCGTGCCCGCCCAGCCGAGGGCGAGGATGTCGGCCTTCGTGCCGGCCAGCGCCTCGCGCATCCACGGATAGACGGCGGGCTGCCAGACGATGACCAGCTTATACCGGTCGAGCAGCTCCTTTGTCACATATCCCTCGGTCAGGAAGTCGAACGCGACGTTCAGCTCCAGGAGCGGTTTCAGGATGTGCAATCCCTGCTGGACCAGGCGGTGCGGCAGCCAGCGGTCCTTCTCCAGCAACCCCTGGAGCGAAACCGTGGGGAGGATCAGCGCGACTTCGCTGAATTTTTCGGAGGAGTGGAGGCCGCGCACTTCATTCACGTTCTCCGCCAGCGTTTTGAGGCACTCCGGATTGACCGGACTCCCCTTCATCCCGTGATAGCGGGTGAGGTGGTTCGACGGTTTGTTGCCGGGGAAATCGCCGAGCACGATCGGCGCGGGATAAACCCCTTCCAGCGCCGCGTAACGGGCGTAGGTTTTCGCCCGCCTGGCATCGACATAAGGCGACCAGAGGTCGTATTCGAGCAGGTCCTGCTTGCGCGAATGCCCTTCGACATTGAGCCGGGTGTAGCTGAAGGTGGTGCCGCCGTCGAGTCCGTCTTTTCCCGGCACCCGCGGGTAGAGGTTCGACGAATAGTAGAAATCAAAATCGGGGTTGAGCTCGACGAAGCCCGGCTCCAGCCCGCGCAGGCTCAGCGCCCCGACATAGTGCATGGTGCCGATCTGCGCCTCCGGGTCCGTCTCGCGGATCACCCGGGCCAGGGAGGCGATGTAGTCCGCTCCGGCGCGGCTCCGCCAGTAACTCCAGAGATAGGTGTCGGGGTCGAGCAGGATGTCGCCGTCGGAAGGAGCGGGCCACGCTTTCGCGTCGCGCCCGAGTTTCCGCAGGAACGCGCGGTACGAGGCGAACGCCTCCGGGCTGAAACCGGAGAGGTAGGTCATCTGCGGCCACGGCTCGCTGTCATAGAAGAATTCCGGCGGCATCAGCGTGTAGCCGAAGACATACGGGTTGTTCTCCTTGTAATAATTCACCGCCGCCCGGAGCCCGGTCCGGTATTCGGCGAGGAATTCCGGATCGAAGAAGTTGACGGTGCGATGCTGCTCGCGAAGGCCGGTTTTCTCGCGGCCGTCCTTGCTGCGCAGAATCACGTCAGCCGGATGCATCGAACGGTCGCTGAAGGTCGCCACCGGGTGGAAGCGGGCGAGAATCCGCGTCCCGTAACGCATCGGCAGGTACATTTCGTTGTCGCCGGGCTCGTACCGGTAGCCGTCGCCGATCCGGCGGCCCGGCGCATTGCGGAACACATAGAGCCCGCGCTCGGAAGCGTCGTAAGGCAGCTGCGAATAGACATGATAGAGCTTCTCCGGCGTCACGCTGTAGAGCATCATCATGGTGAGGTCGGGGATCGCTTTTTTCGTCATCCCCGCCTCGCTGTATTTTTCACTCAACGTTTTCGTGCTGAGGAAAAGCTCGCGCAGGAAGGGTTCGCGGGACAACTCCTTCCGCGACACCCGCACCCGGTACTGGCAATAGCGGTTGCCGTCGGCGGGGATGGGACTGCTGTTTTGCGCCTCCCGCCAGGCCGGCGCGGTGGCGTCCGCGGCGAACGGGGAAGCGGCGGTGCGGTACTCGACCGCGACCGCGCTATGCGGGACCGGGGCATTCACCCAGCCGAGGAAGCGGAGCGAATTCCCCTCGCCGAGATCGATCACCCGCGAAGTCAGGCTCCCTTCGGAACTGCCGGAATCCAGCCGGAGCAGGCTGTCCGCACCGACGGCAAGGTGTTCCTGCGTGGCGGCGCGGAACGCGGAAGCGTTTTCCAGCGCTTCAAACCCCGCGCATTCGAACATCGCCAGAATTCCCGCCAGAACCAATAAAACTGTGTTTGCTCGCATTTGCATCCTCAGCGGGTCGGAATCGTCCAGTAATAGCCGCTGCCGCGAACCGGGCCGTTGTCCAGCGCCGCCGCGTGGCCGTCCCAGAAAGTGACCTGCGCCCGAAGGTTGTGGCGGTAGGCGATCCGGTAGCCGCTGCCGTAGACGGTGGACGGGGTGTCTGTTTCATCGGCGTTCAACACCGTGATGTAGGCGTCGCGGTAACTCCAGTGGAGCTGGAAGTCGAGACCGTCGGCGAACTGGATTTTCGAGGCGGGGCGCTGGACGACGTTGAACTTGAATCCCCGCCAGGCGAGCGAACCGCTCGTATTGGGCGCGCTGGTGTAATTGAGCCCGTAGCTCTTGTCCATCAGGAACCCGGCCGAACCCGGAACGCCTCCTTCCAGCAGCGAAAAGTGCGCTTTCGGGCAGATCATGCTCTTCGGTACCCGCCGGGTCGAACTGACATCGGGATTGAGCCCGAGATAGGAGCGGAAGGGGCCGACAATGTCGTAACCGCGCCAGGAAGAGGAAGAGCCCTGCGAAACCGGCACCGACCACCCGGCGTAGTCGCTGCTGTAGAGGTTGTTGGCCGCCCCCATTCCTTTCAGGGTGTTGAGGCAGGTGGTGGCCTTGGCGCGATCGCGCGCCTGATTCAGCGCGGGCAGCAGCATCGCCGCCAGAATGGCGATGATGGCGATCACGACGAGGAGTTCGATCAGGGTGAAAAATTTCCGTTTCATCATTCCGTCCTTCCGTTTTCCGTTATTCGGTAAATCTGACCGGGACCCTGAGTTGGACAGGGCCGCGTTCGCCTTCGTTTTCGATAATGGAGACCAGGTGTTCGACCGCGGTGCGCCCGATGCCGACGTCGTCGGTCTGCACGGAGAGGAAGCGGTCGCCCGGCAGCCGGGTCCACGCCTGGCCGTCGAAGCAGCCGATCCGTACATCCGCAGCGGCGACCCGCTGCGCGCCGCGGGCGAGCTGCGGCGCAGTCGCCAGCAACCCGTCGCAGCCGCCGTCGAGCAGCCGCCGCGCCAGAACGACGCCGTCCTCCTCGGTGTAGTCGCTGTACAGAATCCGTTCGTCCGGAATCTCCACCCCGGCCCGCCGCATTCCCGCCGCGAGCTGGGGAATGATCGAAGTATCCTGCTTTCCGGCCAGCCAGCCGAAGCGGCGGCAGCCGGAATTCCGCAGCCGTTCGGCAATGCCGAAGGCGGCCTGCTCGTAGTCGCTGGCGATGAAACCGGGCCGCATGGCCGGCGCAAAATCCGGAACCGAGGTGAGAAACAGCTTCGGACCGGAGAGTTCGGCCAGCTCCTTCCAGCCCGAATCGGAGCGGTGCGCGCCCCAGATCAGCAGCCCGTCGAGCATTCCGGAACGGAACAGCCCGGCGTAGCGATTTTCATGCCGGTACTCGGGGCGGTTGAAGAGCATGAGAAGATTGTAGGGAGTCCGGCTGAGGGCGCTCTCGATCCCGCTCACCATATCGCAGAGGTGGGTGTCGCGGAAGGCGTTGTGCCCCATTTCGTCCTGCGGCGGAA
>CAYSZM010000218.1:0-5198 GCA_964435365.1 uncultured Victivallis sp. | reverse complement strand
GGCGTAGGCCAGCCGCGTGTTGGTCACCATGAGATAGGTGATGTTCGGCAGGTAATGCGAAAGCGGATGCTGGTGGATCACCACCTCGGCCCGCGCCCGGATCGCCGCATCGATATAGTTATGGCCGTCGCTCACCGTACCCGGAATGGCGACGAAAATATCTCCCGGCAGCACCTTGCGCGAATCGTTGACAATCCGCCCCCGCCCGGCATTCCCGTGGAATCCGCGCCGTGCAATCAGAAGTTTCCCGAGAACCTGCTCAAATGACAGAATCATAATGATTTCTCCTTTTCCTCGACAGGAGGTTCGCTTTCGACGGATTACCGCGCCTCTTCGGGCAGGGCTCCTTCGACGGCGATTCCGCGCGATCCCTTGGCGAATACGAGTGTGCCGGGGATCGCTCCGGCTGCCACGTGCCGCGCCGATGCGGCGTCCGAATAGTGTTCCAGCCCCCCCGCGCGGTCGAATCCCGCGCCGATCGTCACGATCCGCGCCCCCGGGAACATGGTTTCCGCCAGTTCGCGGATTTCCCGGTGCGCCCGTTCCGACTCTTCCCCCAATTCGCGCATTTCGCCGAGCAGCATGACCAGTTTCGCCGGATCGGCGAACTCGGCCAGGTGTTCGAACGCGGCGCGCATGCTGCCCGGATTTGCATTATAGGCGTCGTTGAGACAGACGACGCCGTTCGCCAGGCGGGTGATCTTGCTCCGCATTCCGGGCAGCCGGGTGTGGCGCAGCCCTTCGGCGATGGTTTCCGGCTTGACTCCGGCGGCCAGCGCCGCGGCGGCCGCAGCCGCCGCATTGACCGCCTGGTGGCGACCGGTCAGCGACCAGGAAACCCGGAACGTTTCGCCGTTCTTGAATACGAGTTCAAAACTGCTTCCCTCCAGCTGCCCGCCGAGATAGTGCGCCGCGACGTCGCAGCCTTCTCCTTCTCCGAACCGCAGAACCCGGTAGGGCGCGGCGGCGGCTTCGAGAATGTCGACTTCCGGGCACCGTTTCGGAATCACCGCCGTGCCGCCTTCGGGCAAGCCGGCGAAAATCCGGCTCTTTTCACGCGCGACTCCGGCGAGACTGCCGAGGAATTCCAGATGGCACGGCGCGATCGAATTGACCAGAGAGATCCGCGGCAGCGCGCACAGGCTCAGCGGTTCGATTTCGCCGTGGTGGTTGGTCCCCATCTCGATGACCGCGAACCGGTGTTCCGGCTTGATGCCCAAAAGGTTGCGTGGCACCCCGACCTGGTTGTTGGTGTTGCCGACGGTATAGAGCACGTGTTCCTCTCCGGCGGCGGCGGAGAAAATGGTCCGCAGCATCTCTTTGACGCTGGTCTTGCCGACGCTGCCGGTCACCCCGGCGACGGTCAGCTCCGGGAAGCGGAGACGGTGCAGTCTGGCCGTCTGCTGGTAGGCGCGAAGCGGGTCTTCCACCAGAAGCACCGGCACCGGGAGCGGAGCGGGGAGTTTCGACTGTTTCGACTCCGCCGCGCAGAGGGCGGCGGCTCCGGCCGCGATCGCCGCCGGGAGGAAGTCGTGGGCGTCGAAATTTTCACCGGACAGCGCGAAAAAAAGCCGTCCGCAGCCGTCCTGCCGGGTGTCGGTGAACACCCCCCGGACGGAATCCGGCTCCCTGCCGTCGAGCCAGCGGCCGCCCGTGGCCTCGGCCAATTCGCGGGCGGTGAATGTCGGAACGAACTCACTCATTGATGTTCAGCACATTGCGCACTTTGTCGCCGCGAAAGACGATCCGCACCGTATCGGTCGGGTTGATCCAGTAAATCCAGGTTTCGTTGCGCAGATTCGGCGTGCGGATGGCCGGCGGCGGCCCGTAGGCGAGCATCACCTCGCGCCGGTTCATCCCGGCGACCACCTGTCCGGCCTTGATGCGCTCCAGCGAGGCGGCCGGAATGTCTTTAAACATCGTCTCCGGCGGTTCGGTGGTGAACGTTTGAGTGATGAAGTCGCGCAGCGAACAGAGCCGGTAGCCCGGGTCGAAATCGATGGTGTACTCCCGCCCGGAACGGTCGCGGAAGGTCAGCGTGCTGATTCCCGTAATGGAATTGTAGCCGGTTCCCACCGCTTCGACTTCGCTGCCGATCGGCAGGAAGGTGCCTTCCTGGATATTGAGGCTGCTGATCTTCTCCGGATTCAGATACCAGAGGTTGTAGCGGGTGTAGATTTTCTGGTCCTGCTTTTGCTGAAGGACTTCAGACATCACCACGGGATCGGCGCAGCCGCCGAAAATCAGCGCGGCGCAGACCGCGGACAATGCGAAAAGAAAACGGCGCATGAGGACTCCCCGTAAAAGTTGGCCAAACGATATTGGTATAATTTATCCGCAGTTGTGCGATTTGGCAAGTCCGGTTCGGCCCGATGCGCGTATTAAATTGTAAAAACGTAGCCGTAAAGCGTTCCGGTGGCGCGGTCGTAGCCGGTCCGGAGCAGTTCGAAGGAGGCTTCCTCGAGATTGTCGGGCGGATTCCACCAGACCGGCGGAATCGATCCCTGGATGGTTCGCGGCGGCGGGATGGCGACGGATCTGTCCCGGACCGGGGCGCGGCCCCACAGTTTCAGCAACCGGTCGAGTTCTTCCGGCGTGACCTTGCAGGTGAACCAGCACTCGGTGTCCGGGCCGCAGTCGAAGGAAAACACATTCAGGGCGCGGACATCTTCCGGCAGGGTCAGTCCGCATCTCTGGAGCAGGTTGCGGGCCTGCACGGAGGAGGATTCCATCTCGCTTCGCATGAATGTATGCTTGATCCTGTGATACATGTAGCCGGAACAAAAACCGCCGCCGAGAAGCACGATTCCGAACAGGATGAGGATTGGAACGAGGATTTTCCGCTTCACTTCTTCGTCCCGTCTTTGCCCGGCAGCTCCCATTTCGGCAGGTCGATGGTGAACGGCTTCGGGAACGGTTTCGGGGTGTCCGGGGCGGGCGGCGCGGGAGGCTCCTCTTCCCGGATTCGCTCCATCGGCATCGTCACCGGCTCCGGCATCGGAAGCGGGGGCGGTTTCGTCGTGAATTCGTCGTCGCGGCGGACTTCGATCCGTTTGCCGCAGGAGGGGCATTCGGCGAACATGCCGTCCCATTCATCCTGCGCTTCGATCTTCTGGCGGCAGAAAACACATCTGAATTTAAAAGTTGCCATATCCTGATTCCCGGATTATTTTTTACGTTCCTTGCAACGTTCAGCCAGCGCGGGCAGGTCCATCCCGGCGATCACCCCGAGGCAGCTGTGGCTGCCGATCACCCACATCCCGTCATAGCGCGGATCGTCCTCGATATTGACCGGCCGCAGCGGTTTCAGCAGCGGATGGCCGCGAAGATCGACCGGTATCGATTCCCCGTCCCTGAGGCGAAGCGCGTCGATGAACATCGGGGACGCATTGGATACGTCTCCCTGATGATAGCGCTGCAGCCCTTCTTCCAGGCCTTCATTGGGATACGGGGAGAGGATCATGACTCCGAGCAGACGGTCGAACATGAAAATCAGATGGGTGCAGACCGCCGCCTTGTCCTGATGGTTCCCCGCATACACCACCGATTCTCCGAACGCATAGGGGATGGTGAAAAGCGGCTGCTTGCGGTAGAACACATACCGGTTCAGCTCGTCGGCTTTTTTCCCGCCGAGCTGGAAGCCGCAGAAGGTTTCCGGGCAGACCTTGATGTGTTCGCCGATTTCACTGGAAACATCCGGCGGTACGGAGAAGATAAAGCGCTCCTTCCAGAGCGGCCGCTTTCCGTTCCCGTCGCAGACCGGGCACGCCTTGTATTGAATGATGTAGCGCGAGTAGGCGGAATTGGGCCGGTACTGCGGATTCGGAACTTTTTTCGAATATTTGCCGCTGCCTTTGCAGAAGAAACAGCGGATCGGCACCCCGGTGCTTTTGGCCGGGGTGAGTTTCGCCGCATTGAGGTCGAGGATCGCTCCCATTCGCGAGAGCTCCACGACGGCATCGAGTTTGAGCATCTCGAACACCGCCGAAATCATCTCCCGGTTTTCGGTGAACTTGTTTTTGAGGTAGCTGCTGTGCCATTGAACCGTCTCTCCCTCGATCAGCAGCCTGGCGCGCTTGAAGCAGTCTTTGCGGAACTCCTGGAGCCCCTCGATGGTGAGCTTGTTGTCAAAGGTCGTCTCAATGTGCTTGACCCAGTCGTCGCTGGCGTTGACCAGCTCGCGCTCGTGTTCGAGTTCCGCGAGCTTGAGCGGTTCAAGGTCGTCCGGCGAAAGATTGTCGATTCGGGTCGCAAACCGGCGGACCACTTTTTTTACCCGCGAGGAATCGTATTTCGACCCGGCCGTCGTCGGGTTCGGCCGGATGTACCGCAGGTAGGTCGCCACGCCGACCACCTGTTCGCCTTTGGTGGTCAGGACGGGGCCGCCGGAGTTGCCGCCGACGAACGGGGCGTCGGTTTCGATTTTGTCCGGACCGATCCCGAGCAGCTTGCCGGTCTGGGTGACGATGACATCGTCGCCCAGGCTGTTGCCGTAGGCGGTGACCGGTGTGGAAAGCGGAATCGCCGCCACGTCATCGGCCGCTTCCAGCATCTGCGCCTTGGGGTCGGCGTCTTCATAGGAGAGGATCACCAGGTCGCGGCTTTTCGAGCCGAGCACCTCTTTGATCTTGAAAACCCTGCCGTTGATGTCCACGATCTCCGGCTCTTTCATCTCCAGGTAGACGTGGGCGTTGGTCACGATCACCGGCTGATTCCACAGCCGGGCGAGGAAGGCGGAGCCGCGGCCGTCCGGGGAGCGGACCAGAAGAAAACTGCTGTTCAACCGGGTGGTCGCCTCGTCCTCGTGGTGGTTCTCGCGGATTCTGGACATCAGGGAGCCGGATTCCTTCGCTTCGCCCTGACTCTCCTCTTCCGCACCGCTTCCCGCGACGCAGAAAAACAATGCGGCGAGAACGAACAACCTTCCGGTGAATGACATGAATTCTCCCTTTTTTAAAATCGATTCCTACTTAATGTAGCCGTGTTTTTCAGGAAAATCAATTGGAAAAGAAGAGAAAAAAGAGTTTCCTTCAGTTTCCGGTTTCCCGGATTTTTGCGCCGAGTCCGGCCAGTTTTTCCACCAGGTTTTCATAGCCGCGGTAGATCACTTCGGCGGAGTGGATGGTGCTGGTGCCGCGGGCCGAGAGCGCCGCGATCACCATCGCCATGCCCGCCCGGATGTCGGGGCTCGACATGGT
>CAYSZM010000217.1:0-5226 GCA_964435365.1 uncultured Victivallis sp. | reverse complement strand
CCGCCACGATGCGGCAGTAGCGGTAGGGGTCGCCGTTGAAGCCGTCGAAATCCCATGCCGGCTCGATGAAGGCGCTCTCTTCGAAGTCGCTCCACTGGGTGAAGATATAGAAGTCGGGCTTGAGTTTCTGCACCCGTTTGAGCGAATCGACGAAGAACATGCCGTCTTCCGCCGGAATCAGGCCGCGCCCCGGTTTGCCGCGGTCGTGATTGTTGTTGAAGCGGGTGTAGACCATCATGCCGAACTTCTTGCCGTGTTTGCGGACCAGTTGCGCGGCGCGCTCCATCGACGCTTCGAGCTGCTCCCACGGATGCGGCCCGACGCCGTAGGGCGGGGTGTGCAGGAACCAGCTGTTGTTGTGGACGAGGATCGCCTTGATTTGCGGAATGCTGCAGACCGCTTCGCTGCCGGCGCCTTCATAAACCCAGTAGACCGGGCCGGCCGCCTTTTCGACCTCGGCGAAATAGCGCTCGAGTTCGGGCGGTTTGATCCAGCCGTTCCAGTTCTGGAAGTAGTAGACCGGCCGCCCGTCGATCTTGTACCAGCCGGGGTGTTTGCCGTAGCGTTTGACCAGCTGCGCGGTGCGCCGGACGCTGTTGGAAAACTCCTGCGCCTTGGTCACGTTCGGACGGCGGAAGGCGATCTCGTCGTGCACCGCGATCGGGTAGTGAAGTTCGGCGGCGATGTCGAGCGCGCGCTCGAAAATCGTCTGCGGGGTGAAGTCGATCCCCTCGTCCCAGAGCGACGGCCAGAGGTGGAGGTACATGCATTCGACCCCGGCGTTGCGGGCGGTTTCGAGCTGCCAGCGGATGATGCCGGATTTGCCCGGATCGTAGGGCCCGAGCAGCGGATAGCCGGTGCAGTTGAGATATCTCCGCCACGAACTGCCGGGTACGAGCTGTTCGATGGTGGTCGCCGGGTCGTATTTGCCGAGCGGCTTTTCGCCGTTCCAGTGGGTCCAGCGCGGGACGGTCGGGTTTTCGCCGTAGGGAACCCCGGTCCAGACATGCCATTCGCGGATGAATACCGGCACTTTGATGTCGAGTTTCGAAGCCGCTTCGATGGTTTTGTCGCCGGAAACCCCCTCTGCGTATTGCCGGAGGTGGGCGTCGCCGGGAGCCGCGGACAGCGCCAGCGAGGCGGCGGCCGCCGCCAGGGTCAGGATCGGTCGGTACATGGATTTATTCTCCGTTCAGATTTCGGATGCTTTCGCGGGCGATGAACTCCATATCGATGACGAATTCATGCGAATGGCTGCGTTCCGTCCCCAGCACGATGTCGAGTGCGGTCCGGCTGATTTTTTCGTTCGAAACCACCACGCTCGAAAGGCTGGGGTAGGTGTACTCCTCGATCCCCGCGTAGCTGAAGGCGGTGACGATGCTGACGTCGTCGGGGCAGCGGCGGCCGCTCTCGGCCACCGCGCGCAGTGCGCCGATCGCACCGGGAATGGTGTCCACCACGAGCCCGGTGATGTCGGGGGCGCGTTGCAGGACTTCGCGGGCCTGGATGTAACCGCACTTCATCGAGTTCTGCCAGAAATCGATCGAACTCTCCGGAAATACCAGGTCGCGCCAGCGGAATTTGTATTCGCGCACCGCTTCCTTCATGCCGCGGATGCACTCCTGCTGGGCGAGGGAGTGCGGTTCGTTCGGGATGTGGCCGATCCGGGTGTGCCCGGCCTTCAGCAGAGCCTCCATCTTGAGGTAGCCGGACTGGAAGTGGTTGCTGCGCACCATCCGGATATTGCGGTAGATGCCGATGTTGTCGAGTTCCCCGACGATAACCACCGGAACGCCGATTTCGTCGAGACGTTTCAGCACCGGTTTGGGCACGGGCAATCCCGCGTTCAGCATCACGCCGAACAGGTTGCGGCAGCTGTCGGCGAGTTCGAAGATCGAGTTGAAATCCGACTCCGGCTGAATTTTGAGGTTGACCACCTGGAAATTCCGGCGCATGGCGTCGATTTCCAGGTCGTGCAGCCGTTCCCAGAGGGAGTACGAGAAGAAGTCGGGCGAGGCGATCAGCACCTCGCCGCGGGTCCGCGAGGCGAGCCGGGTGGAGGAGACTTCGCTGTCGCGCGGCATGATGAAGGTTCCGCTGCCGACGCGGCGCGAGAGGTAGCCCTCCATCACGAGCTCCTCGAGCACCCGGGCCATGGTGGAGCGGCTGACGCCGAATTCATCGGCGAGGCGGCGTTCGGGAGCGAGCCGGGTGCCGACGTCCTGGCGGCGGATGCTCTCGAGCAGCGCCTCCTTGACCTGGCCTCTGGCGGTGACTGGTGTGGCGATCATGGCTGTCCTCCTACGGCGCGACCCAGAGCCGGGTCGCTTCGGACGAGGGGTCCACGCAGGCGGAGAACGCCTTGTTGCAGGAGGTGCGGGTCGCGTCGGTGTGGCCGTCGAAGAAGAGGACGTTCGCCTTTCCGCCGTGCGACAGGCTCAGGCTCTCGAACGTGGCGTAGGTCACCTGGGTCTTGCGCGAACCGTTGTTTTGGTAACAGTCGAACGTGGTGACGAATTTCGACGGCGAAAGCTTGGCGAGCAGCGCCTCGTTTTTGTCGGTATAGGTCGATCCCGGAGGAGCGACGGGCCGGAACGAGTTGCCGGAGACCTTCCAGTAGCCGTCCTGGTTGACATTGACCTTGTCCGCGGTGTGGATGCCGCGCTTGGCGTACCCCATTATCTCGTGGGTGAAGGTGCCGAAGGGATAAGTCGAGGGGCAGACGCCGATCCAGGGCACGTTTTTGCGGGCCGTGTTATAATTCTGCATGTAGCCGAGGTTGGCCATGCTGATGGTCCAGTAGCTCGCGTTCAGCGTTCCGGAGACGGCGGGGTTCGCGGCGGCTTTGAACCGCGGTCCGTAGAGCCAGCCCTCGTAATCCTGGCTGTACTGCGCATCCCCGAGGCCGATCTGTTTGAGGTTGCTCGTGCAGGTCGTCGCCTTGGCCCGGTCGCGCGCCTTGTTGAGCGCCGGGAGCAGCATCGACGCCAAGATGGCGATGATGGCGATCACCACGAGCAATTCGATCAACGTGAAATTCTTCTGCCTCATGAAACCCTCCTGTTTGTTTTGGAAATGCTGGTGTCAATTTGTAATTTTACAAAGTGGAGTAATCCAATTTCTGGTAATATTATGACCGATTTCCTCGAAAATGTCAAGAGCCCGGCGGAATATTTTCCGGAAAAACGGAGATTTGCGGCGGTTTCGTGGAAAAAGGCGCTTTCCGGTGTTATATTACCCCTGCAATTTGGGAATACACGGAAGGTGACAATATGGCGGTAGCGCTTCTCGATTACAATATGGGCAACCTCGGATCGGTGCAGAAGGCGCTCGAATTCGTCGGTGCGAAGGTGGAAATGGTCGAGTCCGGCGCGGACCTTGCGAAGTTCGACTGCTGCATCCTTCCCGGCGTCGGCAATTTCGGCGACGGCATGGAGAATGTCCGCTCGCGCGGTTTCGACCGGGCGATCGCCGAGTTGCTGAAACGCGACGGCTATTTCTTCGGCGTCTGCCTGGGCATGCAGATGCTGCTCGAAGCGAGCGAAGAGGCGCCCGGCGTCGCCGGTCTCGGCCGCTTCCCCGGCTCGGTGGTCCGCTTCCCGGAAGGGCAGGGGAAGGTGCCGCACATGGGGTGGAATTCGATTTCGTTCCGCCCGGGCTGCCCGCTCGGCGAAGGGATTCCCGACGAGAGCTATTTCTATTTCGTCCACTCCTACTACGTGCCGCTCAGCGCGGAGTACACCGCCGCCTCCTGCGAATATATTCTGCCGTTCTCGGCCTGCCTCGGCAGCGGCCGCTGTTTCGCGGCGCAGTTCCACCCCGAGAAGAGCCAGCGCGCCGGTCTGCACCTGCTCGGCAACTTCCTGCGTTTCGCCGGGGAAATCTGATTATGGCTTCGAAAGCCCGCTGGCAGGAACTGTACGACGCGCTTTTCGCTCTTTACGGCGACCTTTCGTGCCCGCTGGAGCATACGACGCCGTTTCAGCTGCTCTGCGCGGTGATGCTTTCGGCGCAGTGCCGCGACGACCGGGTCAACGAGGTGACCGAAGAGTTGTTCCGCGTCGCGCCCGACCCGGCGGCGATGGCGGCGCTCGACACGGCGAAGATCGCCGACATCATCCGCCCCTGCGGACTCTACCGCAACAAGAGCGAGAACCTTTCGGCGGCGGCGAAGATGATTCTGTCTGAATTCGGCGGAGAGGTTCCGCGGACGATGGACGAGCTCGTCCGGCTGCCGGGGATCGGCCGCAAGAGCGCCAACGTGGTGCTCGGCAACGCCTTCGGAGTTCCGGGGTTCCCCGCCGACACCCACGTGATCCGGGTGCTCAACCGGATCGGATATGTGGCGACGCCGGACCCGGTGAAGATCGAGGCCGAGGTCAATGGCAAAGTCTCCCCCGAATACTGGACCAATTTTTCGCATCTCTTAATCACACACGGCCGCCGGGTGTGTCACGCCGGGAACCGCCCGGAGTGCGACCGCTGCCCGCTGACCGGATGCTGCAACTATTTCAAGGGAAAGGCGTGATATGGGGTTCCTGAAGAAGAAATTCCGCAGCGTCAAGAAGCTGCCGACCTGGATTTACTGGCTGCCCGCCCGACTGATGCAGCTTTACGCGCACACCTGTTTTCGGGTGCGGATCGTCGACCCGAACCGTTATTCCGAAGAGGCGCGCGGGGCGGTGACGGTGAGCTGGCACAATCGGCTGATGTTTTTCGCCGTGCTGTTTCCCGCCGCGACGCGGAAGCGGACGGTGGCGGTGGTGAGCGCGTCGCGTGACGGGCAATATATCGCCGATTTTATTTCGATTCTCGGGCTCAGGAGCCTGCGTGGCTCCTCCTCGAAGAAGGGGGCGAACGCCTACCGGGCGGGAATCCGGGCGATCCGCGACGGATTCCATGTCAGCTTCACGCCGGACGGTCCGCGCGGCCCGCGCTACGTGATGAAGAGCGGGCCGGTTGCGCTGGCTTCCGCTACGGGGACGGGGGTGATTCCGATTTCGGTGAACGCTTCGCGCTGCTGGTCGGTGCGGAGCTGGGACGGGTTTCAGATTCCGAAACCGTTTTCGACGCTGACGCTGGTGCTCGGCGACATGATCGAAGTTCCGCCCGGCCTCGACGAGGCGGGGATCGAGGAGTACCGGAAACGGGTCGAAGCCGCCCTGATGCAGATCACCGCCGACCCGAAGTAGAAAAGACGACAACCCTTACCCGGCGCCGGCACCT
>CAYSZM010000216.1:0-5235 GCA_964435365.1 uncultured Victivallis sp. | reverse complement strand
TTCTGCGCCGCCCAGATCGTGCTGGCGCTCAAGGGATATTTCCGCAACACCCGCATGATCGGGTGCAAGGCGGACTGGGGGAAGGCGCACGCCGCCGCCGGTCCCGGCTGCTACGGTGAAACCGTCGCCCTGATCGGCGCCGGCGCCATCGCCACCCGCACCAAGGAATTGCTGGAAAAGTACAGCATCAACGTCATCATCATCCCCTCCCGCGCCGAACGGCGCACCGTCTCGCTCGAAGAGGCGTTCGCCAAGTCGTTCGTCATCAGCAACCACCTGCCGAACCGCGATGACAACATCGGCGTGCTCAACGGCAAGCTCTTTGCCTCGATGCGCGAGGGCGCGGTGTTCATCAACACCGGCCGCGGGGCCCAGGTCAACGAGACCGAGATGATCGAAGTTCTTGAGAAGCGCCCGGACCTGACCGCGCTGCTCGACGTCATGCATCCGGAACCGCCGGAAGAGGGGTCGAAACTCTATTCGATGCCGAACGTCCGGCTTTCCACCCACATCGCCGGTTCGATCAACGACGAGGTTCACCGCATGGCCGACTATATGATCGACGAACTCAAGCGGTACCTGGCCGGCGAGGAGATGATTTACGAGGTTCATGAGTCGATGCTGCTGACCAGCCGATAGGAGAAAATGCTGCAATCCGGAAGGGGAGGCCGGTGCGATGAGATCTGTTTTTTGTTTGCTGTCGCTTGTGTTCGCGTTGTCTTTCGCGGCGGGCGCCGCCGAACTGGACAAACTGCTCCTGACCCGCGCCGAGCTCTGGAAAATGTCCGGCGATACGGTCATGACCAATCTTCCGGACACCTTTCAGTGGATGGATGCGGCGAAGACCCGGATGCGCTACAATGCGCGCGAGTCCAAAACGCCGCTGACGCTGTTCGGGAGCCGGGTGGTCGAGGCGATTTTCGATATCGCCGACGGGAAGATTTCCACGCTGAACGTATCGGTTTACAACCGCGGCGACGCCGGCGACATTGAAAAAAAGGCGTTCGATGCGGCTCTGGACAAGGTGCAGGAAAAACTGGTCGCGTTTGTCGGCAAAGACATTCAGCCGCAGTCCCAGAACATGAGCGCCGGGGGCTCCCGGCTGCGCTCGCAGGCGTGGCGGACGGAAACAGGCGATGTCGTGCTGTGCTGGAGCTCCTCCCGGACCCAGTCGGAGTTCATCACCGTCGACTTTTATCCCCCCGGCAAAGCGCCGAAATCGCTGCGCGAGGGTTACAAGACCTCGGTCGGTTCCGACGACCTGGTGGAACGGCTCAAAAACGATGACGACGGTTCGCGCTATGTGATGGTTCCGATGGTCGACCAGGGGGCCAAGGGGTACTGCGTCGCGGCGACCGTCGAGCGCATCCTCCGCTACTACGGGTCGAACATCGACCAGCATGTGATCGCGAAACTGGCCGAATCCGACTCGACGCGCGGCACCAGCCTCAACAAGATCGTCGATGCGCTGGAGGGCAACCAGGCGAAACTGGGAATCCGGTTCAAGCAGCTCTACCGTTATGATGATCTTGAGAGCATCAACGACTTCAAGAAGCTGTGCAACAATTACAATTCGCTCGCCCGCCGGACCAAGGACAAGAAGCTCGAATTGAGCGACTACACCTTTGTGGTGGACAAGGTGAAATATCTCGATTACGGCTCGCTGATGAAGGCGCTCAATTTCGATATTTTCCGCCAGCTGCGCGAGAAGGACCGGCGCGGCAGCCGCGCGTTTTTCGACGAAGTGCACGGCAGCATCGACGACGGGATTCCGCTCTGCTGGTCGACCTTCATCTTTCCGGCGGTGGACAAGTCGAGCTCCGATTTCGGCATGCATATGCGGATCATCACCGGCTACAACACCAAGACCGGCGATATCATCTACACCGACAGCTGGGGCGCGGGGCACGAGAAGAAGGTCATGAAAGCCGAAGACGCCTGGGGGATCACCGTCAACCTGATCGCCCTGGAACCGCGACACAAGAACTCCCGTTGAACACGGGACGGGGAGAACTGACATGCTGACCCGCGATCTGCTGCGGTTCCGCCGGAAGGGCGGTTTCCTGCCCGCTTTCATCAATCCGGCGGAGCCGAAACTGCTCGAATTCACCGCTGAACTTCTCAGCGTCTACGGCGAGGCGGCGGAGTCGCGGATGCGCCGCGCCGAACTCGAAGAGCTGACCGCTTCGCTGCTCAAGGGAACGCACGACCCGCGTCTGGCCGCCGGGCTGGACAAGCTGATTCAGGATCGCTGCTCGTTCGACCCGGTGCGTTCCATCGACTACCCCGTCGAACGCCGTCGGCTTTTCACCGCGGCCGCAAAGGCGCTGACCGCCTCGGGCGGCGACCTCGACGCCTATCGGGAAACGATCGGCAAGGAGGAGGGGATGACCGACTTTCTCGCGTCGGACATCTACGGCGACCTTCCCGACAACGAACGGCTGACCGGCTGGAGGCCGCTCTACCCCGCCGAACTCCTCCACCGCTACAACGTCGCGCTGGTGCAGGGGCTGCTGGTCTATGCCGAGAACCTCGAGGCGACTGTGGCGGACCCGAATCCGGCCGAACTGCGGCGGCTCTTCAAATATCTCCGCTTCTTTCGGCTGTTGGCGGAGATTTCCCGCACGAAAGGGAAAGACGGGCCGGTGACGCTGCGGATTTCCGGCCCGTTCTCCATCTTCGCCAACACGCGCAAATACGCGCTTCAGCTGGCGGCGTTCTTTCCCGCCCTGGTCAACCTCGAAACGTGGAGTCTCTCGGCCAGGATTCAGCTCGAAGGAAAGAACGGCGAACTGCGCCTCGACCAGAGTTCGGGGCTGGTTTCGCACTACCGCAACTTCTCCAGCTACGTTCCGGAGGAGATCCGGATGTTTCACCGCTTGTTTCAGGAACAGGGCGGCGACTGGAAGATCGTCGGCGAATCGCCGTTCCTCGACGGCGGCGGGCAGGAGATCGTCTTCCCCGACCTGTCGTTCCGGCGCGAACGCGACGGCGCGACGATCCACCTCGAACTCTTCCACCGCTGGCACCGCGGCCAGCTCGACCGGCGGCTCGCCCTGCTGGAACGCAAGCCGGATACCCGGCTGATCCTCGGCGTCGACCGCGCGTTGGCCGACGACGCCGCCTGGCACACCCTGATTGAAGAACATCCGGCCCTGGCGGACCGGCTGTTCCGTTTCCGCGATTTTCCCGGCGTCGACCGCGTCCGCCGCGTGCTCGAAACCTTTGCCGAAACCCATCCGGAGGAAAAAAAGAGATGTCGAAAACGTACGAAAGCCTGACCGCACTTCACCGCGATCTCGACCATGTCATCCTGACCGCCCATCGCGGCGCTTCCGCCGACTGTCCCGAGAACACGCTTCCCGCCTTCGAGCGGGCGGTCGAGGCCGGGGCCGATTTGATCGAATTCGACCTCCGCGCCAGCGCGGACGGAGTTCCCCTCGTCCTCCACGACGCGACGCTCGACCGCACCACCGACGGCAAAGGCGAGCCGGAACTTCTCCCGCTCGCTGAGATTCGAACGCTGAACGTCGTCAACACGGCAGGAGTCAAGATTCCGACTTTCGAAGAAGTCCTTGCCGCGTTTTCCACCCGGACGATGATGAATATCCAGATTTACGCCAAAACCGAAGCGATTCTGGCGGAGATCTGCCGTCTCTATCGCGCCTACTCGATGTACGATCGCGGCTATCTCTCCATCGCGAGCCGCGCCCAGCTCGACTTCGTCCGCCGGGTCGACCCCGAAATCGAAATCTGCTTCCTGCCCGGCTGGGAGACCCGCGCGACCCCGGAATCTCTGCGGCTGTGCCGCGATCTCGGCTGCCGCTTCGTTCAGCCGATCAAAGAGTCGGTCACCGCGGAAACCATCCCTTGCTGCCGCGAGCTCGGCCTGCGGGAAAATCTCTTTTTCTGCGACGATCCCGGCGAAGCCGTCCGGCTGGCGCAGGGCGGCGTCCGCGGCCTTCTGACCAACCGGATTCCCGCTTTGGTTCCAGTTCGATATTAAATTACCGAATCGCTTGAAAAAAAGCGGGGTTCGTGATATGTTATATGACACGCTCTAAACAATTCAGGAGGGTTATCACATGCAGGTCTATAACTTTGCAGCCGGTCCGGCGATGCTGCCGAAGGCGGTCATGGAGAAGGCGCAAGCCGAATTCACCAACTATCAGAACAGCGGCAGCGGCCTGATGGAACTCTCCCATCGCGGCAAACTCTTCGAGCCGGTGCTCGAACGCGCCAAATCCAACATCCGCGAACTCCTGAATGTTTCCGACGATTACGAAATCCTGTTCATCCAGGGCGGCGCGAGCATGCAGTTCGCCATGCTTGCCATGAACTTCCTCAACGGCGGCGTCGCCGACTACATCGACACCGGCGTCTGGAGCGCCAAGGCGGCCAAGGAAGCCAAGATGTTCGGCTCGGTCAACATCGTCGCCTCCAGCAAAGAAACCAAGTACGACCACATCCCCGCCGCCTCCGAATGGAAGCGCAACGCCGATGCCGCCTATCTCCATATCACCAGCAACAATACCATCGCCGGCACCCGCTACGCCAAGCTGCCGACCTCGCTGCCCGGCGTGCCGATGCTCGCCGACATGTCCAGCGACATCATGTCCCGTCCGTTCAACATGAGCGACTTCGCCATGGTCTACGCCGGCGCCCAGAAGAACCTCGGCCCCGCCGGTGTCGCCCTGGTCATCCTCCGCAAGGATCTCGCCGCCCGCACCGACGACAGCAAGGTCCCGACCATGCTCCGCTACAGCACCTACATCGAGGAAAACTCGATGTTCAACACCCCCCCGACCTTCTCCATCTATATGCTCGCATTGGTCACCGACTGGGTCAAAGCCCAGGGCGGCCTCGTCGGCATGGAGAAGATCAACGAGGATAAAGCGGCCTACCTCTACAACTTCCTCGACGATTCGAAGTTCTACGCCAGCCCCGTCGCCAAAGCCGACCGTTCGATCATGAACGTCGTCTTCCGCACCCCCAACGAAGAACTCGACGCCGCTTTCGTCAAGGAAGCCAAAGAAAACGGTCTCACCGAACTCAAAGGTCACCGTCTCGTCGGCGGCTGCCGCGCCAGCATCTACAACGCCATGCCCATCGAAGGCGTCAAAGCCCTCGTCGAATTCATGAAGAAATTCGAACTGTCTCACAAATAACTCTCACGCTCACCTGATCGTGGGAATAAGGGAGGCGCTTCGCCCTCCCTTAACCCTCCCGACCGGC
>CAYSZM010000215.1:0-5246 GCA_964435365.1 uncultured Victivallis sp. | reverse complement strand
CGGATTCCACACCACCGTCGAGTTGCTGCCCGACTTCTCCACCCGGATCGTCCGGTTGTAACCGGGGTCGCGGATTTCGACCGCGCCCGCCGTGCCGGTGAAGGTCCGGTCGATCTCCTGGTCGATCCGGATATCGCCCCTCTGGAGGCAGCCGGGCTTCTCCGCGCCGACCACCCGGTTGTCGTAGGTGACGCCGTCGAGCCCGCTCACCGCGATCTCTTCCGCCGCCTTGACGTTGAAATAGGTGTGGAGCGCGGCGGTGATGGTTTGCGCTTCCGCCGAGCAGTTCTTCATCTTGAGCGTCAGCTCCAGCGTCGAACCGATGACGAACTCCATTTCAAGCTCGAACGCGAACGGCGCCGGCATCGCGGTGACCGCTTCCGGCGCGAGCGAGAGCACCACGCGGGTGGACTCTTCTGCCGCCTCAACTTTGACCACGCTCCACTCCGAGAGCCGCGCGAATCCGTGCGCCGGATACGCCGGGTCGGCCGCCGGGCCGAAGTACGGCCAGCAGACCGGGACTCCGCCGCGAATCGGCTTGTTCGCCTCGAACCAGCTCTGTTTGCTCATCCACAGCACCGGGAGCTGCCCCGCCGGAACGTATTTGACGAGATGCGCGCCGTGCAGGCAGATTTCCGCCTCGGCCGCCTTGTTTTTGACGGCGAGGAAAGTGAGATTGCCCGCGCCGGTCTTGAATTTCACCGTGTCGGAGCCGAATTGGGATTGCAATGCGTCGAGATTCATTCTGTTTCCTGCTCTTCCAGCGGAACGCGCGGGTACCGTTCGAGAATGGCCGCGCTCACCGAACCGGCAAACGGCCCTTCCGCCGCCGGGGTGATCCGCAGATGATGTCTTTTTTTCGCCAGCTGCCGGTTTCCCCAGAGGTAGAAGCCGATGCAGTCGTCGAGATCGAAGTGTTCCAGTTCGCCTTTGTTGGGGCGTTCAAGGTGGGCCGCCGCACAGCAGCAGCCGGCGGTGAGCCCGGCGACCTTGAGGTCGGCGTCGCCGCCGTGGCGGACGAAGTCGCGGAACATGCGCCGCGCCACCGCGCTGGTCATGCAGGCCGCCGCTTCCGCTTTCCCGCCGCAGCCGACCCGCCGCGCCGATTCCGGGAGCTCTTCCGCCGCGAAATCGAGCACCGCCTCTTCCGTGGGTTCGGCGAAGCGATCGGCGGGCAGCGTCCAGCTGAAGCTGTTCTTGAACCGCCACGGCCGCTTGTCGATCGTCGCATCGGCGGGGAAGGCGAACAGTTTGCGGCGGAACTCGAGCTGCGAGGCGTTCCCCGAGAGCAGGTATTCGCCGTCGAGAATCGGGTTGTGCATCGCGGCGCGGTGCCGCCAGAGGTCGCCCCCGGCGTTGAATTCGACCCGCGCGCCGTCGTCGGCGGTGAGGCGGATCGAAACGACCAGCTCGCGCCCGCGATGGAATTCGGCGTCTTCTTTTTCGAGTTCGACCCGGCGGAACGACTCTTCGCCGTAGACCAGATACTCCAGAGTCTTCCACGGCCCGGGGAAGGTGACCGGCTCGAGCTCGACGGCGCTGACGATGCCGCGGGTGACCGCGCTCACATCGACCGTCCAGAGCGCCACTCCGGCCATCGCTTCGAGGTTGCGCTCGACCTTGTATTCGCAGCCGAACGGAATGACCGACGCGGTTTCGATCGAGGCCGACAGCCGGTCGAGCGAATGGTGGAACCGCAGTTTTTTGAGGAGCGCGCCGGTTTCGTCGAAGCCGCCGCAGCGGGTGCGGCCGAGCCGCATCCGGGCACGGCCGCCCGCGTTGAGTTCCAATGCGCAATCGCTTCCGCCGAACACCGTGGCGGAGAAGCCCGGTCCGGCGATGGTCTTTCTGTCATTCGGCATATCGTTCTTTCTAGTCGATGATTTCGAACAGTTCTTCGACCGGCTTGCGCCCGATGGCGGGGGCCGGTTCGGAGGCGTAGCCGAGCGGAGAGACCGCCAGCGCGCTCCAGGGTTCCTCGAGTTTCAGCGCCGCGTCCAGCCGCTTGCGGTCATAGGCGCAGACCCAGCAGGTCGCCAGCCCTTCCGCCGTCGCCGCGAGAATGGCGTGTTCGAACGCGATTCCGAGATCGACTTCGACGATCGAGTGGTCGTCGCCGGTGCGCCGCCAGGCGTGTTTCATGTCGCCGAGGGCGACCAGAATCACCGGGGCTTCCGGCAGGAAACGCATCGGGCAGGCGGCGCAGATCGCCGCGCGCAGTTCGGCATTGCGGACGGCGAGGATCTTGAACGGCTGCCGGTTGCAGGCGGTCGGGGCAAGCATCACCGCTTCGGCGATCCGCTTCAGCGAATCTTCCGGAACGGGGCGGTTCGAGTAGTTGCGGATGCTGCGCCGCTCGGAAACGGTCTTATAAAATTCCATGGGAAACCTCCTTCCTGAAACAAAATCTGAAAATCGTATTTTCATAATTTAGCCGAAAAGCGGCGGGAAGCAAATTTCCGTCCTGAAATTTCCGGAAAATCCGTGCAAAAAAGGAGTTTCGGTGCTATATTGTCCATATCGCTTCAACAGATGGCCGGGAACCCAAGGAGTTTTCATGCTCGCAAAACGTATCATTCCGTGCCTGGACGTCACCGGCGGCCGGGTGGTCAAAGGGGTCAATTTCGTCGATCTCGTCGACGCCGGGGACCCGGTCGAGATCGCACGGGAATATGACGCGCAGGGCGCGGACGAACTGGTCTTTCTCGACATCACCGCGAGCAGCGACGCGCGCGAAACGATGGTCGATGTGGTCCGCCGCACCGCGAGCCAGGTGTTCATTCCGCTCACTGTCGGCGGGGGAATCCGCACCGCCGACGACATCCGCCGGATGCTGCTCGCCGGGGCCGACAAGACTTCGGTCAACACCGCCGCCATCCTCCGGCCCGAGCTCATCCGCGAAGGCGCGGAGCGGTTCGGCAACCAGTGCATCGTGCTCGCCATCGACGCCCGCAAAGTGCCGGGCGAAGACCGCTGGATCGTCTACACCCACGGCGGCCGCAAAGCCACCGAACTCGACGCGGTCGAATGGGCGGTGCGCGGCGTCGAACTCGGCGCGGGCGAAATTCTGCTCACCAGCATGGACGCCGACGGCACCTGCGCCGGATACGACTGCGAACTCACCCGCCGGGTCTCCGACGCGGTCTCGGTTCCGGTCATCGCCTCCGGCGGCGCCGGGACGCTCGACCACCTCGCCGAAGTGCTCGACAAAGGGCACGCCGACGCGGTGCTGGCCGCCAGCATTTTCCACTTCGGAACCTTCACGATTCCGGAAACCAAAGAGTACCTCAAGGGACAGGGCATACCGGTCCGGGACAGATAAATCGGGAGATATACATCTATGACCAAGGAAGAACTCAAGGCCAAGGCGCTGGCCTACCATGCCGACGGGCAACCCGGCAAAATCACCGTGAACGCCTCGAAACCGTGCGAAACCGCCGAAGACCTGGCGCTGGCCTACACCCCCGGCGTCGCGCAGCCCTGTCTTGAAATCAAGGAGACGCCGGAAACCGTCTGGGAATACACCAGCCGCGGCAACCTCGTCGCCGTGGTCAGCGACGGCACCGCCGTCCTCGGACTGGGCAACATCGGCCCCGAAGCCGGACTCCCGGTGATGGAAGGCAAAGCGGTGCTCTTCAAGCGCTTCGCCGACATCGACTCGATTCCGCTCTGCATCGGCAAAGTGTTCAACGAGAAGGGCCGCTCCGACGCGGCCAAGGTGATCGAGACGGTCGAACGCCTCGAGCCGACCTTCGGGGGCATCAACCTCGAAGACATCGGCGCCCCCGCCTGCTTCGAGATCGAACAGACCCTCAAGAAGCGGATGAACATCCCCGTCTTCCACGACGACCAGCACGGCACCGCGATCATCTCGCTCGCCGCCATCATCAACGCCCTCAAAGTCACCGGCAAGAAGATCGAAGAGTGCCGCTTCGTGGTCAACGGAGCGGGCGCGGCCGGAATTTCCTGCTCGCGCTTCTACATCACCGCCGGTGCGAAGCGGGAGAACTTCATCCTCTGCGACACCAAGGGCGTCATCTATAAGGGGCGCACCGACCTCAACCCCGAGAAAGAGGAGTTCGCCGTCGAAACCGAAGCCCGCACGCTCGCCGACGCGATGAAGGGCGCCGACATTTTCCTCGGATTCTCCGCACCCAACTGCGTCACCGCCGAAATGGTGAAAACCATGGCCCCCGGGCCGATTATCTTCGCCATGGCCAATCCGGTCCCGGAAATCTTCCCGGACGTGGCCCGCGAAGCCGGCGCCGCCGTCGTCGGCACCGGACGCAGCGATTTCCCCAACCAGATCAACAACGTGCTCGGCTTCCCCGGCATCTTCCGCGGAGCTTTGGACGTGCGCGCAAGCGATATCAATGAGGAAATGAAACTCGCCGCCTCGGCGGCACTCGCCGAACTCGCCGTCGAACCGATCCCCCCCGCAGTGCATAAGGTGCTGGCGGCCGCCTACCCGGCCGACGCCAAAGCCGGAATGTTCGACTTCAAGGGCGGTGTCAACGTCGAATGCGTGATCCCGAAACCGTTCGACCCGCGCGTCGTCCCCCGCGTCGCCCGCCGCGTCGCCGAGGCCGCCATGCGCACCGGCGTCGCCCACCTCGACATCGGCGACCTCGACGCCTACGAAACCAGCGTCACCAACCGCCTTTCCCGTTAAAAAGAAATAGGGAGGAACCTGGGGGCAAGGGGAAAAACTTTTTTTCGCGTGAAAAAAAGTTTTTCCCCTTGCCCCCAGACCCCCATTCCTCTTTTCAAAAAAAGCGGTTGTTGTCGAGCGTTTTCGGGCGGCGGCGCGATTTGGTCGTTCGCGGGTGGCAGAGCGTTTCGCTGAGAGCGTGCCCCTGAACATTGTTGCGGGCCTCTGACCCGGCATGACCCACAGAAACGGAACTCGCCGCAACCGGCCAAACACGTTCCGCAAGCCTGCCAAGCCCCAGTAAAGGTCTCCACACGAACAGAACTACCGCGCCCTCTCGCAACGGTCTTGCGCCTCGCAAACCAACCTCCCGAATATCTTAATCGGAGCACCAAATGCGCAGTACCTTTCTCGCAGGCATGAGTACGGCGCAGAGCGCCGCACGGAATGCCGGAGAGCGGGGTCCCCGAAAAGTACCCGAAGCCCGCCAAAGGCGGGACCCGAGGCCCGTGGCCGAAGGGTGGCAACTTTTTGGGGTGAGGCACCCTGCCGGTCGGGAGGAGGTTCGGAGGGGGGCGAAGCGCCCCCTCTGATT
>CAYSZM010000214.1:0-5252 GCA_964435365.1 uncultured Victivallis sp. | reverse complement strand
TCGGAATCGAATTTCTCGTCGAGCATCACCGTCGCCTTGCGGGTGAAGTTGTCGCGGCCGATGACGAGCTCACGGGTCATGGCGGGCGTAATTACGCACGGTTTCGCCGTGTCGCGCGTCGCCGGTGAAGCGTTGTACGCGATGTCCGCATCGGTCAGCGCGACGATTTCATAGGCGGTGCGGCGCGGCAGGTAGACCGTGTGCGGCTTGCCGTCGAAGACGTTTTTGCGTCCGCCGACTTCCGCGAAGTCGAACCCGTCGCCCTTGACCGCGCATTTGCCGCCGAGAAGGACCAGCGTGACTTCGAATTCTCCGGTCGTCGCTTGGTACGAGGTCCCGCGGGCAAGCTGAATGACGCCGAACGCGGTGAGTTTCATGCCGTATTCGCCGAGGTCGAAGACCTTGTTGTATCCCTGCTTCGGGTCGAGGTGGATGAGAAGGGTTTCGCCGTTCATGAGAAAAGTTCCTTTCGCTTATTTCACAACCGTCGGTTCGATATCGAGAATGCGGCAGAGGTCGAGCAGTTCCGGAACGAGATCGCCGTAGCAGAGGGCGTAGTGATGCTCCCACCCCTGGTTGATGACGGTCTCGCGGAGCTTGTCGCACCCCGCATCGAACTTGATTTTGACCGGATTGCCGCGGACGAAGAGGTCGGTGTCGAGCGCCTCTCCGGTCGCAATGAGCATCCGGAAGCCGTCGCCGTCGCGCTTTTCCCCGAGGCGGGCCAGCGTGACGCGGCCGGGCTTGAGCGGGAATTCGTCGGTGACGCCCTTGACTCCGCCGCCTTCGACGGTTGCGCTGTGACAGAGCTGCGGCTGGTAACCCGGCTTGCAGAGTTGGCACGGCGCCGCGCCGCAGTGCCAGGCGACGCCGTATTCGCCCTCCATGACGATCATGTCGCAGAAGAACGGCAGATCGCCGGTCAATTCCTGCTCGATCCGCATCATCACCGCGCCGTACACGTCGCCTTCGCAGGCGGTCAGGAACCCGTGGTTGGTGAGGTGGCCGATGGTGGAGCAGATCGCAATGCCGTAGAGATCGCTGGAAATAAATTCCGGCCAGCAGCGCATGGCGAAGGTGTCCACCAGGAATTTGCTTTTCATCTTGCCGACGGCGGCGAAGAGCGCGGCGGATTTTTTAAGCTGTTCGTCGTTCGGACCGTCGGAGGGGTGCACCTCGGCGTCGGAGAGGATGGTTTTCATCGCGGCGTCCAGCTCCTCCGGTTTGAGTGTGCGCGCGGTCTCGATCACTTCGTGTTCGGTGATGAACTTGACTTCCGGGCCGATCTTGGTGCGCAGCAGCATCTCGTCGCAGCTGGAGGTGAAGAAACCGGGGACGCGCCCGCCGATCAGGCCGACGCGCATCCGGGAAAGCGTTTCGACGGTCCGGGTCACGCGGATCGCCTTTTCAAGCCCGCGCGCCGCCGGTTCGGAGCCGACCTCCGCGTGGATGTGGAAGTACGGCACGTGCATCCGGTACATGAAGTGGGAGTTCATATTCGCCGCGCAGAACGAGTTGTTCTGGAGCCGTCCGCCCTTCGGGTCCGGCTCCTTCATCGACCAGAGGACCACCGGAATTTTCAGCCGCTGGGCGAACATCGGAACGATCACGCCGAGCGAGAAGGTCATGAAATGGGCCACGATCAGGTCGGGGCGCTCCCCTTCGAACGCTTCGAGTTCCCGGATCGCCTTGTCTTCGAAGTCGATCATGGCATCGCCGCCGACGACTTCGACGCCGGGCAGGCTCTGCAGATACGCCTTCGCGTTTTTCCGCGCCGCTTCGAGCGTTTCGTTGGTCCAGTTCGCCTTGGTCAGGGGGAGGTAGCCGATTTTGAACTGCTTTTGCATGTTCCGTATTTCCTGCGCTTAATGTTTTTTGAGGAATTCATCGACGGTTTTGCGGTCCGGCAATCCGGCACGCGCCCCGAGTTTTCCGCACTTCAGCCCGGCGAAGGCCGAGCCGAACCGCATACAGGTTTCGAGGTCCGCGCCTTCGAGGTAACGGACTTCGAATCCGCAGTGGTAGGCGTCGCCCGCCCCGGTCGAATCCACCACCGGGAGCTCGAATGCCGGGCAGCGCAGGATCGAACCGTCCGCCGCCAGCATTATGGAACCCTCTTTGCCCGCGGTGAGGCCGGTCACTTTCGCTCCGATCGTGCCGAGTTTGCGGAGCGCCTTCTCGAGGTCGGTTTCGCCGCTCCATTTACGGGCGAACGCTTCGGAGGCGATCAGCACGTCGGCCAGTTCGAGCAATTCATTGATCCGGGGAGTGAATGTTCCGGCGTCGAGAGCGACCAATACGCCTGCCGCTTTGGCGACCCGCGCCGCCGCCACCGCCGCATCGGGGTGATGGCCGTCGAGGTGGAGAATCTTCGCGTTGCGAATCATTTCGGCGGGAATTTCGTCCGCTTTCAGGAGTTCAAGGCCGCTCTTCGTCCAGGCGACGCTGCGGCCGCCGTCCGGCGTGATCCAGCAATAGGCGATCGGGCTGCCGCCGCCTTTGCGCACTTCGATTCCCGACGTATCCACCCCTTCGGCGGCGAAGTCGGAGAGGATCAGCCGCCCATCCGGGTCGTCGCCGATGCTGGTGACGAATGCCGCGCGCAATCCGAGCCGGGCCGCCCCCACCGCGGTGTCCGCCGCCGGGCCGCCGCCCTGAATCTCGTGTTCGATCATCTCGATCTTGCCGTCCACCGGAATCTCCGGAATCCGGCACAAATGGTCGTTGCTGCAATAGCCGAGTGCGATAAATTGAACCTGGTTCATAGATCACCCTTATATGCTCTTTGAGGTTTTCACTTTTCAATATAATGACTTTTTCCGCGATTGTCAAGGGCTGGTGTGATAAAAAATGATATATTTTGAAATAACATGATACAACATGATACGAATATCATTTGCTTTTTCGACATTTTCGGGATATAGTATAGCATTATGACAAGTTTACGCTCGATACAACTCTCAACTTATATCAGGGAACGCGGCAGCTGCACTGTGGCGGAGCTCAAAGAGGCGTTCGGCGTCTCGCATGCGACGATCCACCGCGACATCGCGTCGCTGGTCGAGCAGGGAGAGATCCGGCGGGTGCGCGGCGGCGTGGCGGCGATTCCGCCGGAAGAGGCGGCAAGCTCCGAACGCGCTTTCGACTCCCGTTACCAGGACCGGCTGGGGAGAAACCGCGAGGCGAAAATCGCCGCGGCGAAAAAAGCGGTCGAAACCATCGAAGACGGCGACGTGATCTTTCTCGACTCCTCGACGACGGTCTACTATCTGGCGCGGGAAATCCAGGCGGCGAACTTCGCCAACCTCACCGTCATCAGCAATTCGCTGCTGGTGATCCGGGAGTTCCCGCTGTTTCCCTCCAGCTGTTTCCTGGTCGCGCTGGGGGGGAATTACGATCTTCAGCTCAATGCGTTTCTCGGCGCGGCGACGGTCGCCGATCTTGAGCGGCTGAAAATCGGCAAGGCGTATCTCTCCGCCCTCGGAGCGACGCCGGAGGGGTTTTTCTCGCGGCATGAGTACCACTCCTACTTTCTGCGCCGTGTGCTGGAAATCGCCGAAAAGTCCTATCTTCTTCTCACATCGGATAAATTCGGCCGCTCCGGGCTCTTCGACATCGGGCCGCTCTCCTCCCTCGACGGAGTAATCGCCGACGCCGCCCTCCCGGACTACATCCCCGGCCAGCTGCGGAAGTAATCTCGCCTGACGGTTCAATTTCGATGGGGGCGCTCTGCCCCCTTTTGCTTTGTCTTTTACAGGATATAACGCCAGTAGAGATAGACCGAACAGATGGAAACGGAGACGATCATCAGCGGGAACCCGCAGCGGGTGAACTGCCAGAAGGTGATCGGATAGCGGTTTTTCCGCGCGATCTGGCAGACCACCACGTTGGCGGAAGCCCCGATCATGGTTCCGTTGCCGCCGAGGCAGGCGCCGAGCGCGAGCGCCCAGAAAAGCGGTTCGCGGATCTGGTCGGGCGACATTCCGGTCTTGTCGGCCATGGCCGGTATGATCGACGTGATCAAGGGAATCATCGAAATCACCAGGGGAATGTTGTCGATGATCGCCGAGAGAATCGCGCTGCCCCAGAGGATAATCATCATGGTCAGTGCGAAATTGCCGTCGGTGACGTGAATCATCCAGAGCCCGAGCTTCTCGAAAACGCCGTCGAGTTCGAGGGCGCCGACCATCATGAACAGGCCGCAGAAGAAGAGGATGGTGTTCCACTCCACTTTCTCCAGCATGTGGGAAAGCTCGATTTTGCAGACCAGCGCCATGATGAAAGCGCCGCAGATGGCGATAATGCCCGGCTCCAGCCCGGTCAGCCGGCTGGTGAAGAATCCGAGCAGCACGAACCCGAACACCCACATCGCCCGGGAGAGGCGGGCGGCGTCAAGGATCGCCAGCTTCGGCTCGGTCATCCGGACCTGGGCGACTGCGCTCGGCATCGTTCGGAGATGCTTGCGCATGGTGAACAGAATAATCACCAGCGAAACCGCCATGGTGATCAGGACCACCGGGGCCAGGTTCAGCAGGAAATCGTTGAACGAGAGCCCGCAGCTCGCGCCGATGAGAATGTTCGGCGGGTCGCCGATCAGCGTCGCCGTGCCGCCGATGTTTGAGAACACCGCCTCCAGCGTCAGGATCGGCACCACCGGCAGCCGCAGCAGCTGGGCGATGAGAATCGTCACCGGCGCCATCAGGATCACCGTCGTCACGTTGTCCATGAAGGCGGAAACCACGGCGGTCACCACCAGAAACTCCAGCACCACCAGCAGGCCGTTGCCGCGGGTCTGCCGGGCAATCGTCACCGCCAGGTATTCGAAAACTCCGGTGGTCGCCATGATGTTGACGATCACCATCATGCCGATCAAAAGCGCCAGCACGTTGAGGTCGATCTTCCCCAGCATGTCGTTGAAATCGGCCACCGCCAGCACCACCATCAGCCCGGCGCCGAGCATGGCGGCGATCGTTTTATCCACTTTTTCGGAGGCGATGAAGAGGTAGGCCACGGCGAAAACGATGACGCCTACCCACATATGGGCACTGCTGCCCGCTCCGCTTTTCGCCACGGCGGAAGCGGCTTCGGCCGCACCGAGGAACCAATGGGATGCAAACATGATAAATCGCTCCTCAGAGATTGATGATTCGTTTCAGAAGCAGCGTGCGGTCGACGACCCCGAGCAGCTTGTTCCGTTCGCCGACGATGTAAACCACCGGACACTTCTGGACCGAAATGGCGAACACGATCTC
>CAYSZM010000213.1:0-5266 GCA_964435365.1 uncultured Victivallis sp. | reverse complement strand
TTCCCGTTGAATGACCGTATCGACGCACTCGAGCTCGGGGTCCCGGTACGGATAATCGGCGTTGTAATGGAGTCCGCGGCTCTCGTGCCGCAGGAGCGAACAATCGATGATGAGTTCGGCCACCGTCGCGATATTGCGCAGCTCGACCAGGTCGGCGGTGACGAGAAAATCCCAGTAATACTTTTCGATCTCTTTGCGGATCAGCTTGATCCGGTTCTTGGCGCGTTCCAGCCGCTTGTTGGTGCGGTAGATGCCGACGTAGTCCCACATGAAGCGGCGGATTTCGTCCCAGTTGTGGGTGATCACCACCTGCTCGTCGGAGTCGGTCGCATTGCCGGTGGTCCAGTTGAGCGCCGTTTCGGCGGGCGGCCGCCCGGCGCGGAGCACCGGATACTTGCGGTCGATCTCCTTCGCGGCGAACTTCGGCACCACCATCGCTTCGAGCAAACTGTTGCTGGCCAGCCGGTTCGCGCCGTGCAGCCCGGTACAGCCGGATTCGCCGACCGCGTAGAGCCCCTGGATGCTCGACTCGCCGTTCACGTCGGTCTTGATCCCGCCGCAGACGAAATGGGCGGCAGGAACCACCGGAATCAGGTCTTTGGCCATGTTGATCCCGGCGTCGAGGCATTTGGCGAAGATGTTGGGGAAACGGAGGCGCAGCTTCTCTTCCGGCACCTGCCGGATGTCGAGGTAGACGCACTCCTCGCCGGTCCGCTTCATCTCGGAGTCGATCGCGCGGGCCACCACGTCGCGCGGCGCGAGGCTCTTCATCGGGTGGTACTTCTGCATGAAGGCGACCGGCTCCGTATCGCGCGATTCGCGGCACTTGAGCACCGCCCCTTCCCCGCGCAGCGCCTCGCTGATGAGGAACGAGCGGATGTTCGGGTGATAGAGAATCGTCGGGTGGAACTGGATGAACTCCATATTGGCGATCTTCGCCCCCGCCCGGTAGGCCATCGCCACTCCGGAACCGCAGGCCACGTCGGGATTGCTGGTATAGAGGTAAACCTTGCCCGCACCGCCGCAGGCGATGGTGGTCGAGGCGGAGAGGATGGTGATGACGTCCCCGCTTCTCACATCGAGCACGTAGGCTCCGAAACAGCGGTTCGGCCCGCCGAGGCTGAGGCGCGAACTGACCACCAGGTCCACTGCGACGTGGTATTCGAAAACGGTGATGTTCGGCCGCGAGCGGACCGCTTCGACCATCACCCGTTCGAGTTCGGCCCCGGTGATGTCCCCGGCGTGCAGAATCCGGCGCTTGTGGTGGCCGCCCTCGCGCCCGAGATCGTACTCATCGGGCCCGTCGGTGTAGCCGAGGTCGCCGCGGGTGGTGAATTTCGCGCCGAGTTCGATGATTTCGCGGATCGCTTCCGGACCGGCTTCGACGATGGTGCGCACCGCGCCGATGTCGCACAGCCCGGCTCCGGCTTCGAGGGTGTCTTTGACGTGTTCTTCGAACGAATCGAGGCTGTCCATCACGCAGGCGACGCCGCCCTGGGCGAGCCGGCTGTTGCATTCGTCGGTCTCGCGTTTGGTTATGACCGCGACGCTTCTCCCCGATTCGGCGAGATGCAGCGCGTTCGTCAATCCGGCCAGACCGCTGCCGATCACAAGATGGTCGAATTCCCTGATTTCATCGATTTTCATTATCCACCAGTCCGAATTCCAAAGAAAACAGCACCACGGCGGAAACGGGAGTCGCTTTCGCCGCAATTCGCGCAAAACAATTTTGAAATTGTCCGTAAAGTGATGTAAATTACACCAAAAGCGGCATTCTGTCAATGGGACCTGTTCCGAAATGTTGAAATTGCGTAAACTTTTTTCCGCCGACAAGGCAAAAACCGAGCCGGACGAAGCACCCCTGGCGGCGCTGCGTTTCCGGTTGTTCGACCTGCTCTTCTGCTTCGTCGGAGGAACCTGCTTCGCGGCGGCGCTGCCGCCCTGGAATCTTCATTTTCTCGCGCTGGTGACGCTCTTCCCGGTGATCGCCGTCGCCTCGCGGTCGCGCTGGAAATTCGCGGCGCTCTGCGGCTACGCCTGGGGAATCGGCTGGTCGTTCTTCGCCTTCCGCTTCCTGCGCGAAATCGACCCGGTGATTCCGTTCCTCATGCCCTGGGTGATTTCGCTCTGGCCGGCGTGCTGGGCGGCGCTGCTGCCCTTCCTGCGGCGCAACACCATGTATCCGCTCGAAATCGAGCTGGGCGGGTATGAGGAACGCCGGGAATTCGAGGAGTCGCCCTGCTCGTTCCCGCGCATGTTGCTCTTCGCCGTCGGCGCCGCGGCGCTCTACACGCTCATCGAATGGACCCGCTCGCGGCTCTTCCCGTGGAACGACCTCTCGATCACCATGTGGCAGGACATTCCGCTGATCCAGCTCGTCTCGGCCACCGGGAGCTACGGAATCATGTTCCTGCTGGCCTTTTTCAACGCCGCGCTGGCCGGGGCGCTCCGCACCCGGTTCCGGCTGCCGGGCGTCAAGCTGCTGCTGCTCGCGGCGGCGCTGTTCGCGCTGGCCCACGCGGTGGGCCTCCTGCTCTACTACCGCCACGCGCAGAGCGAGGAGCAAAACTGGTTCCCGACCCTGCTCCAGGGCGACATCTCGCAGCGGCGCAACGCCACCATCGAGGAGGCCGACGAGGCGCTCGACATCTACGCCGACCTCGCCCGGCAGGCGGCGCAGGCGGAGATGAAACCGGATATCATCATCTGGCCGGAATCCTCCGTCCCGGTGCCGTTCCGCTCGATGCATCCGATTTCGGCCAAGTTCCGGCGGACGGTGCATTCGCTCTGCGTCGGCTACGGCGTCCCGATGCTGGTCGGCGCGATCGATTTCCGCGACCCGCTGCCGCGCGACGGCAGCCAGGCGCGGGTGACCAACAGCGCGCTCCACTTCGACCGCGGCGGGCGGATGGTGCATAAATACGACAAAATCCACCGTGTGCCGTTCGGCGAATACGTCCCCTTCCGGAGCGTGCTCCCGGAGTTCGTGGTCAGGCGGATCGACATGCAGCGCGACCTCGAGCCGGGGACCAATTTCAACCCGGTTCCGCTCGGCAAAAACGTCCGCGCCGGAATCGCGGTCTGTTACGAGGGGATTTTCAGCTACCTCACCCGCACGTTCGCGCGGCGCGGGGCGAATGTGCTGGTGGTCATCTCCAACGACGCCTGGTACCCGGTCAGCAGCGAACCCGAGCAGCACCTCGCCAACGCGGTGATGCGGGCGGTGGAGACCGGCCTTTCCATGGTCCGCTGCGGCAACAACGGCGGCTCGCTCGTCGTGCTGCCCACCGGGGAGATCAGCCAGGTGCTCGAAGTGCCCGGTCCGGAAAAACGGCTGGAGCTGCGCCGCGGCCGCGGATTCCGGCAAGTCGGCGTCTTCGTGCCGGACACCCCGCAGCCGACGATCTTCGTCTGCTTCGGCGAATGGTTCATCCTGCTGCTCGGCATCGGCTGCGCCGGGTGGATTCTCTTCGCGGCCGGGAACTTCATGCGCCGCAAGCGGTATTTCAACCTTCAGATATCAAACCCGACCGACAAGGAAACCCGATAACATGGAACCACACCCGACCCGTCCGCTCTGGGCGCCGTGGAGAATGGAGTTCATCCGCGGGGAAAAGGACTCGAGCTGCTTCCTCTGCGGGAACGAGTCCGACTCCGGCAAGCCGGAGGACGAGCTGGTCGTCCGGCGCGGGCGCACCGTGTTCGTGATGCTCAACCGCTACCCCTACAACTGCGGGCATCTGCTGGTTTCGCCCTACCGCCACCTTGCCGACCTGCCGCTGCTGTCGGCGGAGGAGCGCGCGGAGCTGTTCGAGCTGTGCGTTCAATCCGAACTCACGCTGCGCCGGACGCTGAGCCCGCAGGCGTTCAACGTCGGCTTCAACGTCGGCGCCGCGGCGGGCGCGGGAGTCGCCGACCACCTTCACATGCACGTCGTTCCGCGCTGGAACGGCGACAATAATTTCATGCCGGTGCTGGCGGACATCCGCTGCGTGCCGGAAGCGCTGGAATCGACCGCCGAACTCCTGCGCAACAACTGGACAGAGGCGTAATCATGCGAGTTCAAATCGACTGTTATCCGTGCATTCTCTCCCAGCTTTCGGAGCTGGCCAAAAAGGCGATCGGCGACGAAAAGGAACAGCATCTCCTGGTCAAGCGGATGATGAAACAGGTGCTCGACGCCGACGAGGAGACGACCCCGCCGGAATTCGCGTCGCAATTCCACGCCGTCGTCGCCGAAGTCTCCGGCGTCGAAGACCCCTACCGCACCGTCAAGGACCATTCGACCGAACTCGGGCTGGCGCTGCTGCCGGAGCTGCGCCGCATCGTCGAAGCGCACCCCGACCCGTTCGAGGCGGCGGTCCGCCTCGCCATCGGCGGGAACATCATCGACTACGGCGTCAACCCCAATTTCAAGCTGCACGAGGCCGAGGAGCGAATCCGCGAAGTGCTCGACCTCCCCTTCGACCTCGAGACCTGCGCCGAATTCCGGCGGCGGCTCGACGCGGCGGAGTCGATCTTCTACATGCTCGACAACTGCGGCGAAGCGGTGATCGACCGGCTGCTGATCGAGCGTTACGCCGACAAGATCACGCTCGGCGTGCGCGGCTACCCGATCCTCAACGACGTGACCCGCCGCGAAGTGAAGCTCTCCGGAATCACCGGGGTGCGCGGGATCGTCGACACCGGCGACCGCGCGCCGGGCGTCTCGCTGCGCAACAGCAGTGCCGGAATGCTCGAAACGATGCGGAGCGCCGACCTGGTGGTCTCCAAGGGCCAGGGCAACTTCGAATCGCTCGACGAAGGGTACGACCGCCCGGTCTTCTTCCTCCTCCGCGCCAAGTGCCCGGTGGTGGCGAAACGCCTCAACTGCCAGCTCGGCTCGATCCGCATCATCGGAAGGAATCTTTGATATGTTTCATTTCGGAAAACACCAGAAGCTGACCGCCGAAAAGGAGACCGACTTCGGGTTCTATCTCTCCGACGGCCGCGACCACCGCGACATGCTGCTTCTGCCGCGAAAATTCGTGCCGGAAGGGTTCCGCACAGGCGACGAGATCGAGGTCTTTCTTTCGTTCGACAGCGAAGACCGCCCGGTGGCCACCACGCAGAAACCGAAGGCGGAAGTCGGAGAGTACGCCGTGCTCCGGGTCAAGGAGACGACAAAACTCGGGGCCTTCCTCGACTGGGGGCTCGACAAAGACCTGCTGTTGCCGTTCCGCGAACAGCCGGAGCGGGTCGAAGCCGGAAAGAGCTACCTCGTCCG
>CAYSZM010000212.1:0-5324 GCA_964435365.1 uncultured Victivallis sp. | reverse complement strand
TTTTCAAGCAGATCGCTGGGTTTACGCTTTGACTTCTCATAATATCTTACTTGTCGGCCTTTGGCCGCCAACTCTTCACCGCCCGCCTGCGGCGGGCTATGGCAGAGGGCCTTCGCTTCGCTGCGTTCGACTGCGTCGCTTTTGCTCCTTGCTGCTCATTTCGTTCGAAATGAGCAGTTCTCTCACATCCGCTACGCGGCGCCTACCGCGCTTTTGAATCGGGCAGAAACGTTGTGTGGGCGGGGAGAGCAGCAACGTTGTGGGCGGGGAGAGCAGCAACGTTGTGAGCGGGGAGAGAGGTCGCTGCGATATTTTTCGGGGAAGGTGTCGGCTTACCATGTTCGGGGCCTTCGCGGGGGAAAAGCTTTCCCCCGCGAAGGCCTTGCATACGACAATACCAACTGGCCGTTATGGCTGCCCATCCTCCGGCTTTTCTTCCGCCGAATAAAAATGATCCGTGATACAGCCTATATAGACCTTTTCATCCAATTCGTTACCGAGCACGACTTGCCGATTTCGATGCTTCAGCGATTCGACATAAAACCTGCCGTCAGCGAAAAACACTCGAAACACCTCTTTTTCAGGAATATCCACGATATATTTCTCATCGAGGTCCTTGCCGGTAAACAGTAATCGTCCGTCTTTCATACGGTAAATATCAACCCGGCGCAGATTGCCGATTTCAGGGGAAAGTATTTGATACGTGTCTTGTCCGTCCTGCCGGAAACGGAGGCGAGACTCGTGTTGAGGAAGAAACGGATGAACGGCCCGGACTTCATAAGCCAACCCGACACCATGCTCCTTAAAGATCCGACGGGTACACCATGGCTCTCGATACGGTCCCGGACACAGGAATAGAAATTCATAAAGCACACAGACAAAAATCCATAGAACAACAACCAGGAACGCGCTGGCGCATCCCGACCGTTCCTCCGGCGGAATCGGGTATCGTCGCCAAATCCATCTGACCATCAAGGTCACCACCATGATTCCGCAAAGCACCCCGAAAACATCATAGGCAACCCCCATCAAGCTGCGGTTCAGGATACTCCGTTCGGAAAGGATTTCATAGCGGTCGGTCAACACCAGCAGCACCGCTCCCACAACAAGAGGAATCAGATAAGCGACAAGGCACCCCGGCGGAACCGCCTTCGCCGCGGCGACCCAGTTACCCCCGGCTTTCCTTGTTTTCGGGATCAGCCACCAGATGACGGACATGCCGACGAGCAGCAGACAAATGATCAGATCTTTTCGATTGAACATTTTTTCTCCCACCTTCTATTTGATTCGGAAGCGAGATCAGGTGTTTTCGTCCGGCTGCGCCATGACGGCCCAGCGGAGGCGGGCGCATTTGGAGCGGGGGTTGGAATAACGCTCCTCGCCCGACGGACGGATCGGCTCCGTGCTGATGGACTGATAAAACCCTTGTTCATATCCGTCGGCGAAGGCTTTCGCCACCCGGTTGTCTTCCCCGGAATGAAAGGTCAGAATCGCGATGCGCCCCTGCGGAGCCATGATAAAGGGCAACGTCTGCAACAGTTGGTCGAGCACGCTGAGTTCGCCGTTCACGGCGATTCGGAATGCCTGGAACACGCGCGGCAGCGCTTTGGTCGCGGCCTCTTCCGCATTGCGGTTCCCCAGACCGGCGATGGTGTCGCGGACGATTTTCGCCAAAGCCCGGGTGGTCAGAATATGCTCCCGTTGCTCGAAAATGGCCTTGGCCAGAAATTCGGCATGGGGTTCATCGGCGTTCTGCCGGAGCAGTTTTTCGATCTGTTCCGCGCTCCACTCCTGAAGCATGGCGGATACCGGTTTGCCTCGCGTCGGGTTCATCCGCAGATCGAGCGGCCCGTCTTCCCGGAAGGTAAAACCGCGCGCCGGGTTGTCGAGCTGCATGGAGGAAACCCCCAGGTCGGCGAGCAGGAAATCGAACCCGTGATCGCCGGTTTCCGGAAGCAGTTTCGCAATCCCCGCAAAATTCATCTGGTGCGGCGAAAACACGTCGGGACCGAACCCGAGGGCGGCGAGCCGCGCTTCCGTCTTCGGCAGTTCAATGGGATCGACATCGGTGGCGAAGAGTCTGCCGCCGGGAACGATGCGCTTCAGAAATTCAGTCGCGTGGCCGCCGAATCCGAGCGTCGCATCCAGCCCGATTTCGCCGGGAGACGGGTGCAGGATCTCCAGAATCTCATCCACGCAGATCGGGCGGTGCGCCCCGGCGGGAGTCCGCCCCTGATCGATCAGCTTCTGAATCTGTTCGGAATACTGTTCAGGGTGCAGTTCCTTGTACTTCTCGGAAAACTTGCGCGGATTCTTCCCGGCATAGCGGACGCGCCGCCGGTGGGGCGGCTCGCCTTCCGGAAGGTCGTTTCGGGGCATATCATCTGAGGACGGTATCATCTTTGAGGACCGTAAAGTTCGGGAGTTTCCAGGCGGGATCGGCCGAAACTCTTTCTCCACGCCGCCCGCCACGGATAAACTATATCATCACCCGGCTGAATTTACAAGGACGATCGCGTTGCGGAATTCTCTTTGTCCATGAGGATCATCACCGTTCCGCCCATCGGGCGGCGGCCGGTCTCCTCGTAGCCGAGCTTCCGGTAGAGTTGCGAGGTCCACGGCGTCTCTTCGCTGGTGAAGAGACAGTAGCGGGAACTGGCGGGGAAGCTGCGCTCGATTTCGGCCATCAGCGCCCGGCCGATTCCCCTGCCCTGCGAATCCGGGTCGACGATCAGCTTGCCGATGCGACAGGCGTTCTCCTCGTCGACAAAAGCGCGGACGGAGCCGACGATCCGGCCGTCGTCGCCAAAACATTTCAGGATCACACAGTGATCGAACTCTTCGTGAATTCCCTGCTCGGTCTGCAGAAGCGCCGGAAGGCCGGGGCAATTCAGGAGATCCGCGACCTGTCCGAACGCCTTTTTCTGCAACTTGAGGATCTCCGACAGGTCGGCGCGGGATGCCTTCTCGATTTTGTATTCCATAAACAATTCCATTGAAAGTTCCGGCAGTCAGTCCGGGGTTGTCACCTGGTTTCCTCCCATTCCAGCGGAGCGACTTTCACGCCGGAATAGTCCGGCAGGATCAGGCTGGAGAGATACCATTTCCCGTCGCAATCGATGATCTCACAGGCTGACGCTTCGAGCACGGCGACCAGTTTTTCATCGCCGCGCCCGAAATCGGCCGGATCGTCGGAGCAATATACCGCAGTCCGGTTCTCGCCCGACCACCCCATTTTGAACAGATAGAAAAAACCGTCCCGTCGGCAGACAAAGACCGACTGGCTGGAATATTCGTGGGTTCCGCAGGTGCCCCCCGCATGGACGACGACCGGCTCCGACCAGTTGCAAAGATCCCGGGAGCGCCGGAGAGTGACCGCCGCGCGGGCGCCGTCGGTTTCGAACCCGGCGGTGCCGACAAACAAATAATACTCCCCCGAATGCCGGATCAGAAAAGAATCCGCCGCGTGACGGGGGCCGACGGCAATACGGCTCCGCCCGAATGCATCGCGCACCCGCACAAAAGTCACCGCATCGGCGGAATGCGCCATGCACACTTGTCTGGTCACATCATCGGGGTCGACGGGCCCGCCGCCGTAAACCAGAAGATAACCGGTCCGGTCGTTGAGCACATAGGGGGCCTGGATCACATCTTTCTCCGGAGCGGTTCCGACGCTTTCCCCCGCCTCGTGGTCGGCCTTCCAGCATACGCCGCGGAACTCCCAGGGAAAATCGGCAAACCCTTCCGGCGCTTCCCAGCGGGTGAATACTCTGCCCATCGCGGTATCGCGAATCTGCACCCACGCCTGCCATCTTCCGGCCGGGTCCTGAAAAAAGCAGTGATCGACCACCTGCCCGCACTCCAGTTCCGGCGAAAAAGTCCGGTCTTTGGCGACAATGGTTTTCCAGTCTCCGGAAAGGAACGGTTTGCAGGGAATGTTCGGCATGTTCTCGTTTCCTGTCTCTTCGTGGATGATCCTGAAAATGCTAAGTTCATACTATACCCCCGTTTCGCGCCAAAGCAAACCGTTCCCATCCGCCTGAATCGCAACAGCAGGGAAGAAAATCCGCGAAAAAGAAAAAATCCGGCAAACTTTCCGGATTTTCCTTTTTCAAATTGGAAAAAATTGTAAAACCGCGGTATATTACTCCACTCTTGATTTGATCGAATATCGATTGATTTTGCCCATAGAAAAATGCAACAGGAAAAGGTCCCAATGAGTCCAAAGTACGCATTTCTGGAGAAAATCGGCAAAGAACCGTCCAACCTCATCAAGGGGTTGCAGGCGGTGCAAGGCGCCGAGGGGTTCGTCTCCGACGAAAGCATCGTGGCGATCGCCGAGTATTTCGGCATCCCCGAAGTGGAAGTCGAAGGAGTTTTAAGTTTTTACGCCCAGTTCAAACGGGTCAAGCCGGGTAAATACAAGATCGCCATCTGCGACGGAACCGCCTGCCACATCAAGGGTTCCAGCCAGGTGGCCGAGTGGCTCACCCGCGAACTCGGCATCAAGTCGGGCGAAACCGACGCGCGCGGCCACTTCTCGCTGGAAACCGTCGCCTGCCTCGGTTGCTGCAGCCTCGCGCCGGTGATGAGCGTCAACGGCCGCGTCTACGGCAAGCTCGACCGCAAGAGCATCGTCAAAATCCTGAAGGAGTACGAGAACAAATGAGCCAGCCGAAAATCAGGAAAATCCGGGTCGGCGTCGCCAGCTGCGGCGTCGCCGCCGGAGCGGACGAAGTGCTCGATCTGCTGCGTTCCCGCGCCGAATCGGTTCCGGTCGAAGGCACCGGCTGTCTCGGCCACTGCTACGCCGAGCCGATGGTCGAAGTCGTGCTCGCCGACGGCAACTCCGTCTTCTACCGCGACGTCAAGGCCGACGAGGGGCATATTGAAAACATCCTCGCTCTCGGCGACAAGGACCGCTTCGAAATTCCGTCCGCCCGCAAGTCCAAGGAGCTCATCAAGGTGCTCGCCCTGGCCGGACGCGTCGATCCCACCCGGTTCGAAGATTACACCGAAAACGGCGGCTACGAAGGGCTCAAGCGCGCACTGTCGATGACTCCCGCCGAAGTGGTCAACGAAATGAAGCTCTCCGGCCTGCGCGGACGCGGCGGCGGCGGCTTCCCCACCGGAAACAAATGGAGCTTCCTCGCCGCCAAAGACACCGCCGAGAAGATCCTCATCTGCAACGCCGACGAGGGCGACCCCGGCGCGTTCATGGACCGCTCGCTGATGGAGTCGGTTCCGCACCAGGTGCTCGAAGGAATGCTGATCGCGGCCTACGCCACCGGAGCCACCAAGCTCTTCATCTACTGCCGCGCCGA
>CAYSZM010000211.1:0-5375 GCA_964435365.1 uncultured Victivallis sp. | reverse complement strand
TGGCGGTGTAGGCGTCGCCCGCGGCGTTGAGTTCGACCGCGACGTTCTTGCCGTCCACGTTGGCGGTGTAGGCTCCGCCCTTCGCGGCGGCGGCCTTCGGCTTGTCGGCTTCCTTGTAGCGGATGCCGTTCGGGCGGTTGCCCTTCAGGTAGTTGAGGCCCTTGTCGCCGCAGGCGGCGACGATGAAGATATTCTCTTCGCTGACCGGGAGGCCGGCGGCTTCGAGCTGCGCGGCGGCCGGCTTGACGCCGAGTTTCGGGTTGCGGTCGTTGATATCGACCACGGCTTCGGTGGTCGGCTCAAGGCCGAGCTGCTCGCTGGCCAGCTTGACGATTTCCGGATCCGGCGCGACCGGGGTCTTGCCGAAGTAGCCGAGCACCATCTTGCCGTAGCCGTTCTTGTCGATCACCTTCCAGCGGCCCTGCATGGTGTTGGAGAACGCCTGCTGGAAATAGAACTGGCTGACCGGGGTCACCGAAGTGCCGAAGCCGCCCTTGGCGACCACTTCGCGCATTTCGGCGATGCAGTCGTCGTATTTGTCGAGGATGTTGTTGTCGCGCATCATCTGGGTGTTGGCCGTGAGCGCGCCGCCCGGCATCGGGCTGAAGATGATCTTCGGGGAGACCTGCATCGATTCCGGCGGCATGAAGTACTTGTCCATGCACTGTTCGAAGACCTGCTCGGCGGCCATGATCTTTTCCGGATCGATGTCGAGGGTGTAATCGGTGCCGCGCAGACGCTGGTACATCACCAGGATGTCCGCTTCGCAGGTGCCGCCGGAGAGCGGGCTCATCGCCAGGTCGATCACGTCGGCACCGGCTTCGATCGCCGCCATGTTGCAGCTCACCGCCATGCCCGCGGTGTCGTGGGTGTGGAAGGAGATGCTCTTGCGGTTGTCGCCCTTGAATTCGGCGTCGAGGATTTCGCGCGCCTGCTTGATGGTGTCAAACACGGTGGCCGGGGTCGAGGTGCCGGAGGCGTCCTTGAACGCGAGGCTGTCGAACGCCATGCCGCTCTCGAGGATCGCCTTCAGGCTGTCGATGTAGAATTTCGGGGTGTGCGCGTAGGATTCGGTGAGGCCCGGCGCGAGTCCCATCATGGTGACGGTCGCCTGGTGCTTGAGGCCGTACTGGGTGATGTACTTGCCGGAGGCGGTCAAATTGCGCACGTCGTTGAGCGCGTCGAAGTTGCGGATCGTGGTGATGCCGTGCTTCTTGAAGAGCTTCGCGTGAAGCTCGATGATGTCGCTGGACTGGGAGGAGAGGCCGACCACGTTGACGCCGCGGGAGAGGGTCTGGAGGTTGACGTTCGGGCCGACCACTTCGCGGCAGCGGTCCATCATTTCAAACGCGTCTTCCTGGCAGTAGAAGTAGAGGCTCTGGAAGCGGGCGCCGCCGCCGATTTCGATATAGTCGATTCCGGCCTTGACCGCCGCGTCGAGCGCGGGAAGGAAGTCGTCGGTCTTGACGCGGGCGCCGAGGCAGGACTGGAATCCGTCGCGGAACGAGCAGTCCATGAACTTGATTTTCTTCATCTTCTTACGATTCTCCGTTCTATAGATATGAAATAATGGATTTTTCGGTTATTTGGTCCGGGCTGCCTCAACGGCGGCGGCGGCAATCGCGGCGAGTCGGGCATCGTCCCCGGAATCGGCGGCGGGTTTCTTCTTGGCGGGGGCCTTCGGCGGGGGTTCGAGCATGCCGGCGAAGGGGGCGAGCGCCCGTTTCAGCAGGTTCATCGCGATGATCATGACGATGAGGAAGATGTATACCACCCCCATGCCCAGGAGCATCAGCTTGAAACCGTTACCCAACAGTGTCCAGTCCATTTTCTCTCATTCCTTGGGTTGTTTGTAATGGTTCGACGCTTTCTGTTTCAGTCGATTCCAATCCACCGAATCCCGGTCGATTTTCACGTCTCCGCAGGTAAATGCGATCGGGGCGCCCTCTTCTTCAAAGAGCATGCTTCCGTCTTCCAGAATGCGGCGGAATATACCGGTATGCGCCTCCCCGCGGGGGTCGATCACCGTCAGTGATTCTCCCGCCAGAAGGTTTACCGCAACCCATTCCTGGATTACAGTCCCGGCGTTGTTTAAATAGATAATATAGTATCGATTTACCGTTTCTGCCAGTTTTTTTGAGAAAAAATCGAGATTAAATTCGCGTTTTGTTTCAGCTAGAAGCGAGGTGGCGGGCTGGTCGATGGAGCGGAGCGTTTCCGGGGGGAGATTGACGTTGATTCCGATCCCGGCGGCGACGGCGGTGATCCGGCCGTTTTCGATGCGGGCGCTTTCGCAGAGAATCCCGGCCAGCTTGCGGTCTTCGATATAGAGGTCGTTGGGCCACTTGAGGTAGACCGGCAGCTCCGGCGCGAGTTCGCGGATCAGCGCCAGCGCGGCGACTCCGAGCAGGCACCCGGCGTGGAAGCCGTCGTCCAGGCGCTTGAAGAGCACGGAACCGGTGAAGTTGACGCCGGGCGGCGAAACCCAGGAGCGTCCGCGCCTGCCGCGCCCCGCGGTCTGGGTCCGGGCGACGACGAGCGTCCCGTCCTCCAGTTCGTCGCAATGTTCCCGCGCATAGGTGTTGGTCGAATTGACCTCGTCAAGCATCAGAAGTCCCATCTTCATCTCCTTTCGGCTGTCCGGAATGAAAGAGTTTTTCAATTGATAAGCTATAAAAATAGCGTTGAGAGCGGACAACTGCAAGTTTTCCGGCGGATTTCCCCGGAAAAATCACTCCTGCTTCCCGCGTTTGCGGAACTCCTGCGGCGTGCAGCCGGCTCGAGCGAGAAAGAAACGGTGAAAGTAATGCGGGTCCCGGTACCCCAGTTGCCGCGCCGCGTCGGTGACCGGAACGTTGCTCCCGGCCAGCATCTGCCGGGCCTGCTGGAGAATGCGGTTCGAGATGAATTCCTTGAGCGGAATGCCGAAACGGCGCTGGAACCGCTTCGAAAGCGCGCCGGGAGTCATCCCGGAAGCGTCGGCCAGCTCGGAAATCCGCACCTGGGCCGGAGGCGTCCCTTCCAGCAGCGAAAACAGCGGGCCGAACTCTTCGGCCAGCCCGGCGCGTTCCCGCAGGGCGCTCCGCATTTCCGGCGTCAGCATCCGGACCACGGTCCCGATGACGGCGTTCTGCAATTCCGGGTTCCACGGCGATTCCCGCTGTTCCGCGAACAGCGCGGCGAGCGGCGGCGAGTGGAGCTCGAGAATTCCGCGCTGCCCCACGAAAACCCGGTGCAGCGTCCGGTCCGCCATGTGGAAATGGACGTAGAGCAAACTGCCGCCCGCGAAGTAGGTCGCCACGAACGGCTGCCCCTCCGGCAGCAGGTAGAAGGTTTCCGGCCTGAGCCGGAAGCATTTTCCGCCCGTGACGACTTCTCCGCCGCGGCCGAAGAAGATGAAGAGCCGGTTGAACGGCGGCTCCGGGTGTTCGAACGTCCGGTCCTCGGCAGTCTGGTTGCAATGAAAGTTCCAGAAATCGAAGCGCAGGCGGAGATTCCCCGCTTTTTGCGGGATCTCCATGATCTCGGTTCCGCGAAGATGCTTCAGTTCCTGCGCTTCGCGGTTGCGGTCGAACAAACAGGCGCCCATCGTACGGTGTCCTTCCTTCTGTTTCATAGTATAGCGCGAAACCGCAGGAACGCAAGGGTGAAACGAATAAATTCACCGTCCCGTATTTCATAATATTGCTGTCTGTCTGAAAAGTACACCGTTTGAACCGATTGTTGCAGTTTACGGACCGGGCATCCCCGATTATATTGAATCTCAGGTAAAACCATAACCCGGAGGTTCGTATGGTTTCGTTCATTTCCGAAGAGAGACGTTCCCGTTACACGCCGCGTTACCATTTCTTTGCACCGGAACAGACCAGCTGCCTGCCGTTCGACCCCAACGGGGCGATTTTCTGGAAAGGCCGCCATCACGTGTTCTACATCTATCAGGACCTGTCCCTGCCGCACGGCGGACACTGCTGGGGTCATGCCTCCAGCAGCGATCTTTGCAGTTGGACGATCCACCCCCCGGCGCTGGTTCCCGAGCCGGGCGACCCCGATATCGGAATCTTCAGCGGATGCGCGGTGGTGGACCGCAACCACGTCCCCACTCTGGTCTATTTCGGCGTCAACGCCGGCTGCTGCATCGCCACGGCGGAAGACGACGACCTGATCCGCTGGCGGAAGTCGCCGTTCAATCCGGTCGTCCCCCAAACCCTCGGCACGCCCTTGGAACACATTTACCATGTCTTCGACCCACACGTCTGGGTGGAGGGGGATCATTACCTGATGATCTTCGGCTCCCGGCTGAAACCCTTCCGTCAGCGCGATACCGTCTATCTGATGCGTTCCGACGACCTCATCCACTGGGAGTACGTCCGGCCGTTCTACATCCCGAATACGCATTGGACCGAGGAATACGAGGATATGGCCTGCCCGGATTTCTTTCCCCTCGGCGACCGTCACGTCCTGCTCGGAATCAGCCACGGCCTCGGCGCGCGGTATTATCTCGGCCGTTATCTTGAGGGCAACTTCGTTCCGGAAGAGCACCACCGGCTCAACCACCCCGGCGGCAGTCTGTTCGCTCCGGAAAGTTACCTCGACAGCCGCGGCCGCCGGATCGTCTGGTTCTGGATGATGGCCCAGGTGTGCAAACCCTCCCCGGAATGCGGCGACCAGATGATGGCGCTGCCGCGAGTCATGACGCTGAATCCCGAAGGCGTCGTCGAATGGAGCATACCCGACGAATATCGGCAACTGCGTGGCCCCGCGCAATCGGTCGAATCGTTGACCCTGCTTCCGAACGTGCTTCGTCCGCTCCGTGAGTTTTCGGGCGACTCGTTCGAGCTCGAACTGCACGCCGCAACTCTTTCCGGCAAGCTCGAGCTCCGTCTCCTCGAATCCCCTGACGGCTGCGAATTCGCCGCCGTCCGCATCGACTCCGAAAATCGGACCCTCGCCATCGACAGTTCCAGAATTGGCAATCGAGCCTGCGTTTCCAACCGGCATCCCGTCTGCTACTGCGGATTCGGTCCGGACGATTTCCCGTTGCAGGAAATCTCCGAGCAGAAAACCTCTTTCGCCCTCCCGCAGGGAGAGTCCCTCTGTCTCCGGGTGTTCGTCGATCGCTCCATCATCGAAGTGTTCGTCAACCACCGTCTGGCCATGTCCCAGCTCGTCTATCCCTCTGGAACCTGTAATCAACACCTTTCCCTGCTCTCTTCTGTTGATCAGAATGTGGAAAATCTGACCATGTGGCCCATGTCATCATTGATCTTTCAATTTTAAGGGTCGTGGGAGCAAGGGAGGCGCTTCGCCCTCCCTTAACCCTCCAGACCGGCAGGGTGCCGGTGCCGGGTACTTGAGATCCGCATCAAATGCTGCGC
>CAYSZM010000210.1:0-5388 GCA_964435365.1 uncultured Victivallis sp. | reverse complement strand
ATTTGATGCGGATCTAGTACTCGGCACCGGCACCCTGCCGGTCGGGAGGAGGTTCGGAGGGGGGCGAAGCGCCCCCTCTGATTCCCACGACAAGGCAAACAGTATTTCTTTCGTTATTTTCATTCAAGTACTTGAAATTTCACTTGAAATCGAGTATAATATCCAGTGGCGTAATAAAAACTCTTATCAAAAATTCGGGAGTCTGTCATGAAAAAGCTGCGATTTCGCCAGGTGCATCTGGATTTCCATACCTCGCCGTTGATTCCGAATGTCGGAGCCGCCTTCGACAAGCGCGAATGGCAGGAGAAGCTGACCGCGGCGCGGGTTGATTCAATCACCTGCTTCGCCACCTGCCACCACGGGATGAGCTATTACCCGACCAAGGTGGGGACCATGCATCCGCACTTGTCGTTCAACCTGTTGCGTGCTCAAATCGACGCCAGCAAGGAGATCGACATCAAGGTTCCGGTCTACGTCACCGCGGGGCTGAACAACGAAGTTGCCCGCCGCCACCCGGAATGGCGGGAAATCGATGCGGACGGGACCTATGCCGGGTGGGCAAAAAGTCCGCTGGAGCCGGGTTTCATGAAGCTTTGCTTCAACACGCCCTACCTCGACTGGCTGTGTGAACTGATTGCTGAAACCGTGCGGGAGTTCCCTGACGGCGACGGAATCTTCCTCGACATCACCACCCAGGGCCCCTGTTGCTGCCCGTGGTGCATGGAAAGCATGGCGAAACTGGGATTGGACCCGAAGAATCCGGCCGACCGCCTCGCTCACGCCAAGCGCGTGCTCTCGAACTACCGTCGCCGCGCGGCGGAGACCATCCGTGCGATCGCCCCGGACATGCCGGTGTTCCACAACGGCGGACACATCGCCATCGGCGACCGCGAAGATCTCGGCAGCTACAGCCACCTCGAGCTGGAGTCGCTCCCCACCGCCGACTGGGGGTATGACCATTACCCGATCTCGGCGGCGTACAGCCGCAACCTCGGGCTCGACTTTCTCGGCATGACCGGCAAATTTCACATGGCCTGGGGGGAATTCGGCACGTTCAAGCACCCCAACGCGCTGTGTTACGAGTGCGCCGCGATGCTGCTGCACGGCTCGAAATGCAGTGTCGGCGACCAGCTTCACCCCTCCGGCAAGCTCGACGACACCACCTACCGGCTGATCGGCGAAGCGTACCGCGAGGTTGAAACCAAGGAGGCCTGGTGCCGCGACGCCGAGAGCGCCGCCGTCACCGCGATCCTCGCCGTGGACGAAACCACTGAAAATCAGGCGCATACAACCGGCGCGGCCCGGGTGCTGCTCGAAACTCATGTGCCGTTCGACATCGTCGATTCCGGGATGGATTTCTCGAAATACCGCATTCTCATCCTTGCCACCGGGGCCCCGGTAGCGCCGGAACTGGCCGCAAAACTCAAGACATACCTCGCCGCCGGCGGCAAGCTGATTGTAACGGCGAAAGGCGCCTTCACGACCGGAAGCCGGGAAGCGTATCTCCCTGTCGGCGGAGAACTTGGCGAGACGTCCCCATTCTGCCCGGACTTCGTCGAAACCGCGCCGGAATTCACCGCCTACGCCACCACCCCTTTCGCCATGCGACTGCCCTCGGTCCGCTTCAAGGCGAAAGAAGGCGTTACGCTCGGGCGGGTGTACGACCCCTATTTCAACCGTGACGTGAAGCACTTCTGCTCGCACCAGTTCACCCCGTACCAGCCGGAACCCTCCGGTTACGACGCCGGGGCGCTGACCGGGAATGTGCTTTACTTTTCTCACCCGGTCTTCGCGGTCTACTGCCTGACCGGAATGGGTGCGATACGCGATTTCGCCGCCCGCGGATTCGACCGTCTCTGCGGCGCGGACCGGCAGGTGATTTCCGACGGGCTGCCCTCCACCGGGCGGGTCGGCCTGATGCGCCAGAAGAAGGAAAACCGCCACGTTTTCCACGTGCTCTACGGCAATACCGTTCTGCGCGGCCGCTGCGGAAGCTTCCCCAACGGGCAGTTCCCGGCCAAGCCGGTTGAGGTGGTCGAAGAGCTGCTGCCGCTCCGCAACGTCGCGTTTTCGCTGGCGATCCCCGGCGAAGTCCACAAACTGACGCTGGTTCCGGAAGGCAGGGCGATCGATTTCCGCCGCGAGGGGGAACGCGTCTGCTTCACGCTCGACGAATTCACCTGCCACGCCATGGTCGCGATTGATTAATTTCAATTTTTTATTTCAAGTACTTGACAAACGCATTTCTTTTTGGTATAATTATAGTGTAAGAAAACAAAACCGGAGCGATGCGTTATGATATCGATGAAAGAAATAGGGAAGATCTGCGGAATCTCCGAGTCCACGGTCTCCAAGGCCCTGAGCGGCTACGCCGGGATTAAACCGGCGACGCGGGACCGGGTTCAGGAAGTGGCGCGGAAATACGGCTACCAGCCCAACGCGATGGTGAAGTGCATGCAGACCGGCGTCAGCCAGAGCATCGGGATCGCCTGCAACCATTTTCAGGATCTTTTCAGCGGCGCGATCATGGACGGCGTTCAGGAAGTGCTGCACCAGGCGCATTACGACTCCTACGTGATCAGCTGGGATAAGCTGGTGCGGTCCGGTGAAAATCTGCTGAACCGTTTTACCCGCCGCCGCGTGGACGGCCTGCTGCTGCTGCCGCTGGAACAGGTTCCCTCCGCCTCCTATACGACGCAACTCTACTCGTTCCCGAATCCGGTGGTGCTGGTCGACCAGTTCTGGGGATCGCGCGAATTCGATTATGTCGGGAGCAACAACCGCGAAGCGATGAAAGAGCTGGTCGGAACGCTGATCATGCTCGGCTACCGCAAGATCGGCGCGGTGTTCTACTCGAAGGTGAGCAGCGGCGTGGAACGGCGCGCCGGATTCATCGACGCCATGATCGCCCACGGGCTCCCGGTGAATGCCGATTCCCTTTGCGAAGTGGAACATTGCGACAGCTGCGAACTGGACGATAAAGTTCTCCGGCTGCTGAAATCCGAAGACCGCCCCGATGTGCTGGTCTGCTTCAATGACAATCTTGCTGTGAATGTGATGAACGCCGCTCGCGATCTCGGGCTGCGGATTCCGGAAGACCTCGCGGTAACCGGATTCGGCAATCTGCCGTTCAGCGACATGATACGCCCGCGGCTGACCACTGTCGATCAGCAGGCGGAGGAAATCGGGCGGCAGGCCGCCCGGTTGCTCCTCGACCGGATCTCCGGAAAGGGAGACATCAAGCGTCAGGAGATCCTGATCCCGGCAAGAACGATTTTGAGACAATCATCCGCTTCCGACCAAAACAAATGAAAGAAAGAGGCTGACCATGAAAAGAATTAACTTCACGCTGATCGAACTCCTGGTTGTGATTGCGATTATCGCAATCCTGGCCGCCATGCTCCTGCCCGCGTTGCAGCACGCACGCGAAACGGCAAAATCGTCAAGCTGCCTCAGCAACATCAAGCAGGTGACCACCGGATGCCTCATGTACGCCGACGACAACAAGGGCATCATGGCCGCCGCCCAGCTCCGCTTGAACTACTACTGGTCGAATGTCATGGTGGACGGGAAGTACATGGGCGCAAGCGATGTGTTTCTCTGCCCGAACCAGAAGATCAAACGGCCGTGGAAAAACAACGCCGACGCCAAATACACCTACGGTCTGAACCGCAACATCGAGCGTAACGACCGCGCTACCGCCGGCGGCTTCTACAACAACATACTCAAGGCGCGTAAAGATGCGGCCTCCCGCACCTGGCTGGTCGGCGACAGCATCCGTGCGGTCAACGCAACCGCGATCGCCCTCGGTCAGACCTGCGCGATGCTGAGCTGGAACAACGGCGGGGAAGGGCTTGCCTCGCTCCGCCACAGCCGTCACGGCAACTTCGGATTCGTCGACGGCAGCGCCAGGGCCCTCGGCGAAGGCGATATGCACAACGTCTATCCGAAGTTCGAAGAGTGGTTCCTCTTCGACGCGATCCGGGTGACCCAGCTCTAAGTCCACACAGAACCTGAAGGGGAGAATATGATGACAGATTGGAAGAAAATTCAATTCGCGCTGCTGGGAGTCGCCGCGGCGCTGTCCGTGACGGCGGCCGACGTGGCGCTCACCAACGGCTCGTTCGAAAAGGGAACGGGCGGATATTGGATCAACCGCCCCGCCGTGGCGCGGGTCGACAGCACCGACTCCACCGACGGCAAGCAATGCCTCGCCGTCGAGCCCACCGAAGGGAAGCGGGTCGATATCGTTCAGGGCGTAAACCTGGTTCCCGGTGAAATCTACACCGTGACCTTCGACGCACGCACCATCGAGGCGGAAGGCGGACCGCAGCTGGTCATGGAGATCATGCTCCAGGCCGCCTCCAAGCCGATCCAGTTCTTCTACGCCAACGCCGACCAGAAGAAGCTGATGACCACTCCGGCCAAGCTGACCGACGGCTGGCAGACGCTGACCTACCAGCTCGGCCCCTTCCCCGAGAAGGCGCAGGGCCAGGATGTCAAGAAGGTCATGTTCTACTGGAGGGTGAAACCGGGCGACAAACCCGGCAAGCTCTTCCTCGACAACATCAAAATCACCACCGCACCGGCCTCGGAAGAAGCCGGGCAAAAAAAAAATAGAGAAGTAAGCTCCGGTCCGATCCGGTTCGGCCTGCCCCAGGCGATCCGGATCTTCGAATCGGTGCCGGAATTCACGGTCGAAGGCGAAGTCGGCGACAACGGGTCATTGCGAGTGACCGCCGCCGATGCTTTCGACCGCGTGCTTTTCACGCAAAATGGCGAAAAAGGCGCGAAGAGCCTCGCCGTCAAGCTGCCCGGGGCGGATTACTATAAGGTCCGCGCCGAAATCATCCGCGACGGCAAGGCCGCCGAATTCGCCGAAACCTCGCTCCTGGTCACCACGCCGCTTCCGGCGGATTACTATGAAACTCCGGAACCCGCCTTCGGCGTCTGGGGCGGGCTCTCCCCCGAAATGCGCCGCCTCGGCGGCGCGAAGTGGGATCGCCAGCTGTTCTTCACCCGGTTCCAGAAGCCGGATGACAAGGGCGTGCCGCCCACCGCCGAACAGATCGCCGCCCGCGAGCCGATCAAGATCATCCGCTGCATGAACATCCTCGACCCCTTCAAGAAGATGGTTCCGCTTTCTCCCGAGGAATTGGCGGTGCAGAAGGAGAAGCTGACCCGCGAGGTTATCTCCCGTCGCGGCCTCGTCGATGTCTGGGAGACGCAGAACGAGCCGATGGTCGGCGAAAACTTCCACGGCACCATGAAAGACGTCATGGACATCATCAAGATGGAGAGCGACGTCGTCCGCGCCAACGATCCCGGCCGCACCATCGCCGGAATCTGCATCAACCCGATGAACGCCAACCAGTACAACCAGTACGT
>CAYSZM010000209.1:0-5480 GCA_964435365.1 uncultured Victivallis sp. | reverse complement strand
GAGGTCGGCGCCGCCGGTGATGCGGGTCTGGTCGGGGGACGGGGTCCACTCGTAGACGACGCCGGGCTTGGCCACCTGGGAGCCGAGGACGCCGGGCGGCGTATTTTTGCGGTTGGTCTGTGCCGAATCCGGGAGTTCGAGCAGCCGCCCGGTTTCGGCGACGGCGGGTTTCTCGGTTTTATCGTCGGCGGGGAGAAACGGCACATCGACGGCGCGGAGAACCAGCGCGGCGGAGAAAGCCGCCAGAATGAGCAGAAAGATTCGCATAACTTCTCCCGGAAGTTTGAGATTTCGTCAGCCGGATGCTATAATAGTTATATTATTACACCGGAATGGAGTGAATGCAAATGGCGGCGAGGAAAAATTTTCTGGATCGGTTCGGCGAACGGCTCGACGATGTCGATGCGGGGAGCCGTCAGGCGTATATTCTGCGGCTCATGAAGGAGCGCGGATTTCTGGAGACGGTGTTCAACGCGGTCGAGGAGGGGATTCTCGTCATCGACCGGAATTTGCTGATCCGCTATCACAACCGGGCGGCGCGCGAACTTCTGGCGCTGCCCGACGACCTCTCCGATGTGCGTGTTTCGCAACTGCTGCAGGGGGTGGACTGGCCGCGGATTCTCGGCTCCGACGAACGGGAGTGGAAGAAGGTGGCGCGGGAGGAGCTGGAAATCCTCTACCCGGTGCGCCGTTTCGTGCAGTTCTATCTGGTTCCCTACCCGGAAGATCCGTCGCTGGCGGCGGTGATCGTCCGCGACGTGACCGAGAGCCGGGCGCGGACCATGAGCGACCTGGAATTCGAAAAAGGCCAGGCGGTGTCGATGCTGGCGGCGGGGGTCGCGCACGAAATCGGCAACCCGTTGAACAGTTTGTACTTGAATCTCCAGATGCTGGAACGCTATTGCGCCGAGGACGAAACGTTGCCGTGCCCGGAGGCGTGCGACATGATCCGGGCGTGCAAAGGCGAAGTGGAGCGGCTGGACAGCATCATTCAGGGGTTTCTCTCGGCGCTGCGCCCGGGCAAGCCCTCATTCGCGCCGGTGGATGTGATGAAACTGGTCCTCGAGGTGCTGAATTTCATGCACTCCGAAATCGAGGCGCGACTGGTCGAGGTGCAGTGCGAACAGACGGTGCAGCTGCGCCCGATTTCGGGCGATGCGGCGCAACTCAAGCAGTTGTTTTACAACGTGATCCGCAACGCGGTGCAGGCGATGCCGAACGGCGGGAGACTGCTGATCCGGGGGCATTCCGACGGCGGCGGGGTGGTGCTGGAGTTCATCGATTCCGGCTGCGGAATCACGCCGGAGGAGTTGAGCACGATGTTCCAGGCGTTCAAGACGAACCGTTCCGGCGGGAACGGGATCGGGACGATGGTGATCGAGCGGATCTGCCGCGAACACGGCGCGGAATTCGGCCTGCGCTCGGTGCCGGGAGAGGGAACGGTGTTTCAAATCCGCTTCCCCCTCGGCGGCAACCGGGTCCGCCTCCTCCCCGCCGCCGATCCGGCGGAAGGGGAGAAGGCATAGTTGCGGCTTCAAAGATTGTCGACTTTGACGAATCCCCCGTTGCCGGAACCGTTCTTGTATTCCGGTTTGCGGATCGCTTTCACCGAACCGTTGGCGCGGAGCATCGGGGCGTATCCGCCGCCGTGAAAATCGACGGATTCCCACAGCAGGGTAGTGCCTCCGGCACAGAAGATCAGCAGCTGCTTGGAAAGTTTGGCCAGCGGTACGCCGAATCCGGTAAATTGCCAACTGGTGCAGACATTCCCGCTGCGGCTGTCGCGGGGAAAGACATAGTCGGTCAGATCGCCCCGGGTCTGCTTGAATCCGTTCTTGTAGGCCGACGGGCAGCAATACAATTTGGAACGGTTGGTTCCTTTGCAATCTCCCGAGCCGCCGATGTACACGGAAATGCGTCCCAGTCCGAGATTTCCGTTGGTTCCGTCATAGAGCTGCCACGGCGAATGGTTCGGGTTGGTCGGCCCCCCCACGGGCGGCAGCAGCGAATGATAGTCGTTGGCATACATGAATACGCCGTTTCCCAGCTGCTTGACATTATTGATGCATTGGGTCAGCGTCGCCCTCTGCCGCGCTTTGCTCAACGCGGGAAGCAGCATGGAAGCCAGAATCGCAATAATCGCGATCACAACGAGCAATTCTATCAACGTAAAGTGTTTATGTATTTTCATCTTGATTGTTCCTTCTCTTTTTTGGCAGGTGTGCCGTGCGGGGTTTAATTATTCTTCCTGTGTGATTTCGAAATCATCGACCAGTAGATAATCCTCCTTTCCGCAATTGTTGAAATTGATGGCAAGCACAACAGCCATATTGTCCGCGGGGAACTGTTCTCCGGGAATCGTCACATCGAAGGTTTGCCAACGGTCTTTCCTGATTTCTCCCGGAGCGATGCCCCGGCCTCCGAATTTGGCATGCGCTTTCTTCTCCTGGTTGAAGTCCAGGGGATGGGCGTCTCCGAGCCAGGGCGAGGAGCCGAAGGGGCCGTCAAAAAACGCCAGCTTGAAATGGCCGGTCGCCTGGGGAGACAATTTCCCTTTCAACGCGATTTTGAAATGGATCGGCTTCCCTTTGCGCACACGCAGCTTCGGGATATAGTTGTTGTGCATCCCATCGGAGAGGTCGAATCTGATGCATCCCGGTTTCCGGTTTCCCTCATTCGGGCAGAAGCGAACCGGGCCGGTCGGAAATTCAACGGCTCTGCCGAGTTCGAACCCTCCGTCAAAGAGGAACGCGCGCTCTTCCACGCAGACCGGGAGCGAACGGACAACGGAACCGTCGCAGTCGGGCGAGCTTACGGTGAACAACAGCATGCCGGCGCCTTTCGACTGTCCGGTCAGGGTGATTTCCAACGTTCCGTTACTCACCGTTTTTCGGAATGCCGCCGGGAATCCCCCCGTCGCCCCGACGGATATTTCGGCATTCTTCATAACCGGGCAGGAAACTGTTTTCGACTCGCCGATCTTCAATTCCACCGGCTGCGGAAAGGCTCCTACTTTGCGTTCCAGCCGAAAGGCCGTCTCCTGATCGGTCCGTTCCTGAAGGTAGGCGGCGGCGGCGCGTTCCCCCATTGCTTTGCTGCCTAGGACATAACGGGGACCGTCGGCAAAATCGATCGTGATGGTTTCTGCGGCTCCCGAGGCGATCCGGTTGCCGAAGAGGTCATAAACGGTGAGCTGCTCGCCGGGAAGCGCGCCCAATTCCACCGCACGTACGGCTTTTTCGCCCCGATCGCGCCAGACGATGGCCCGGTTGTTCGACAATGCCATATAGCGGACGCCGTTCTCGAACGTCACCCGGCCGAGATACGTGTATCCGTCGCAAAGCCAGGCCATTGCGGCAAGCGCAGGAAACGCGGCCTTGGGCTGTTCCCCCACATAGAGAAGCCCGTTTGTCGAATCCCATTTGAGATCGTGAAAACCGTCGCGGGGACCGAGCGAGCAAAACCAGTAGGCCCGTCCCTTCGGACCGCCGAGATGGAGACTCTGCAGATAGTTGAGCGGCAACGCAATCGCCTGATTCCGTTCGGAATTGTTCGGCAATGCCTTCCGATAGGCTTCGGAGAGGTCGAATCCCGCATTGGCGATTTCATTGTAATACTGCGGGACATCCCGCAACCCCATGTCGTAAATCACCTGCTGCCGGTCCTCGCTGCCGGAGACGAACTTTGCCGGCCCGGCATAGGAGTGCAGCGTCAGGGCATCGAGATAAGGCCGGATATCGGTCCTTCCGACCTCCCGAAGCCAGTCGAGCAGGAATGCATGGGAGAGCGCATGGATTTTGGCATCGGGGTCCGCCTCCCGAATTGCTTTTGCCGTCGCAATCAGAAACTTTGCGTAGAATTCTCCGGAGAAACCGGCGTTTTTGCTCGAATTGAGCAGGTCCGGTTCATTCCAAACCTCCCATTCGTTTACCTTCCCTTTGCAATGGGTGACGATCCGGCGGACATAGGCTTGCCACTCCTTCATCTGCTCATCATCCAGCGAGCTTAATTCCAGCGCCGATGCCGACTTCAGGCCGATGACCGGCGAAAATTTGTAGAGCGTATACTCATAGTTCTGGTTGTAGAGCGCCATTCGGCGCAACAGCATATCGAGCGGCGCGGTATTGAATTCCCCCTTGCGCGGCTCCTGATTGGCCCAGGTATTCTCCCAATGCAGCCAGGGGCGCAGGTGACGGACTCCCGCTTTGGCGAATAAGGGCAGCTGGTAGGTGAGATAGGGGATCGAATGCTGGAATATATTCATTCCGACAAACGACCGATCGGGCTCGACCATGCGTGCGTCGGGAATTCGCGTGATCCGCCTGGAGGCCGAAGTTCCGCCGAGATCGACCGAGACAACGAATGTGCCGAACTTGTCGATCGGCAGCTTGATGCGGGTCCGGCCGCCGTTGAGTTTGGTGAAGGTCCTCGACAGTTCCTTGTCTTTGAAATAATCCCTGACGAGAATAGACGCGCCGACCGGAGCGGCATTGTCGGGACGTTCGACAAAAAGGACAGGCTCTTCCGAAGCTGCGAACACGCCGCCCACACGGTCGGTGGCCAGTTTCAGGCCGGGAGTTTTGCCATCCAGCGTCAGTGCGGTTTCCCGCTCGCCGTCCCAGAGCGTGATCATGGCCGGAATGCCTTTGGCTGCCATTGCGGAACCGAGGCGAATCTGGTTCAACTCGGCGACGATTCCGTCTTTCGTTTCTTTCAGGGCGATCGCCGCTTTGAAGTTTCCCGTATCCAGAAGCGCCTTGTTGTCATTGATCGGGAAAGAAATTTTCTTCGCATGAGCGTCATCTCCGGGAAATTCCGGATCGTCAAGCAGGATTCTGACCTCTTTGACCCGGCCCTCCGGCCGCTTTCCCGTCAGGCGGATATTCCCGTCATTCCGCATCGCCTGCCCATTGGCGTCCATAAAAATCCAGTTGCCGCGCTCCTGGTCGAGCAACTCGATCAGAAACGGCTGCAACGGCCGTACCGGCTCCTTCTCCGGCGCAACCGTTGCAGCCGGTAAAATTGCGACACTGCCCGCCAGCAGCAGCAAAATCGGGTATATCGTCCTCAAATGCATCGAAACCTCCTTGCGATCCTTTGGTTGTCTACCTATTATTATAGCTGAAAATTGATCAGGAACCTTGACAAAAACGACAAAAGCGGGTATAATTCCGTCATGGATGGCAAAGAAAGGCAAATGATGAAAAAAAGCGGACTGCGCGATGAAATCGTGATGCGACTGCCGGAGTGGATGCATTTCTCCCCGGACGGCCCGGGCATCTGGGTCGGCTCACGCAAGTATTTCCGCCAGGAAGAACCTGTCCACGAACACGATTTTTACGAGCTGGTGCTGGTCCGCTCCGGCTCCGGACTGCATGTGACCGAAGAAGGCGAATATCCCATCGTCCACGGCAATATCTTCCTGATCCGCCCCGGCTGCGCCCACGGCTACCGCGGCATGAACCACCTCGAAATCGTCA
>CAYSZM010000208.1:0-5546 GCA_964435365.1 uncultured Victivallis sp. | reverse complement strand
CCGTTGTAGCCGCAGACCGGGTCGCGGTCCACCGGGTGGTTGATCGAGCCGTAACCGATCCCCGCGTCGTGCATCGCCCGGACGATCGCTTCGAACGCTTCCACGTTCTCCGCCGTGTTGCCGTCGAGTTCGACGTAGGAGATGTGCCCGGCATTGGTCAGCGCATGGTACGGCGCCTCCTTGCGGATCTTGTCGAACGCCGAGATCTTGTAACGGACCGGAACATGGAAGCTGTTGGTGTAATACTCCTTGTCGGTCACGCCCGGAATGTTGCCGTAATTCTTGCGGTCGATCCGGATGAAGCGGCCGGAAAGCCCCTCCGCCGGAGTCGCCAGCAGCGTGTAGTTCATGCCGGTCTGCGCCGACAGGTCGTCGACGAATTTCCGCATCCGGGTGACGATCTCCACGCCCTTGGCCTGCATCTCCTCGCTTTCGCCGTGGTGATGCCCGTAGAGCGCGGTCAGCGTCTCGGCCAAGCCGATGAAGCCGATCGAGAGCGTGCCGTGCTTGAGGACTTCACGCACCTCGTCGTCCATGCCGAGCTTTTCGGAGTCGATCCACACCCCCTGTCCCATCAGGAACGGGAAGTTGCGCACCTTCTTCTTCGCCTGGATTTCAAAACGGTCGTTGAGCTGCCCTACCACCAGCCGCATCATGTCGTACAAACTGTCATAGAACTTTTTCTCGTCGCCCTTCGCCTCAATCGCCAGCCGCGGCAGGTTGATCGAGGTGAACGAAAGGTTGCCGCGGCCGTTGGTGATCTGCCGTTCGGGATCGTAGACGTTGCCGATCACGCGGGTGCGGCAGCCCATGTAGGCGATTTCCGTCTCCGGGTGGCCCGGCTTGTAGTACTGCTTGTTGAACGGCGCGTCGAGGAACGAGAAGTTCGGGAACAGCCGCTTCGCCGACACCCGGCAGGCCAGCTTGAAGAGGTCGTAGTTCGGCTCGCCCGGATTGTAGTTGATCCCCTCCTTGACCCGGAAGATGTGGATCGGGAAGATCGGCGTTTCGCCGTGGCCGAGCCCGGCTTCGGTCGCCAGAAGCACGTTTTTGATCACCATGCGCCCCTCGGGCGTGGTGTCCATGCCGTAGTTGATCGAGCTGAACGGCGTCTGGGCTCCGGCGCGGGAGTGCATGGTGTTGAGGTTGTGAATCAGCGCCTCCATCGCCTGGAAGGTCGCCTTGTCCGCTTCCGCTTCGCTGTCGCGGACAGCGAAGGCCTGCACCCTGGCGGCCAGCTCTTCCCCGCCGAGCATGGCGGCGAGGCGGACGCGCTCGCGTTCCTCGTAATCGCGGTTCCCGCCGAGCTGCGGCCCGAAGTCGCTCTCCTCGCGGATTTCGGCGGCCATCTTCTTGAAGTCGGCGAGCTTGAGATTCTTCTCCGGCGCGAGGATTTCGGCGGCCTTGCAGAGATTCATCAGATAGAACTTGAGGTAGCTTTTGGCCACGCCGGGGGCGAGGCCGTAGTCGAAGTTGACGATCGACTGGCCGCCGTGCTGGTCGTTCTGGTTGGACTGGATGGCGATGCATGCCAGCGCCGAATAGCTCTGGATGTCGTTCGGCTCGCGCAGGAAGCCGTGACCGGTCGAGAATCCGCCTTTAAACAGCTTCAGCAGGTCGATCTGGCAGCAGGTGGTGGTCAGCGCGTAGAAGTCGAAGTCGTGGATGTGGATGTCCCCCGAGCGGTGCGCCAGTGCCTGTTCCGGCGTCAGCAGGTACTTCTCGTAGTAGTCCTTGGCGCCTTCGCAGCCGTATTTGAGCATGGTGCCCATCGCGGTGTCGCCGTCGATGTTGGCGTTGTCGCGCTTCATATCCGACGCGGTGGCCGATGCGTTGGTCAGTTCGTCGTAGATCTTCATCAGCCCGGTCTTCATCTCGCGGGTGCGGGTGCGCCCGGCGCGGTACAGGATATACTGCTTGGCGACCTGCTCGTAGCCGTTGCGCATCAGCGCGATTTCTACCGCGTCCTGAATCTGCTCCACCTGCGGAATCTGCTCGGCGAGCTTCTCTTCGATGACTTTGCCCACTTCGATGGCGATCCGCGGCGCATCCGCCGGGTTGCCTTCGCTCGACGCCATCATCGCCTTCAAAATCGCCCCGGTAATCTTCGACTCATCGTACAAAGCGATTCGCCCGTCGCGCTTTACGATATTCTTCAACATGGTTTCTCTCTCCCTGGTTGCGGAACTATATGTTGTATTTTCAACTTTAAAATATCACTATAGATTGTGTTCTTCAAGTGAAAATAATTATTATTATCGAAAATATTTTTTTGAAAAAAGGCTTGACAAAAGCGGGAAAACGGGCTTCGGAAAAGGGTGATTTTTCGTAACTCTTCCGCGTGCGAAGCGGTTGCGAAAATCGGGATGCGGGTTGATTGCCGGTGCGCCGCGGTGTATAGTAAAAAGAAAATTTTGACTGCCCGGCGCGGCCGGGAGAAACGGAGCATATGAAAAGCCAGTTCGAGGACTTGACCCGGCGGGTGATCCGCAGTTCGATCGATTGGAGCGGCGCCGGGCTGCGGCTGGACGACTACCTGGCGGCGCGCTTCACCTACCGCTCGCTCGAAGAGTGGCGCGAACGCATCATTGGCGGTGAGATCGCGCTCAACGGCGCGCCCGCGGTTCCGGAAGCGGTCCTCGCGCTGCATGATTCGGTCGAGTACTTCCCGGGTGACCTGCCGGAGCCGGAGGCGGACCTCTCCTACCGCGTCGCCTACGAGGACGACGACCTGCTGATCATCGACAAATCCGGCAACCTCTGCGTGCACCCCACCGGGCCGTTTTTCCGGCACACGCTCTGGCATCTGCTCTGCACGAAGTACGGGAAAATCCATCTGGTAAACCGGCTCGACCGCGAAACCTCCGGCCTCCTCATCGCGACGAAGAATCCACAGTCGGCGGCGAAGCTCGGCAAGCCGTCGTGGCCGGTGCGCAAGGAGTACTTGGCGGTGGTGTTCGGCGCGTTCCGGGAACGGGTCGAGGCGTACGGCTTCCTCGTTCAGGATACCGCCAGCCCGGTGCGCAAGAAGCGCTGCTTCGTCTTCGGCGAGCGCCCCCCTGCCGGGGCGGTCAAAGTCGAATCGGCGCGGACGCTGCTTCTGCCGGAGAAGACCGGGGAGAAATTCAGCCTGGTGCGGGCGCTGCCGGAGACCGGGCGGCTGCACCAGATCCGCGCCACGTTGTTTTCGCTCGGCTTCCCGCTGGCGGGGGACAAGCTCTACGGGCCGGACGATTCGATCTATCTGCGAATCCGTTCCGACGCGATTTCGGAGGAGGACCGCGCCCGGCTGGTCCTGCCGCGGCAGGCGCTTCATTCCGCCCGGCTTGAGCTGCGCCATCCGGTCTCCGGGGAGACGCTCACGGTCGATTCGCCGCTGCCTCCGGAGTTCTCTGCTTGCATTCCCGGAAATGAGGGCTTATATTAACACATCCTTAACCTTTAACTGAGGAGGTTGTAAGTCATGGGAAAATTTTTTCTGAGTATGGCAACGTTCGCATCGCTGGCGCTCACCGCGTCGGCGGCCGGACCGACGGGAGTCCCCGGGCAGGAGCCGCATCCGGCGTTGCCGCCGGGCAGTCCGGAAATGGTGATGCCGGCACGTCCTCTGCCGCCGCCGTCGTACCCCTGGACGTTCATCAACCTCCAGTTCTTCCCCGGCATCCCGACCGATGCGGAATGCACCCAGACCAACGGCGTCAAGGTCGGCGCCCCGATCACCACCGGCAAAGCCCCGGTCTTCGGCGTTGAAGGTTCGGTCCTCTGGGCCGGAACGGAAGAGGTCAACGGTCTCCAGTGCAGCCTGATCGCCTGCGATGCGAAAGAGGTGACCGGCATTCAGTTCTCGCTGGTCAACATGTCGGTGACGGTCTGCGGGCTCCAGCTCGGAATCGTCAACTACGCCAGTGACAAAACGTTCCAGATCGGGCTGCTGAACTTCGTCGAAGACGGTCCCGTCTTCTGTCTGCCGATCCTCAACTTCAATTTGTGAACCACCCCGGGGGGTAACAGTTTATGAAAAAGCTTCTTGCATTTGCGCTGATGTTCGGTTGTTCCGCCGGGTTGTTCGCCGCCGACAAACCCGCACCGGCCGCGCCGGTTCCGCCGCCGCCGCCGTCTACGGCCGCCGTCAATCCGGCCGATGTTCCGCAGCCGCTCGACCGCTGGACCATCTTCCAGCTGGTCTTCCTGCCGAACGTTCCGAACTCGACCTGGAACACCAATATCTACGGACTCAAGACCGGCTGGCCCGCTTCGGGCGGCATCGGGACCGTGAGCGGCATCGAAGTCTCCTGGGCCTACTCCGGCACCGACTCGATCAACGGCTTCCAGGCGAGCTGGGTCGCGGTCAAGAGCAAGGACCTGAACGGCATTCAAGCCACGTTCATCACCACGCTCAACGGCGGAACGCTGAACGGCCTTCAGGCCACCGGCGCTTACGCCAAGGCCGGCGATGTGCAGGGTGCGCAGTTCTCCCTGATTTCGCAGGCGAAGGAGTTCACCGGCATTCAGGGCGGTCTTGCCCTGGCGCTGTCGAAGGGCTTCACCGGCTTCCAGGCCAGCGCGGTCAGCATCGCCGACGGTCCGTTCACCGGAATCCAGTGCGGATTCGTGAACAAGGCCGGTAAAGACGGCGGCTCGCTCCAGCTCGGATTGCTCAACATGTCCGACGGCAAGGGCCTCCAGTTCGGCGCGATCAACTACAACAAGGATGCCTGGATTCCGGTGTTTCCGATTCTGAATTTCAGTTTCTGAGCCGGTAATCCGAAAGGAAGGGTACGATGAAAGATTCCGAAGACGATCCCGAATACCGGCAGTTGATGCTGCGGATCGCGGCGGTGGACATTCCCGACTATCCCGACTGGAAACGCGGGATGAAGTGGGGACTCTCCATCGGAATCTTCATCGTGCTCCTTTCTCTTCTCGTTTTCCTCATCGGCGACGGAAGTTACTTGGAACGCCTGCTGAAATACGGCTGGATGGCGCTCTGCTTCGCATTCGCCGTGTTCATCATCGTCGGAGCGATCGGCGCGTTCCGCCCGCAGGACTGACGATGAAACCGGTTCTCGCTTTTGAATCCGGTACGCTCACTTTGTCCGGGCTGGAACGGGAGGCGCTGCCGGGTCAGGCGGCGCGGCTGTTCCGCTCCGACGACCGCACCCGCAACCTCCGCGCCCGCGCCTGCGATTATGCGCCCGCCGTCATTGCGCTTCAGGAAGCCGGCGTCGAAATCGACGACCGCGCCCGGGCGTTTTCCCCCATCGAAGACCTTGCGCTCGCCGTCAAACTGATTCCCCGCGCGCACCAGAACACCGCGTTTGCCGCCTGGCGTGCCGGGTTGTTCCGCGGCGTCGCCGCATTGCCCACCGGGAGCGGCAAAACCGTGCTTGCGGTCATGGCGACCGCCTACCTCAAACGCCCGGCGATCTATCTGGTGCCCACGCTCGATTTGCTCGGGCAGTGGGTCGGCGTATTGGAACACTTCTTCCAGCGCGAAATCGGCATGCTGGGGGGAGGGGAGCACTCGATCAAAGAGCTGACCGTCA
>CAYSZM010000207.1:0-5550 GCA_964435365.1 uncultured Victivallis sp. | reverse complement strand
GCTACGTGCTGACCATCGCGCAGGCGCTCTCGGGCACGGAAGGCGACGAATCGCTAGACTACATGCCCTACCCCTACTACCCCGCCGACACCGACAACGAAGAAAACCGCCCCGCCCCCGCAGAATAGCCCTTCCGCAGCGGCGGCCGCACAATGCGCCCCCAAATCATTGTCCCTTCAACCCAAGACACCCCTGCGAACGCCGGAAACTCGTCGAGACCTTCTAGGAAGACCGCCTGCTGCTCGGCCAGTGACGCGGCTCGGCCCGGCAAGGCGTCGCCTCGTTTCTTCCGGAATTCCCCGAATCGAAGCAAAAAAAGCCGGAGAGCTCTCCCCGGGAATCATCCCCGTCTCGACCGGCGGCGGCATCGGCTATCCCTTCAACTTCTTTTCGAGTTTAGCCAACAATTCTGGGCCACGTGGATCGTCAGGTTGTAATCGAATATATTCCTTGCATGATTCAATTGCCTCGCAATTCTCTCCCATCCCATTCAATACAAGTGTTTTACTCAAATAAAAATCAGCATTGTTCGGATTCAACTTGATTGCCTTGTCACAGTCAGTTCTGGCTCCAATCGAATCGCCTTGCTCATCTCTTAAGATCCCTCTATTATGGTAAGCGTCAGCATTGTTCGGATTCAACTCAATCGCCTTGTCATAGTCAGTTCTGGCTCCAACCAAATCGCCTTGATCTTTTTTTAAATTCCCGCGATTATTGTAAGCGTTGGCATAGTTCGGATTCAATTTAATAGCCTTGTCGAAATCTTCTCTTGCTCCTTCGGAATCATCTTGCCTACGCCGTAAAACTCCACGATTATTATAAGCCTTCGAACTATATTGATTAATTTCAATGGCTTTGTCGAAATCTTCTCTCGCTCCCTTTAGGTCACCTTGTCCGAGTTTCAATTTCCCACGATTATTGTAAATAGGAGAATAATTTGGATTTAATTCGATAGCCTTGTCGTAGTCCTCTTTGGCTTCTTTATGATTGCCTTGCCCACTTCGCAAAAGGCCACGGTTGTAATAGGCGCTAGCATAGTTCGGATTCAATTCGATAGCCTTATCGTAGTCCTTTTTGGCTTCTGTAAGCTTACCACAGGTTTGTTGTAAATTTCCACGATTATTATAGGCGTTAGAATATATCGGATTTAATCTAATTGCTTTGTTGTAATCCTTTATTGCACAATCCCAATGGCCATGCAAATCCCAAAACAAACCGCTTTTGAAGAATACATTATAGTTTTTTGGTGCCACATTTTTGGCTTTCTTAAAGAACCGTTGTGCTTCTTCTTCACTTCCGTTTTCGGCTAATTTTTCAGCTTTCCGGATATAATAATTTTCATGCCGATTATAACACGGCATTTCTGCTCGGTTTGCTCTCGCAAAACCAGGTAGATCAGGATAAACTTGTACTTCGGTGAGCGAAAATCGTCCAGCTAGGATCCTTAATAATTCTTTTTTACTATTTTTATCTACCAGAATTTCATGACAGTTTATTTGGGATTCATCCGGAGTAATCAAAAAAACAGAAGATTGTGATTGAATCCGAACAAAAAATCGCTCAGGAATCCATACCTGAATTTTTGATTTCTTGAAAAGTTCGGGAATCGTGATTTTTTCCGCTTCAGTTACACTCAATTCTTCAAATTCGTCGTCCAGTAAATTGGCAACAAAGATTTTTCCATCTTGATCAAATTGTTCGCTGCAAACCATCCACAAGGCGACCAGAATGTTTCTTGAGAAATCCAGCAGGTTGGTCGCGGCACCGTGATGCTGAAGCTCGGCCAGAACTTTAAGATCACAACAGTTACCCCTTGTTCCCCCATGAAATTCCAGTCCGAGCGACCGAGCATTGTTGGCCAGCTCCAAAACGTAATCCGATACATCAGCAGCTTCTGGGTATTTGGAAGTGTTAACTTGCCTTTTGCTTTGAACCCGACGAACCGCACCGGATTTCAAGCGCCACTTGGCATCCGCTTGGCCGCGATAAACAAAATCACCGTCTCCCAAACTGGCCAAACGTGCCATCAGTTGCTCAATAGTCGATATCTTTTCTCCCGAGTGATTCCCCGCGTCCGCCATAGGTTTCTCCTGCTATCACAGCGAATGAATAATGATTTATTGACGCTTTAACATAAGGCCCTATTTTTGAAAAAACAAAACATTCTTCTTAACTTTTTGGAAACTTCTCACAATTCAGGCAATAGAAAGCCAGCGGCATGGATGAAGGAGAGCGGGTACACGGAATCGCTTATCGGTCAAAGACGGCTTTGCGGAAATGAAGAAGTGGCAACCCCGCCAAGATTTGAACTTAGACTAACTGGACCAAAACCAGTTGTGCTACCATTACACCACGGGGTTGTGCGGGCGGACATCCTTAGAAGATAGTCCATTTTTCAAAAATTTCCAGAGAAAAAACAATTTTTTACTACGTTTTTTGCAAAGCGGGTGTATATTCTCGAATATGTTCCGGGTTTTAACTTATGATGCGGGATTTCTGTATGAGCGAAAAGAAAAAAGCCAGTCGGTCCTTCAAGGACTATGTGAGAATCTATTTGACCGGCGCGGTCATGGGCGGCGCCGATATCGTCCCCGGCGTCTCCGGCGGAACCATGGCCTTCATCCTCGGCATCTACGAGGAGCTGATCGAATCGATCAAGAGCTTCACCTCCACCGAAGCCATCGCCATGGGATTCACCTTCCAGATCAAAAAAGCGTTCCAGACCCTGCCTTGGCCGTTCCTGTTCACCCTCGGGCTCGGCATCGTCACCGCGTTCGCCGTCCTCTCTTCGCCCATCCACTGGCTGCTCGAAAACCAGCCGGTGCTGATCTGGGCGTTCTTCTTCGGGCTGGTCGCCGCCTCGGTCTTCACCGTGTTCAACCGCGTCCGCAAATGGACCCCCGTCCGCATGGGCGCGATGCTCGCCGGAGCCATCGCCGGGTGGGTCGTCGTCGGGCTCCCCCTGCTCCAGAATCCCCCCGACAGCTACATCTATCTGGTCTTCTGCGGCGCAGCAGCCATCTGCGCGATGATCCTGCCCGGCATCTCCGGCTCGTTCATCCTCCTGCTGCTCGGCAAATATGAGTTCATCCTCAACGCCGTCAACGAACTCAAGGCCGGCGTCAACCTCGGCCAGAATCTGCTCATTCTCGCCGTCTTCGTCGCCGGGCTCGTCATCGGCATCAGCTCCTTCGTCCGGCTGCTGAGCTGGCAGCTCCGCAAGTTCCACGACTTCACCATCGCCATCCTGATCGGCTTCATGATCGGCTCGCTGCGCAAAGTCTGGCCGTGGAAGGCCGCCAGCGGCGACAATATGCTGCCGACTTCGTTCGGAACCGAATTCTGGTCGGCGATCGGCCTCGCGCTGGCCGGGTTCCTGCTGGTCATCCTGCTGGAAGCCATCGCCCGTCAGCTGGAGAAGAAACCGGCTGAAAGGAAGAAGGAAGCCTGATGCACCCGATCCTCATCTCATTCGGCAATTTCTCGATCCGCAGTTACGGCGCCATGGCCGCCATCGGCTTCGTGCTCGCCTGCCTGCTGGTCAACTGGAACCGCAAATACGCCAAAATGAGCGCCGACCAGGCGTCGACCTCGCTGTTCGTCGCCATGATCGCCGGAATCATCGGCGCCCGCATCTTCTATGTGGTCGAATTCTTCGACCATTACCGCAACAATCTCTGGGGAATCTTCCGGATCGACCAGGGCGGCCTGGTCTTCTACGGCGGCTTCCTGCTCGCCATTGCCGCGCTCTGGGGCTATTGCCGACTCTGCAAACTCGACATCGTCCGGGTGTTCGACGTCTACGCCCCGGCGCTGGCGATCGCCCACGCCTGCGGCCGCATCGGCTGCTTTCTCAACGGCTGCTGCTGGGGGAAACCGACCGGCCTCTTCCTCGGCGTCGAATTCCCGGAGGGCAGCAACCCGGCGCTCTGCTACCCCGGCGAACACCTGCACCCGGTCCAGCTCTACGAATCCGCGGAGCAGTTTCTGCTTTTCTTCCTCTATCTCTATCTGGTTCGCCACACGAAACGCGGCGTCACCATGGCGAGTTACCTGACAATCTACGGCGTGCTCCGCTTCCTGAACGAACTGCTGCGCGGCGACAACCCCAAGGTACTGGCCGATTTCTTCACCCCGGCGCAGGTGATCGGGCTCCTGATCGTCCCGGCCGGAATCCTGTTACTCATCCACTTCATCCGTCATGAGCCGAAAAACACTGAGCTTTCACATTGATGCGGAGCAGGCCGGAACCCGGCTGGACCGCTGTTTATCCCGGTTGATTCCGGGATCTTCCCGCACCTATCTGCAGAAACTGATCGCAGAAGGGCTGGTGACCGCCGACGGCGTCGCGCTGACCATTCCGCGCTACCCGGTCCGCGCCGGAATGAACGTATGCGTCGAACTGCCCGAGCCGGAGAGTCCGGAACCGGTCGCGGAACCGTTCGACTACCCGATCCTCTACGAAGACGAGGCGATGCTGGTGATCGCCAAGCCCGCCGGAGTCGTGGTCCATCCCGCCGTCGGAAACCCGACCGGTACAGTAGTCAACGCTCTGCTCGGGCGTTATCCGCAGCTGGCGGAAACCATGGCCGGCTCGCCCGGACGGCCCGGCATCGTCCACCGGCTGGACAAGGACACTTCCGGCTGTCTGGTCATCGCCAAAACGCCGGAGGCGCAGTTCAAGCTCTCCAGCTCCTTCGCCGGGCGCGAGACGGAGAAAACCTATCTCGCCGTCGTCAAGGGAGTTCCGCGCAAAGCGGCGGCCGAGATCACCGGCCTGATCGGCCGTCACCCCGTCAACCGCCAGAAGATGGCGGTCGTCGAGCGCAACGGCAAGCTCGCCATCACCCGTTACCGCCTGGAAAGGAACGGGATGGTTCATGGAATTCCGGTCAGTCTGATGCACGTGAACATCCTCACCGGCCGCACTCACCAGATTCGCGTCCATCTCGCTTCGGCGGGCATTCCGGTCCTCGGAGATGCGACTTACGGCGGAAGCTGTTCCGACATCCCCGAAGCCCCCCGCCAGATGCTCCACGCCTGGAAGCTGAAACTGCCTCACCCGCTCACCCGCAAGGAGATGGAATTCGTCGCCCCGCTCCCGAATGATTTCAAAATCCTACTCGATATGTTTTGATTTTTTTGCGATCTCATCTTGAAAAGCAACAGCTTCATGCTATTGTAATGATTATTAATTTTGTACACATTCGTGAGAAACCGATTGGGTCCAAGCAGCAATGGGGCAAGTGATTCAAACTGTCCCACCTGTAAAGGACGAAATTAATAAGATTAAGAAAAAACCATTTGGAAATAATCGATCATCATTATATATTGTATGTTGACAGTTGAAGATCAATACCGATTCGATTGTTTTTCCGCTATGAAACGGATTCAGGGATGCCGTTTCCCGTCAGGAATTTGCATGCGATCCTGCAACGGAGCGGAAAGAGAGGCTTGGGCCGGTATTGCGATGCCCGGGCTGTTAACAGAATACTAAAACGAATAATCCCGAGGATAGACAATGGCAATCACCCCTCTGAAAGCAAAATT
>CAYSZM010000206.1:0-5562 GCA_964435365.1 uncultured Victivallis sp. | reverse complement strand
GGTCGGGAGGAGGTTCGGAGGGGGGCGAAGCGCCCCCTCTGATTCCCACGACGATGACGATTGCGACGATTTTATTCCAGAGATTCGGCATTAAGATTGCGGAAGAGGATGCGGCCGGAGGCGCCTTGAATGCCGAGCATGATGGAGACGGATTGGACGCCGTAGGGGATTTCGGCGGTGAAGCTGAGGGGTTTCCAGTCGAAACTGCCGCCGCCGACGAAAGCGGCGGGCCATAGGGTTTTGCCGTTGTTGTCTTTCATCATGAGGCCGAATTTTCCGCCGAGGTGGCCGGCGGCGGGTTTCGAGATGTTTTCGGCTTTGGCGAGGACGGTGAATTTTATTTTTTGTCCGGCGACATCGTCGGTTTTGAGCCAGAGGAGGATGATGGGGTTACCTTTCCCGTCGGAGTCGATGACAAGGGCGGGTTTGCCGTCTTCAAGGGTTTTGACGGCGGCGAACTTGGCTTCGTTGCCCGAGAGTTTGAAGGGGGCGGCGAAGTTCTGTTCATAGACCGGCTTGTTGCCGGGGGAGGGCGGGGGAGCGGGTTTCTCGGCGGCGACGGTCCGGACGGAGATGCTGGTGCCGGCTGTTCTGCCGCTCGGCGGCTGGGTGTTGACAGCGGCGATCAGCTGTTCCTGTTGGGCGACGACGCGTTCATAGTTCTTTTTTTCCCGTTCGAGTTTTTTGTTGGAGTTTGCCTGGTCGGCCCAGCGGGTTTCGAGGGTTTTTACTTCCTGTTCGAGCCGGGCGTTCTCCTCAACCAGCCGGGCGGGGTCGGCTGCGGCGGCGGGGAGGGCGAGAAGAAGAATCAGCAATGGGGAAATGGATTTCATCGGTTGTTTCTCCAGTTGATGACGGGGATGCGGTTGAATCCGGGTTCGGCGGCGTAGGCGGCGCGGCCCGGAATCTCGACGGTGCGCTGTTCGGTTCCGGCGGAGAGACGATAGCTGCCGGGGCGGGGCAGGGAGAGCCACGCTTTGCCGGAGCTGTCGGCGACGACGCTTTCGATTTCCTGCGCTTCGCCGTCGGGTTGGGCGGAGACGACGGTTCCGGCGCGCTCGGGGCCGAGTTCGACCAGACACTCCGCGCCGGGGGCGGCGGCGAGGGGCGGCATCGGCCGCAGTGCGGAACGGTACGCCTCGTTGACCGCGTTGCGGACGTGGGAGGCATGGGCCGGGTCGAACCAGTTGAAGACGGTCATGCCGCTTTTCTTGACATCGGTCGAGACGAATTCCGGTTTAAGCCCGGTGCCGGAGAGCGACGGCCACGGCAGTTTCCGCCACGGATACCCCGGTTGACCGGGGACGTCTTCGGCGTTGTGCTGTGCGGCGGTGATGCCCCAGACGTTGCCTTTGCCGGAGTCGTCGAACAGGACGAAGCCGTCGTTTGACGGACCCATGTAGATCTGTCCGGGCACGTCGAGTTCGCGGTAGAGGGCGGCGACTTCGGCGACGCGCCGGGCCTTCTTTTCGACTTGGCTCGGGATTGCGCCGATCCACTTGTCCCATGCGCCGTAGGAGTAGTAGAGTGTTTCGCCGTAGACGGCGGGGCGGAAGCCGAAGACGCTCTGCCAGTTGATGACGCAGCTGTCGATGTTGAAGTCGGGGTAGTGGTAATTGGCGGTGTCGCAGGGGGGATTGTCGTGGTATTTCTCGGCGAATCCCCAGGTGCCGACATCGCCGTCCCGGGTCATGATCCGTTCGGGGTCGAGGCTTTTGACATACTGGGCGTAGGATGCGCCGAGGCGGTCGTTGCGGACGTTGAACTTCTCCTTGGTCGGGGTGTCCCACGCCTGGGTGAAGATTTCGTTGTCGGTGGCGAGGATGACGACGCTCGGGTGGTTGCGAAGCATCTCGAACCAGCGCCGGTAATTGCGCTTGTTGAATTCGTCGCGGCCGCTTTTCACGAATTCGTCGCAGGGGATGAAATTCTCCGGCGTGGAACGGCCCGGCTCGTGGAGGACCGGATACATGTTGGCGTAGGCGAGCATCCCGAGCCGGTCGCAGGAGCGGAAGAACTCCGGCGACTGGTGTTCTCCGTCGTGATTCCGGATGGTGTTGATGCCGTCGACGCGCAGCAGGGGAAACAGCACATCGCAGTGCTTGCGGTTGCCGAGCCCTTTCAGGCCTACGTCGCCCTGCAGGATGATATGTCGGCCGTTCAGGTAGAAATCGCTGCCGCCGATCCAGAATTCGCGGAAGCCGAAGGGGCGGACGCTGCGGTCGGCGAGTTTCCCGTCGACATAGAGATCGCTGACGAGATCGTAGAGCACCGGGTCGCCGTATTCGCCGCCGATTCCCCAGAGTTTCGGGTCGTTCCAGACGCCGGTGGAGCCGAGCGTCAGGCTTCCTACGGCGGGGACGGTCCCGGTCATCTCCGGCAGCCGGAAGCGGACGCGGCCGTCGAGGATGCAGCTGTTGACCAGCCGGACCGCGACGGGCGCGGCGGTGCGGTTGACGATGCCGTTTTCGGTTTCCATGGTGTTGTCGCGGAAGCGGGTTTTGACGGCGACGTCTTCGACCTTGACGGCGGAGGCGGCCGATTCGAGCGCGATATCGCCGGTGATGCCGAACTGCTCCTGGAATTTCGGAATCGCGGTGAGCTTGAATTCGGCGGTCGGGTCCGAGAAGTAGAGTTCGAGCCGGTTGACGCCCGGTTTGACCCCCACAAGCGGAATCCGGACGATGCCGATGTTGCCCTCCCAGCGGCCGCAATACCGGCCGTTGAGATAGACTTTGAGGAGACCGTTGACCGCCTCGCAGACGAAGTCCCAGCTGCGGGTGTCGGCGCCGGGTCCGAGATCGATGTCGAGCCGAGCCCAGAATTTCTGCCAAGTCAGGATGTCGTCGAATGTGTAGGTCTCCCACCCCTTGCGCGGAACTACTTCACCGTAGGGATTCTTGGGGTCGGCGTTGCGGACCGGGTAGAACCAGGTGCGGAAATAGCGGTTGAAGTGAACCCGCGGGAGCACGCCCGGCTTCCACGTCTCTTCGGGCGGGACGGTGTAGCCGCCGCTTTGGCCGTCGCGCGAGAATCCCTGCGCCATTTGCCAGCGGTCGCCGTTCAGCAGCAGCCGGTTGCGGATCGCGCCGGGAGCCGGGGGGAGCGGTTCGTCGATCGATTGCGCTTCGGCTCCGCCGCGATTTCGTTTGCGCAGCGCGGCATAGGCGGCCTCGGCGTCGGCGTAGAGCGCCTTGTGACGCTGCTTCCATTCGGCGCAGGCGCGGGTGAGCTGTTCCTGTTTCGCCTCTTCCGCTTTGAGTTTCGCCTGTGATTCGGCGCGCTGTTTTTTCAGCTCGGCGTTCCGCTTGACGACGGCGGCGGGGTCATACACTTCGAACTCGCGGTCGAGGAGGGCGAAGGGCTTCGTTTCTCCAGGGCGGGAGAGGGCGAGGGCGACGGTGCAGCGTCCGGGCCGGAGGTCGACGGCTTCGCTCCAGCGGACCGGCCTGCCGTTGAATTCGATGTCCCGGCGGAAGGTGACGGCGGGCTTTCCAGGTTCGGTGACGGTGAGCAGCGCTTCGCCCCGGCCGGATTTTTCGCTGCCGGTGATGACGGAGAGCGTGTTTTTTCCGGCCAGGGCAACCGGGTTTTTCAGGGAGAAAAGCGCATAGGCTCCGCTGTCGAAGGCGTTCGGAATTTCCGGCAGGCGGTCGCGTTTCATCGCTTCCCGGGCCGGGTCGTCGGTGCGGACGACCAGATCGGTCAGCGGATTGTTCCGGCGGTCGCTCACGGCGCAGCAGAAGCCGCTGCCGTGGGTGCGGTCCACCACTTTGAGGACGAGCACGTTGAGGCCGCGCCGAAGCTCGGCGTCGCAGAGGAAGTTGTCCGGGACGACGCCCTGCGAGGAGTTTGCCTCGCCGACGAGCTTGCCGTTGAGATACGCCTTGAAATCGTCGTCGCTGCCGATGCGGAGCTTGATCTGCCGCGCCTCGGGCGACTCGATGTAACAGGCGGCGTAGGCGATCATATGGTCGTCGATCGGGGCGAACCGCCCGTCGAGCGTGACGATGGGCGAATCTCCGGTTTGGGTGTAACGGACCCAGTTGACCGGGAAGGATTTGTCTTCGGTATATCCCCATTCGTTGGTCGAGCCGATTCCGGCGATGAGTTTCGACTTGTCCGCCTTGAAGAGCGCGGTGCCTTTCATCCCGTCGAAGGGGCGGAGGTTCGCCTCGTCGCAGGGATCGTCGCGGAATCCGCGGTCGGCGCCGTCAACCTGATACGAGGGATACGCGCCGCCGATCAGCCAGTCACGGAGGAATCCTTTGGCGTCGGGAGAGGCCGCCTGAAGCGCGGCTGCGGCGAGGACCAGCAGGGAGATGTACCGGATTTTCATGTTGTTTTTCCGTCGTTGTCAGCGGTATTGGGAACAGACCGGATCGGTGGAGAAATGGGCGAACGATCCGGGGTTGTAAATACCGGTCCCGGCGTAGCGTTTGGTTTTGGCGTGACCGTCGGCGTAGGCGACGTTGAACGAGAGATTGCCATGGCGGGCCGTGAACCCGTGATTGTTGTTCGTTACTTCCTCTCCCGCCACGTTCACTTTCCACTGGCAGTATTCGCCGAGGGAGGCGTTGACCGAATAGCCGTCACCGATCATGACCTTCTGCGACGGCATGGCGAACTGCTTGAGCGATTTGAAGTTATACTTGGTATAATTGTCGCCGGACTGGTTCTGAGCCGAATTCAGGATGCCGTAGGCCCCGTATTTGGTGGAGGCCGGGCATCTGGCCACCCCGTAAGGCTGCCAGGTCCACATCCCGCTGTCGGAGGGGCCCGGAATCTGATTGGCTTCGGCGAGCTGCCGCCACCACGATTTCTGGGTTCCGGAGACGATGTTGCGCGGAACCTGCCCGGTCGCGTCGTCGTAGGCGATGATGGCCGTTCCCAGCTGTTTGCAGTTGTTCAGGCAGCTGGTGGTCCGCGCCCGGTCCCGCGCCTGGCTGAGCGCCGGGAGCAGCATCGAAGCCAGAATTGCGATGATGGCGATTACCACCAGGAGCTCGATTAACGTGAATTTGTTCTGCCGCATGATTTCCCCTCCGTGTCACATAATAGTTACTACGTGATGCAGGGAAATCATTCCGCATTGCGGAAACAGCTCGCCGGATACGGCGAAAAAGGAGGCATATCACACGGCTTTCAGGCGGAATCTGCGGCAAAAATCCTGCGCAATCGGTTCAATTAGAATCCATTGCGCCGATGGAGCCGGTTCCGGGAACTTAACATACTAACTATTATACGCCTTTTGATGCAATACCCTCGTTTCTCCGTCAGATACGGAGCTTACCTTTTACTTTTATTATAGAAAAAGACCATATGGAAAGCAAGCCGTTTTTCGCTGTTTTTCAATAAAAAAACGGTTTCCCGCAGCCGGACGGCCGCGGGAAACCGGATGTTGAAACGGGGGGACTCAGTCCTTGTAGAGATCGGCGGCGCGAATCAGTTTGACCGGCTCGTTTTTGAGTTCGGCGATGGCGCGCGCGGGATCTTCGAAACGGAAAACGATGATCGCCTTGTCGTTCACCCCGAAGGTGAAGGCGTACATGTATTCCACCG
>CAYSZM010000205.1:0-5614 GCA_964435365.1 uncultured Victivallis sp. | reverse complement strand
AGCAATGTCGGGCGGGTGATCGTCGGCGCCGCCACCGATTATGTCTCCTATCTCATGCCCAGCCGGATGCAGCAGCCGTCGAAATTCCTCTTTTTGTGCGACGACAAGGCGGACGGCGTCCGGAACAACCGGTCCAAGATTTTCTATGCGTTTCGGACCTGGGGCGGTCTCCCCTGGCTGATCCACAACAAGAGCGCGGTCTCCGCCGCCTGGGCGGACGGGCATGTCGAGTTCGCCTCGATCGGGAAGCTCAAGGAGACCTTCCACACGGCAACCGAGTTTGCGGAATAATCCATTGTTTTCAACTCCAATTTGAGGAAGACGCTTTATGAACTGGTCCAACTGGTGCGCCGCCGCTCTGCTTTTCGGCGGGACTCTGGCGGCGGATGCCGCCGTCGAACTGACGAAACACGGGGCGCTCGCCGCCGACGGCTGCGAATTCGAGGTGACGCTTTTCAACAAAAGCTGGAACGGGCTCTCGCAAACCCGGTCCCGATTTCAGATGACCAAAGACGGACGCCGGGAAGGAACCGGCAGCGCCGAGTTGCAATTCTCCGGCTTGCCCGAGCTTCCGCCCGGGACGTTGTCCGTTACGCTGGAGGGAGATGCGGCGAAATCGCTGCGGTACGCCGCTGAGGTCCGTTTCCGGGAGGCTGCCGAACTCAATACCGTTGCGTTGACCATGACCTTTCCGCGTTCCCGGTTCGCCGATCGGCGGATCGCGGTGGACGGCAAGGAGGTGACTCTGCCGCCGCCCGGCGACAAACCGGTCTCCACTCGTTACCGCTGTTCGAAGCTCACGCTGCCGACGGGGGAGGGGGAGTTGGAATTCTCCGGCGGACTGGAGGTGTTGCTTCAGGAGTTCCGGCTTCAGCCCGGAGTCTGGCAGCTGCGGATTCTCTTCACCCCGCCGAGCGGAAAGGCGGTCGAGACGGCCTCGCTCAATATGAATCTGCGTGAGATCCTCCATCGCGGGACTCCCGTCGACCTGCGCTCCGCGGCCAACATGGGGTTTTCCGACAAGACCGCCGGAGACGGCAAGGGCGGCTGGACCGACCAGGGCGCGGAGAACGACCTGCGCATGTTGCCGGTCGGCCCCGTCCGGTTCGGCGGAATGGATTTCGACGTGATCGATCCCGCTCGGAACAAAGGACTTTCCTGCATCATTCTGGCCGGGAAGACTTCCGGCTTCCCGTTCCGCCAGACGGCGGCGAGCGGCGAGCTCTCCGGCGCACCCGCCGGGGAGTATCTGCATTTGCTCCACGCCTCCACCTATGCCCTCAAGCCGGAAGTCGGGGAAATCGTTCTGACCTATGCCGACGGCTCCACGCAGACCGTCCCCGTGCGCGGTTTCGTCGACGTCGGCAACTGGTGGAAACCGCAGGCGGGCAAAAACAGCGATCTCGTCTGGATCGGCGAAAACCGCAGTTCGTTTATCGGCCTCTACCGTTCCGCCTGGAAGATCGAGAAGAAACCGATCCGCAAGGTGGAATTCCGGGCGCTGGATTCGACGGTCTGGGGAATCGTCGCGCTGACCGTCAGCGATTACCCGGCGCGCCGGGTGGAGGAGATTCCCGCCTATATCGTCTCTGGAAAGGATTGGAAACCATTTGATTACATCCGCGACACCGAACCCGGTTCGGTGATGGATTTCTCCGGCCGCCTCGACGCTCCCGCCGGAAAGTACGGGCCGGTGGTGATCCGCGGCGGACATTTCGAGTTCCGCGACCGTCCCGGTGAAGCGGTGCGCTTCTTCGGCGCGAACATCTGCGGCGGCACCGGCATGATGACTCACGAATGGTCCGACCGGCTGGCCGACCGTCTTGCGGCGGAAGGGGTTAACGCGGTCCGTTTTCATCATCAGGACTCCGCGTATACGAACCCCGAAATGCTGGAGCGTTTCGATTACTTCATCGCCGCGCTCAAAAAGCGGGGCATCTACATCACCACCGATCTGTATGTCACCTTCCGCCCGCCGGCGACGGAGATTCCCGAAATCGGCGAGCGTCCGCCGAAATCGATCATCGACGCGAAGGAGTACAAAGGTCTTTTCTATGTGATGGATGCGGTGTTCGAGCATTACCGGCGGCGGGTCTCCGGCTGGCTCACCCATGTGAACCCCTACACCGGAATCGCGGTCAAGGACGAACCGGCGCTGATTTCGCTCAGTTACCTCAACGAGACGAATGTCGACGCGTTCTGGAACAATACGCCGCTCACCACCTCGCTCTATTTGAAGGCGTTCGAAGGGTATTGCCGCGAGCGCGGAATATCCTCCGCCCCCGGCCCGGAGCGCGCGCTTTACTTCGACGAGTTCCTCTCGTCGCTCTATCTCAAACGCTACCGGCAGATGAAGGAGTTCATCGCGCAGCTCGGCGTCGATAAGCCGTTCACCGACCAGAATATGCACATGTCGCCGCGGCTGGCCGGGATGCGCGGTCTCTATGATTATGTCGATAATCACATTTACCATGCCCACCCGACTTTCATCGGCCCCAATAAGACGATGCCGCTGCGGTTCGACCCCGAGACCGCGCTCAAATCCCCGCTTCGGGCGCCGGGGGCGCTGTTCGTCTCGCGGCTGTACGGCAAGCCGTTCACCATCACCGAATTCGACTTCCCGAGGCCGAACCGTTACCGGGCGGAGGGCGGCCCTGTTGTCGGCGCTTACAGTGCGTTGCAGGGATACGACGCGATTTTTCACTTCGCCTACGCCCACAGCCCCGGGCGGGTTTACGGGAACCAGCCGGCGACTTCGGCGGCGGCCGACCCGTTCGACTCGACCAGCGACCCGGTCAAGGCGCTTTCGCTGCGCATCGGCGGCGCGCTCTTTCTCTACGGAGGAGTGGAAACGGCTCCGGTATCGTATGTTGTGCTGCAGAATGGAACCGACGGCACGCTGTTCAGCCAGAAGTATCCGATTGAGCTCGACGACCTCGGGCTGATCGGCAAAGTCGGGACGATTCTTGCCCCGGACCTCTCCGCCGCGGCCGGGCTGCTGCCGAAGAACACCGCCGCGCTGCTCGACTCCGGCTACAATTTTCCGCCCGGGAAAAGTTCGCTGCCGGTGGTCGATGCGAAGCCGCAGCATCTGCTGGCCCGGATGCAGGAGAAGAAGCTGATCAAGTCGGAATGGTACGACGCCGAGCGCGGAATTTTCCGCTCGGCCACCGGCCAGATCGAGTTGGACCGGAAGAACGCCCGGTTCACGGTCAGCGCTCCCGGCGTCGAAGTGATGATCCTGCCGCCCGGCGAAAAGGCGCGCGGCAAATTCATGGCGGTCGAAAACCGGGTCGGCCGGGGCGTCTTCGCCGCGATTCCGCACACCGGCAAAACGCTTGCCGGAGCGGACCGGATTTTGCTGCTCCACCTGACCGACACGCAGGCGACCAAGACCAAATTCAGTTCTTCCGCGATGACCGAGCTGGAATCATTCGGCGTGATGCCTTATCTGGCCGCGCGCGGAGAGGCGGAACTCACGATTCTGTCGGGAGATGGAGCGATGCGCTGCTATGCGTTGAATTCGGCGGGCAAGCGTCTGGCCGAAGTTCAGCCGGTCAAGGCGGCGGATGGTTCGATGCGTTTTCCGCTCAACACCTTCCGCCCGGAGGGTACGGTGCTGGCATACGAACTGTGCCGGAAGTGAGGGAGGAAATATGAGGACTGAAAGCAAACGGGTTCGGCTGATCGATATCGCGGCGCGCGCCGGCGTTTCGCGGGGGACGGTTTCCGCCGTGCTCAACGGAACCGAGAATGGAATCCGCTTTTCGCGGACGAAGGCCGAGGAGATCCGGAAAATCGCGCGGGAGCTCGATTATATCCCGAATTTCAGCGCCCGGGTCCTCAACCATCTGCCGTCGAAGACAATCGGGATGCAGCTCGACAGCGAGGAGTCGGTCAGCCACTTCCTGCTGCTGCGCGCCATCGAGCGCGCCGCGGAGCAGGTCGGCTACCGGCTGCTGATCGCCGGAGCGCATCACAGCCCGGAACGGCAGAAGCTCAACTACCGCACCCTTCGTCAGCATGGGGTGGATGCGGTGATCTGTCACTCGAACGTGCTCCACGACGGGTTGCGGGATGACGGCACCGTCGTGGTGTTTTCCGCCGAACCGGTCGCCGGGTTCTCCTGCGTGCGCCAGAATTTTCACGCCGGATTCTCCGCCGCGATCAACCAGTTTCACCGGGAGGGGCGGCGGAACATCGCGCTGGTGACGACCGGGCATTTGCAGTTCGACCCGGTCCGCGCCCGCCACCGGGCCTTCGCCGAACTGGTTCCGGAGGCGGCGGAACAGATCTATACGATTGACGTCGGCGGAGTCGATTCGTCCGGCGTGCGCGAGAAGCTCGCGGTGATGCTCGATCAATTCCTCATTCCCCGCCGCATCGACGCGGTGCTGCTTCAGAACGACTCCTGGGCGCTGGGGCTGATCGGGCTGTTGGCGGAACGGGGGCTGGCCTGTCCGCGCGATCTTTCGATCGTCGGGTACGACAACTCCTATTTTTCCGGCTGCTGTACTCCCGCGCTCTCCACGATCGAGGCGAATTTCGACGCCTGCGGGGAGGCGCTGGTCGCGCTGGCGCTGGAACGCATCCGCAATCCGGAAGCGCCGCCGCGCTCGGTCGATGTCGATACGCTCTTTCTTGCCCGGGAATCCTGCCTGATGCTGTAAAAAATCCCCGAATCAACCACGATCACTCCTTGCAAAGCGGCGTTTGAAGTCTTACCTTATTTTCAGCGAACGCAAACGCCGTGTCTACGGCAGGAGGGTGGAATGAAAGAGCTGCAAGGTTCCCTGACCCATTATCGACGGAAACGATTCTTCTATAAACTGTTTCTCCGAAACTCTCCGAGCAATGCAGCGCTATTCGGAATCAGTTGGCATATTCTGTTGCTGTCGCTGGTCCCCTTCGCACTTCTGGTCGGATTTCCTTACCTGAATTTCTGGAACGCTGCGGCCGGGCTTCCGGTCCTGTTTCTGCTCTGGCTCTATGGCGCAATCGTATTCGGCTGCGCGCTCAGCGGAATGATCCGGATCTGTTTCCCGGGTTGGAAATCGCTTCGCAGCATTGCCGCAATCGTCGGTGCCGTCTTTTTCCCGATCGGCGTGTTGATCCTGCTTCTTGTGTTGCTTCAGCAGAAACGCTGGTTGTTCGCCGCGCTCGGATTTTGCGGCCTGGTCGGTACGGTTTCTATTTGGAACGCGTGGGGCCCCTTGATGGGGTCGCAACTTCCCCGCTGGATCGGATGGGGATGCATCATCGTATTCCTGTTCGCGGCGGCGGGATTTCGCGACCGCAAAAAACATTCCCTGCTGTATTTGTGGCCGTTTGCCCTTGCTCTTTTGTATACCGCCGGAATTTATGCTTACAGTTTTTCGCTTGAAGGCGATCTGCGCACGAAACGGGCCGAGATCTCGGGGTTGCTGGGACACTCGATTGAGGCGAAGGACTTCTGGGTCCGGCAGGCGGAAGGAATCCAGGTCGACGCCGAGCCGCTTGCGTCGTTGGTCGCCAATGCGCCGAAAACGGGAGTGGTTTCCTGGAACCCGCTGATGAATTCCGCGGAATGCCGCCGGGATGCGGAAGCATTTCGCCAGGCGAATCCGGAATTTCT
>CAYSZM010000204.1:0-5638 GCA_964435365.1 uncultured Victivallis sp. | reverse complement strand
CCGAGGAAATCAGCAGAATCGTGCGGCCGCGCCGCGCGAAACGGAACATCAGGTCATAAATCTGCCGCCGCGACTCGATATCGACGCTCCGCGTCGGTTCGTCCAGAATCAGCAGCCGGACATCGGCAACCATGCGGCGAGCCACCTGCAGCTTGCGCCGCGTTCCCGCCGAAAGCTCCGAGCCGCGCGTTCGCGGCGAAGGCCAGCCGAGACGGAAAAGCCGCCCCAGCCGCCCGGCGAAACGAAGCTCCCGCCAGGGTGGAATCAGAAACCGCATCCCGTATCGGGAATAATTCGGAAGCATCAGGTTCGCCGCTCCGCTCAGCGTCGGAATGATGCCGTCCCAGGTGCGGTCGTCGGGAACAAACGCCACCTTCGACTTCCGGGCCTGGCGCGGAGAGTGAAAGCGGACCGGGACGCCGTCGATCAGCATCGTTCCGGACGCGGGACGGGTGATTCCGGAAATCAGTTTGGCCGTTTCGCTCCGCCCGGAACCGACCAGGCCGGCCAGCCCGACGATCTCGCCGCGCCGCAGCGAAAACCGGACCCGGTTGACGCGCCCGATCCGGTCGCTCAGGTCTTTCGCTTCGAAAAAGACCGGCCCCGGATGGTTCTCTCCGGACGGATAAATCTCCCCGGGATCGCGCCCGACCATGAAACGGACCATCCGGTCCGAATTGATCACCGAACGCGCCCCGGAAAAAACCCGGGCCCCGTCGCGCAGCACGGTGACCTCGTCGGCGATCTCCTGCAGGTCGCCCAGCCGGTACGAGACGTAAACCACCGTCATGCCGGTGTTGCGCAGCCCGCGGATGATGGCAAACAACTCCTGCGTCTCGCGGATCGAAAGCGACGCCGTCGGCTCGTCCAGAATCAGAATATGAGCCCGGCGGTTGAGCGCTTTTAAAATCTCCACCTGCTGACGCTTCGCCGGAGTCAACTCCGAAACCTGGGTGTCCGGCTTGAGCAGAAACCCGTAGCAGTCGATCAGTTCGTCGGTTTCATGGTTCATCGCTTCGCCGTCGAGGACGTGCGCAAACCGGGTGCCCATCAACCGCTCCGCACCGAGAAAGATGTTCTCCGCCACGGTGAGGTCGGGGGCCAGATCGGATTCCTGAAAGACCATCGACACTCCGGCCCGCACCGCCACCGCCGGAGAGGAAAATGAAAGCGATTTCCCCGCAATGCGGATTTCTCCGGCGTCCGGCCGGTAGACCCCGGCCAGGATTCCGGCGAGAACCGACTTTCCGGCGCCGTTCTCTCCGCAGAGCGCATGGATCGAGGCGGGACGCGCGGCGAACGAGACATCCCGCAACGCCTCGACCGCGCCGAAACGTTTCGAAATATCCAGCATCTCAAATGCAAATGCCGATTCGACCATGCTCATAACCCCAGCGCATCCGGATAGGCGCGTTCCATTTCTTTCAAGTTGGAGGAATCCACCACAAAAACCGGGATCGGCGTAAACGCCTCGCCCGAAACCCCATTCAGCACATCCAGCGCCCGCAGCACGCCGCGGCGGCCGATTTCAAACGGATTCTGGACCACGATCGCCGCAACCGTGCCGCGCCGCACGCCATCGAGCAGCGGAGCGGAGGAATCGAAGGCGATCAGCCGGAGATGATCCTCCTTTCCCTCGTTCAGTATCGCCCGGTACGCCCCCTCCGAAGTGGAGAGATTGACGGAAAAAACCGCGTCGACATCCGGTTCGCGGGCAAGGTAATCGGTGACCATACGCCGCACGTCGTGCAGCAGGTTTTCTTCAAACGGCATCTCGACGAGCTTGATGTCGGGATACTCTTTGCGCATCGTCGCCACGAACCCGCGGGAACGCTCGACGGTCGATTCGGAATTGCGCAGGTGGTTGACGATCAAAATGCGCCCGTGCCCGCCGACCACATGCGCGGCCACCCGGGCGGCCAGTTCACCCGCCGCGTAATTGTCGGTCGCCACCAGCGGCAGCCCCCCCGATCTCGCCAGCGGGGAATCGATGATGACGCACGGCATCCGCTTCGCGGCATCCATGACCGGACGGACCAGCGCCTTGGAGTCATTTGGAGCGATGACCAGCGCCGCCGCGTTCCGCACCAGCGCGTCTTCGATGCAGGCGATCTGCCGGGCATGGTCGCTCTCCTGCTCCGGACCGGTCCAGTTCAACCGGTAACCGGAACCGGCGAGAGCCGCCTCCGCCCCGAGCCGGACCTGGTTCCACCAGGGGCTGTCCACCCCTTTGGGAATCACCGTGATCACATTCCGGGTCGGCGCATCGCCGGAACGCATGCTCACCAGCTTGCGCGCCAGCCCCGCCGAAAAGAGCGCCGCCGCCAGAACCAGGACTCCGATCGCTATCCAGGAACGTTTCATAATACCGGTCCTCCTCCCTGCCTGCCGTCTACTGTAACGCCGTCTCGAAAAAAAAGCAAGGAAAAACGCTACGCGGTTGCGCGTTTTTCCATTTTTCGCCGTTCCTTGCAGTAGAGCTTCACAGCGGCGTCATCGACGGCGCGCCAGAAGGCGGCGTCTTCCCGCAGCGTATCGCGCAGCTTTTTGCCGGAGTAGATTTTCATGAAGCGGAAACGGTCGCGGCGGGTGAGCCCGATGTCCATGCTGGAAAAGTGCAGCCCGGCCACGTCCTTGACCCGGTAACGGAACGGAATCTCTTTCCGGATCTCCGCCCGGTGAAGGTCGATCACATAGAGATGCGGCAGCGCTTCGCCGCACGTCGCGTTGTCCAGCAGAAAATGGCAGAGATAGCAGTCGCGGTGATTGAGCCCGGCATCGTGCATCCCCTTGGCCATCAGCGCCAGCCGCCGGGTGAGCGCATGGCGGAGTCGGGACGGCGGCGGATTCGCCGGCCAGTCGCGGCAGAAGTCCTCCAGGCTGGTCATATCCCGGAGCTCCGCCGTAATCAGGAAGGAGTCGAGCTTCGCCGGGTTGCTCCCGCGGCAGCCGAACGCGCACGAGGTCATCGTATCGACGCCGACCTTGTGCAGCAGCGCCAACGCCTCGTACTCGTTGCGCGCCCCCAGCACCGGGCGCTTGCCCATCAGGCAGTTTTTGATGATTTCGCGCCAGCCGACGCCGTGATGGATCTTCGCAAAATAGCCGCTCCCGTTCAGTTCGAACCGGAAGGTGCGGCGGCTCTTGACTTTGCGGAACACCTCGCCCTCCAGCGCGAAAGCCGCCTCGAACGGATCGCGCCCACGCCATGCCTCGGCGAATTCGGGCGCCAGATCAATGAGTTCCGCCATCGGCCGCCTCCTCCAATAAATCGACCGCCACCGCGGCGCGCCGGTAGAAATCGGCGGTTTCGCCATAGGCGACCGCCGCGCTTCGCATATTCTCCAGTCTGCCCGGCGAAGTCAGAATCTCTTCGAGCAGGCGGAGAAACGCCGATTCGTCGAACGGTTCGGGCAGCACCGCGCCGCCCGACTCTTCGACGTAATTGGCGAATCCGCAGTTTGCGGTGCAGAGCACCGGAGTTCCCGCCGCCAGCGCCTCGACCAGCGAGGTTCCGGTCGCTTCGTTGCGCGCCGGGTGAACCAGCAAGTCGGCCGCCAGCAGGAGTTCGGCGACATCGTTGCGGCCGCCGCCGAACACCACCTTCCCGACCAGCTTCAACTGTCTGGCGAGAACCGCAAACGCCGAACTGGTTTCACGCCCGGCGACGAACAGCTTCGTCTTTGCGGCGACCGATTTCGGCAGGGCGGCCAGCGCCCGGAGCATCCGGTCCACGCCTTTGGTGCGGAAGCCGGAGCCGACTTCGAGCAGCAGGATATCGTCCGGAGCGATGCCGAGTTCGGCGCGCTTGCGCTCCCTGACCGCCGCCGCGTCGGCCGGACGCTTCCGGTCGGGCGGAATCCCCGGCGGAAGCAGTGTGAAGCGTTCCTGCGGCGTCCCGTATACCTCGACGAAGTCCTGCTTCTGGGCGGGCGTGAGATAAAGAATGCGCGTCTTCGCCTCCGGCGACATCACCGCGCGTTCGAAGGCGAGGAAAGTCCGGTAACGCGGCAGGAGCGCGAGCACCATCGCCGAATGCCGGGCGGCGGTCTTGGCGAAACAGTTGTCCGCGGCGAAATAAAAATCGAGCCCCGGCATCCGGTTGAACCCGAACACCAGGTCGAACTTCCCGTTTTCGGCATAACGCTGCACCTCGTCGGCGAAATTCCGTGCGCGGGCGTGGTTGGAAAATCCGCCCACCGGGAGAAGCTTCACCGTCACGCCCTGCGGCAGCGGCTCCCGGCTGCGCCACTCCATCGTACAGATGGTAACCTGGTGACCGCGGCCGACCGCCTCCTCGGCGATCCGCAGCATATCGCGCTGAAGCCCGCCGTGCGGAAAGTAACGGAAAATCGGAAAGAGCAGATTCATGGAGTGAGCCGATCCAGCGTTTCGTCCGCCAGAATCTCCCGGTAGTGCAGCGACTCGAGCTCGCGCTCGATCCGCCGCCGCGCCGCCGGTTTGGAGGTCTTGCGGTCGTTCCGGGAGGGGTTCAGAATCATCGTGGCGTGGTTGAGGTGCCGGATGAACTTCATCAGCTCGGCCGAGTCGATGAAACGCATGTCGTACCCGGCCGCAACCAGCGCCAGATGCAACGATTTCCCGGCGGTGTCGTTGTCGCAGAACGGCTGCCCGACCTCACGCACCGCGTCGGTGCGGTAGAGCGCGCAGTGACTGCGCAGATATTGCGTCTCCATCTTGCTCTTCCGCCCGAACAGCCGGCGGATGCCGGTTTCGACGGCTTTCCCGAACCGCTTCCATTTCGACACGGTTTCGAGCTTCCAGCTGCCGACTCCGGCGATTTTCGGAGAGGCGATCAGCCGGTTGACGAGGAAGTCGAGCCAGAGATCGTTGATGACGATGGTATCGGTATGGATCACCATGATATAAGGAGTATCCACTTCGGCAAGAGCGAGATCAAGCGCCCTGGCGTGCATCTGCGGCCCGGACTCGCCGGGCACTGGCGGACGCTCGATAAGCTTGATCCACTCGACGCCGCGCAGGTACTCGGTCGAAGCATCCTTCGAATCGTTGTCGACGGCGATCACCCGAATCCGTTCCAGATCGGTATGGCGGCGCAGCGAACGCAGACAGAGCCGGGTCAGGTCGGCAGTCTTATAATTTGGGATGATGATGGTGACTTCCGGTTTCTGCATCTTGCCGTCCGCGCTTTCCGCTCCTCGAATCGATTGTTTCCGGGTAATATACTCTTCTTTGCTGATTTGACAAGCCTTTCCGTCCGAAAAAACCGTCTATTCAACTTCTTCGAACGTGTAGTCCGTCGTCCCGCAGCCGAGCTCTTCCAGGTAGCGGACCACCGCGTAGGGGTCTTTTCCGTGAATCCGTTCGAAGAGGTGCAGCGAACCGTCGTCGGAGAGTTCCCAGTCTTCGGGGAGCGCGTTCGGAATCAGCTCCTCGCGGTCGATCAGGTCGAGCGTGGCCTGCTCGATAGCGACGATGTCGTCACCCGCGAGAATGCCGATGTCGGGAATCAGCCGCGGCGTGGTCATGCCCCAGCAGTCGCAGAAGATCGTCGTATCCATCAGCATGTTGATGAAAAGGCGGCGGCCCTTCGGGAAATGGTCGAGCAGCTTCGCGCTGGTCATCGCCATCCCCTTCTGGAAGTCGAGGTAGCCGC
>CAYSZM010000203.1:0-5663 GCA_964435365.1 uncultured Victivallis sp. | reverse complement strand
GAGCGGCGGTCTCCAAAACCGCAGGTCGTGAGTTCGAGCCTCACCTCTCCTGCCATTTTTTGTGAAACAGTCGAGAACCAGGTAGGGACAGAGATGGAAAACGGCAAAAAGCGCACCGGTGCAGTCGCCGGCTTTGATTCGATTACCGGGAAAATCCGGCGCTTTATCTCCGACACGATGGCCGAACTGGGCCGTTGTACCTGGCCGACCCGTCAGCAGCTCTTTGAGTCCACCATTCTGGTGGTGGTCAACATTGCGATTCTGGCGCTTTTTGTTGCCGGCGTCGATTGGATTGCTGCCTGGGTGATTCGTCTGATTACGGTCGGAAAGTTTTAGAAAGAGAACAAGAATGAACGATTCAGTTGATACCGGACGCGACAGCCGCGGCCAGTGGTTTGTGATTCATACTCTTTCGGGACACGAGAACAAGGTCCGGGATACGATTCTGCGCCAACTTCAGAACGGCGATCAGGTCCCGGTTTACGAGGCGTTCATTCCGACGGAAAAAGTGACCGAAGTGCGCCAGGGGAAGAAGACGACGACGACTCGCAAGCTGTTCCCCGGCTACATTTGGGTCCGCATGGACCTTTACGACGAACTCGGCATGGTCGATGAGAAGGCGTGGTATTTCGTTCGCAGCATTCAGGGGGTTCTCGGGTTCCTCGGTGGTGTGAACAAACCGACGCCGCTGCCGGATGAGGAAGTGGAAGAACTGCTGCGGCCGGTCCAGGCCGGAGAGACGCCGACCGCCCGGCCCAAGGTCGAGTTCGAGATCGGTGAGATGGTACGCATCAAGGACGGTGCGTTCGAGAATTTTGAGGGAGCGATTCAGGAGATCGACAACGAGCGCGGCAAGCTGAAGCTGATGGTCTCGATCTTCGGTCGTTCCACCCCCGTGGAATTGGAGTTCTGGCAGGTCGAGCGCACCGTTTGACGGTGACTCGGGGCTTTTGTAACATGTCGTAAGATTCACTGGTGGCGGGATACCTGTCGGTCCGGACCACCTTTGGAATCGGAAAAGGAAAAGTAATCATGGCAAAGAAGATTACAGGCTTGATCCGGTTGCAGATTCCGGCGGGTGCCGCGACTCCGGCTCCCCCGATCGGCCCCGCCCTCGGGCAGGCTGGCTGCAACATCATGGAGTTCTGTAAGCAGTTCAATGCCGCCACACAGTCACAGAGCGGATTGGTTATTCCTGTCGTGATCACGGTCTTCCAGGACCGGTCGTTCACGTTCATCTGCAAGTCGCCTCCGGCGTCGATCCTTGTGAAAAAGGCGGCGGGAGTGGCTTCTGCGTCGAAAAAGCCGGGCTTTGAGAAGGCCGGCAAGATCACGCGTGCGCAGATCCGTGAAATCGTTCAGATCAAGAAGAATGACATCAACGCCCGTAGCGAGGAAGCGGCAATGCGCATCATCGAAGGAACCGCGCGCAGCATGGGAATTGAGGTGGTCGATGCGTAGAAGTAAGCTTTACAGAAAGCAGTTGGAAATCGAGGGATTCGATTCTCAGCAGCGTTACGGCGTTGCCGAGGCAATTGCGCTCCTCAAGAAATTCCCGGGCGTGAAGTTCGACCAGACCGCCGAAGTGGCGTTCAAGCTGGGCGTCGATCCCCGCAAGTCGGACCAGACGGTCCGCGGCGCGGTGGCGTTGCCCGCCGGTACCGGCAAAGCGGTTCGCGTTGCCGTGGTCGCCGACGGTGCTTCCGCTGTCGAAGCGAAGGAGGCTGGCGCCGACTTCGTCGGGTTTGAAGACCTGGTCGAGAAGATCAAGGGCGGCTGGCAGGAATTCGATATCCTGATCGCCACTCCGGATGCGATGCGTCTGGTTCGTCCCCTCGGTCGTCAGCTCGGTCCCCGCGGCCTCATGCCGAACCCCAAGACCGGCACGGTCACCGACCAGGTCGGCAATGCGGTTCGCGAAGCCAAGGCGGGTCGCGCCGAATTCCGCGCCGACCGCGGCGCCTGCGTCCATGTCCCGTTCGGCAAGATGTCGTTTGACGACGCCGCGCTGAAGAGCAACTTCGACGCGATCGTCGATGCGCTTCTCAAGGCGAAGCCGCAGACGGCGAAGGGTTCCTACATTCTCTCCTGCACGATTGCCGCGACGATGACGCCCGGCGTCAAGATCAATCCGAAAGAGTTTGGGAGAGCGAAGGAATGAGAAACGAAAAGCATTTTCTGGTCAAAGAGATCAGTGAGAAGATCGGATCTTCCGATTACGTTTACTTCGTCTCGTTCGCCGGTCTCAAGGTCAAGGAGCTCGAAGATCTGCGCGGCCAGCTCGCCGCCCAGTCTGCCTGCTGCCATGTTCTGAAGAACACGTTGATCAAGAAGGCTTGCGAGCTCCTGAACATCAGTGGTGCGGATTCCATCGCGCTCACCGAGGGCACCGCCATGGTGTTCGGCAACGGTGACTGCGGTGCGGTGGCCAAGCTGCTGCTCGAATACGGCAAGAAGAACGAGAAGCTGGCTGCCAAGGGTGGTTATATGGAAGGCGAAATCCTTTCCGCCGCCCAGGTCGGCAGTCTCGCCGAGCTGCCCTCGAAGCCGGTGCTTCAGGCGATGCTCCTCGGCGTTCTGCAGGCTCCGTCCCGGAACCTGGTCAGCGTTCTCAATGCCAAGGCGGCAAGCATCCTGAATGTGCTCAACGCCTACAAAGACAAAGTTGAAAATAATTAAGCCAACGAACAATCATGGAGGCATTTAACATGTCGGAAGAAAACAAAATGGAAGAGTTCGTCTCGTACGTCGAGAATATGACCGTTCTGGAGCTTTCCAAGCTGGTCAAGACTCTTGAAGAGCGCCTCGGCGTCAGCGCTGCGGCTCCGGTCGCGGTTGCCGCCGCGGCTCCGGCTGCTGCTGCCGCGGCTGCCGAAGAAGAGAAGACCGAGTTCGACGTGATCCTCGCCGGCTTCGATGCCGCGAAGAAGATCGGCGTCATCAAGGTCGTCCGCGAACTCACCGGTCTCGGTCTCAAGGAGGCCAAGGACCTGGTCGAAGGTGCCCCGAAGTCGCTCAAAGAAGCGATCACCAAGGACGAGGCCGAGAAGCTCAAGAAGCAGCTCGAAGAGGCCGGCGCCAAGGTCGAAGTCAAGTAACTTCGGTCGTTTTGCTGCGGCGGAGGCGAATTTTTTCGCCTCCCGCCGTTTTTCCGTCTCCGGATTCCGGAGATTTGTTTTCCGGTTGCAGCAAGCTTGATGTGGTCTTTTGTTGAAGCGGCTGCGCCAAAGGCCCGGACTGGTGGTTTTTTCGGTTCGTGTCTTCCTTGAATTTCAGAAAAAAATCGAATATTTCCGAACTGACGGCGTGGTATTTTGCCGGCAGGTCGGTTTCTTTGTGTTTCGGCTATTGGGTTTTCAGGCGGTTTTCGCCCCGGACCGGGCGGCGGGATGGAAAGATTCCCGGATCGTCTTTGAATTTTATACATAGTTTCATCCTATAAACAGACAGGCAGGGTATGGCAAAACGAATCAATTATGGGAAACTCCGGGATGTTCTGGATGTGCCGGATTTGATTGGTCTCCAGGTGGATTCCTACCGCGATTTTCTGCAGCGCGATATTTCCGCGGCGGAACGGAAGAACCAGGGACTCCAGGAAGTTTTCAATGAAATTTTCCCGATCGAGAGTTTCGACAAGCAGATGTCGCTCGAATTCGTCTCCTATGAGATCGGCAACGCCAGCGAACACAAGGGCGACGTCGTGGACTGCATCAAAGACGGCAAGATCTTCGATGCTCCGCTCTACGTCGATTTCCTGCTGAAAGTGAACGGCACCGAGGTTCCCGAGCGCGTCTATATGGGCGACATTCCGATCATGACCGATCAGGGCACCTTCATCATCAACGGCGCCGAGCGCGTCATCATCAGCCAGCTGCACCGTTCGCCGGGCATCTGCTTTGAGAAGAGCCGTCACTCCTCGGGCCGCACGCTTTATTCGTACCGGATCATTCCGGACCGCGGATCGTGGATGGATGTCCAGTTCGACATCAACGACTTCATCTTCATCTACCTCGACCGCCGCCGCCGCCGCCGGAAGTTCTACATCACGACCTTCCTGCGCGCCATCGGCTACCCGACCAACCGCGACATCCTCTCGCAGTGCTATGAGGTCAAGAACTACACGGTCTCGCAGCTGCTCAAGCAGAAGGATCTCTCCGGCTTCTACACCATCGACGACATCACCACCGACGACGACGTGGTGGTGATCGACGAACTCGTCCAGCTCACCGAGAACCACCTGAAGCAGCTGGTCGACGCCGGAATCAAGGAACTTGAGCTCGCCTATGTCGCCGACGGCGACAACTACCTCATCGGCTGCATGCGCAAAGACCAGGTCCGCAACGAGGAAGACGCCCTCAAGGAGATCTACCGCCGCATGCGTCCGGGCGACCCGACCAACATCAACAACGCCAAGCTGCTGATCAAGCGCCTCTTCTTCGACAACCGCCGTTACGACCTCGGCGCGGTCGGCCGCTTCAAGCTGAACGAACGGCTCAAGGAAGACATTCCGCTCACCCAGCGCATCCTCGACCCGAAGGACCTGATGGCGGCGACCCGGATGCTGATCAAGCTGCGCCACACCGGCGGACAGGTCGACGACATCGACCACCTCGGCGCGCGCCGCGTCCGTACCGTCGGCGAGCTGCTCCAGAATCAGTGCCGCGCGGGCCTTCTGCGCACCGAGCGTCTGATCCGCGAGCGGATGACGTTCGACGAGCAGAATGTGACGCCGTCCAAGCTGGTCAACCCGAAGGCGTTCGCCGGCGTGATCCGCGACTTCTTCGCGCGCAGCCAGCTGTCTCAGTTCATGGACCAGACCAACCCGCTGAGCGAACTGACCAACAAGCGTCGTCTCTCCGCGCTGGGTCCCGGCGGTCTTTCGCGTGACCGCGCCGGCTTCGAAGTGCGCGACGTGCACCCAAGCCATTACGGCCGCATCTGCCCGATCGAGACGCCGGAAGGTCCGAACATCGGTCTGATCTCCTCGATGTCGCTTTACGCGGTCATCGACGAGTACGGATTCCTGGAGACCCCGTACCGCAAGGTCGTGGACGGCCAGGTCACCGACCAGATCGACTATCTGACCGCCGACAAGGAAGAGCATTTCGTGATCGCGCAGGCCAACGCGCCGCTCGATGCGAACAGCCGCTTCGTCCGCCCGACGGTGATGAGCCGTCTGAAGGGGGAAAATGAAGAGCATCCGCGCGAAGAGGTCCAGTACATGGACGTTTCGCCGAAGCAGCTGGTCAGCGCCGCCGCCGGCATCATCCCGTTCCTCGAACACGACGACGCCAACCGCGCGCTGATGGGTTCGAACATGCAGCGCCAGGCGGTTCCGCTCCTGATGCCGGATTCGCCGCTGGTCGGCACCGGCCTTGAGGCCCGCATCGCCCGCGACTCCCGCGCGGTGGTGGCGGCGAAGGCCGACGGCATTGTCGCCGAGGTGGTCAGCGATCACATTGTGGTGACTCCGGACGGCAATCTCCCGGGCGCCGACGCGCCGAAGGATTCCTATCAGCATTACCGGCTTTACAAATACCTGCGCAGCAATGCCGGGACCTGCGTCAACCAGCGGCCGATCTGCCGCCGCGGTCAGGTGGTCAAGAAGGGCGATATTCTCGCCGACGGCGCCGCGACGCAGGACGGCGAACTCGCGCTCGGCC
>CAYSZM010000202.1:0-5723 GCA_964435365.1 uncultured Victivallis sp. | reverse complement strand
CACCGGCACCTTGCCGGTCGGGGTGCAGGGGCGAAGCGCCCTGCCCGCCGGAGGCACCCATGACGAATAAAGGCTATTCTCCGTTTTCTTTTTCCAGTTCGCGAAGAAGGAGTTCGGCGGGGGTGAGGAATTTTTTTTCCTGATTGCAGGAGCGACAGCAGACGACGAGATTGCCTTTGGTGCTTTTACCGCCGCGTGCTACGGGAACGATGTGATCGAGGGTAAGTTCTTCCGGGGGGAATTTCTGCTTGCAATAGTGACAGATGCCCTGCCGGAGCAGGTTCTGGAAGTACGGCGTTTTGCGCAGTTCTTTCGCCTTGGCGCGCTCGCGCTTGATGTGGCGCTCGTCGCGCTGGATTTCGACCCAATCGTCCATGGGAAACCTGTTCAGCTCACCAGACAGCCGGTATCGAGGACCTGGCGGATCGCTTTGGCGACGGTCGGCAGACGGTGGGGTTTGGGCAGGAATCCGCAGGCGCCCTGCTTGAGCAGGTCGTGGACTTCGGCCTCGGAGACGAAGCCGCTGGAGAGCAGAATCTTCGCATTGGGGTCGATGGAGCGGATGCGGAAGAAGGTCTGGTGCCCGCCCTGTTTCGGCATGATCATGTCGAGGAGGACGAGATCGATCTGCGACGGATTCGCCTCGTAGATTTCCACGGCGTCGAGCCCGTTTTCGGCGAGAAGCACCGAGTAGCCGAGCTTCTGGAGCGCTTCGATCAGAAAATCCCAGATCGTCTCGTGATCGTCGACGATCAGGATGGTTTCATCCCCTTTCGGGAGATTGTTTGTTTTCTTATCCATATGATGAACTTTCTATCATTTTCCGCAACTGCTCCGGCACAGGGAACCCGTTGCGGGTTGCGCATTTGCCGGAAAAAAAGAACTTTGTCCGTCCTGTGGTTGGCAGAGCGGCCTTGTCTTGTATATATTATACTCGACATCGCATGGAATGGCAAGCAACGGAGCGATATTTTGACGAAATATGAGACTGATCCCCGCAAGAGTCCGGCATTTCGGGAACTCTGCAAACTGACCGGGCAGGCGGTGACCCGCTACCGGATGATCGAAGAGGGCGACCGCATCCTGGTCGGGCTCTCCGGCGGCAAGGACAGTTTCATGTTGCTCCACGCGCTTCACGCGCTGAAGCGGAAGGCGCCGATTCACTTCGAACTGGTCGCGGCGACCTTCGACCCCGGATTCCCGGAATTCCATGCGGACCGGATCGCCGATTACTGTCGGGAACAGGGGTGGGAGCACCGCATCGTGCGGCTCGACATCGCCGGGATTCTGGCGGAGAAAGAATACGACGGCACCCCCTGCGTGCTCTGCTCCCGGCTGCGGCGCGGCAAGCTCTACGGGCTCGCCGCCGGGGAAAACTGCGGAAAGCTGGCGCTCGGCCAGCATTTCGACGACATTGCGGCGTCGTTCCTGATGAGCCTGTTCCGGGGACAGGGGCTGAGTACGATGGGGCCGAACGTGGCGGCGAAGGCGAAGGAACAGGTCCGGGTGATCCGCCCGTTCGCGCTGGCTCCCGAATCGCTGATTATCCGCTGCCGCGACGAATTCGGCCTGCCGATTGCCGGGAAGTGCCGCTACGAGGAACTCCTGGAAGACGGCGACCGCGCCTACTTCCGCGGATTGCTCGACGACCTTTCGGAGCGCATCCCGAACCTCCGCAGCCAGATGCTGCGTTCTCTCGCCAACGTCCAGACCGATTACCTGCTCGACCCCCGGTTTCTCTTCAAATCGGGGGAGTGACCGGGGCGGCTCCGTAGCGGCGGAAACTCTCGCGGAACGCCCTCGGCGAAACCCCGTTCCGGCGCGTGAACAGCCGGGAGAAATGGAACGGGTCGTTCCAGCCGCTCCGGACGGCGATTTCAGAGACCGGCAAGTTGCTCGACAGCAGCAGTTTCTCCGCCTCCCGCATCCGTTTCCGGCAAAGAAATTCCTGCGCGGTCATCCGCATTTCGGTGCGGAACAGCCGGAAGAAATGCGGCCGCGAAACCATGCACAACGCGGCAAGACGCCCGACGTCGAGCGGTTCGCGGAAATGGCGGTTGAGATAATCGATCGCCGGCGTGCAGCGGGGAGTGTGTTCCGGCAGCCGGATTTCCGGACGCGGCTCAGCCAGCGCCGCCAGCCGCCCGCAGAACGCGCACATCAGCCGCTGCCGCTCCATCTGCGCGGCGATGCCGGTCTCGGACTTGAAGCGGTTGATGTCGAGGATGATCCGGCTGATTGCGGAAGACTCCGGCCCCGTAAGACACCCCGGCAGCGTGTAATAATCGAAGAAGTCGAGCCCGTTTTCGAATCCGAAATTGAAGGCGAAGGCGATCATGTGCATCGGCCGGTTGTTCAGAACCTCCACATAGCGGACCAGCCCGCCGTGGAGATAGTAGAGCGAACCCGCATCCGGATCGACCGGGCAGGTGAACGGAGCCTCCTTCCGGTAAAGCGTGCCGGTCCCCGACAGCGTCAGCATCAGCGTCTGGTGCGGCTGGGTCATCCACGTCCGGGGGTGGGTGACGGGCAGGTCGAATTCATAACAGCCGACCAGATCCGGCCGGATGGTCCAGAGCTCTTCGTTTCTCATGTTGAACACCTCGCTGCGTTACCATACGACATCCGAACGCAAGTTGCAAACACGCCTCGGGTTACCGCGAAGAATTCGCCGGGCTCCGGTTGGGCGACCACTTCCACTGCCCGGGATTGACCACGGATTCGAGGCGGCCCTGCTCCGGACCGCTCAGCTTCGAAAAGAAGTCCAGCCCGGTCAGCGCCTCGACCGCGTCGACGGGCACCGCGAATTCTTCGAGTTGGCGGCTGCTCCGCGCATTGGGCAGCACGAAGCCGATCATCGCCGGAGGCTTCGCCCGCGGCGCGTAGATCACCTTGTAACAGGCCGGCGGAACCGCCACTTTGTTATCTCCGATCGTCCGGCCGGACCGGGCCGGAACCGGGCCGGTGACGACGTAAAGTTCGCCGTAATCGACCGCCCAGTCGCGCACCTTTTCCTCCAGTTTCCGCCAGACGCCGCGATTGAAATCGGGAGCCTGCGGCGTCATGTTGGAGAAATAGAAGCTCTCCGACATCGTTTTCGCCGACCAGCCCATATCGGCAGCGGGAGCCAGATGGCCGCGGTCGAAGCCGTTCTTCGCGTAATCCTCCAGCCGGGCGGAACCGGTGGAGATGTACGGGTCGATCCGGAAATCGTCGGTGCGCCCCGTCTTGCGGTTGCGGACCTCGTCGGCGGTCAGGTGATAGGCGACCCAGAGCGGCTGTTCGAACTCTTCCGAATACCCGAGCGCGTAACCGCGGCGGTCGATCACCACATCGGTCATCCCCGGAATGCCGAGTTTCAAATTGTCGTAAGGCGAAGCCGCCGCCTCTTCCGGTGAACGGATGAGCACCGTCGGGTCCGTCGTCTTAAGCAGCCGATCCTTGAAAAAATACGCCCGCGCCCGCAGGTCCTGATAGTACGGCAGGTTGTCGGCGTACTTTTCGGCAATCTGGAAGGCCCCGAACCCGGCCAGAGCAACAAACACAATGAGGTATCCAAGCAGCTTCCGGAGCGGGCGCGTCCGCTTCCTGGCCGTCTTCGGTGTGGGTGTTCTTCGTCTTGCCGCTGTCATATTGCCGAGCTCCCGGCGTCTGCCGCCGGTTGATTTGAATGTGGATTTGTGTATTATACCACGACTGTGCGCCGATTTCCAATTTTCGCACCGCGATTTGCAGGAAAAGTGGCGGAAACGGAAAATCCCGCGTTTTTCTGCCGATTCGTTCCGTCCGACCCGGTTTTCCGCTTGAAAAAAACAGCCGGATGTGGCATATTATAAGGTTGAATTAATTGTAATGAAAAAAACCGGAGGCAGGAGCCGGCGCGTTCCCGCGGGAGGTTTCGCAACGAAATTGACTATTGAGAAGGAGGATTCCCATATGAACGAGAGTCCCGAGTTTGTGACGCTTCAGATCGAAGACAAGGTGGTGCGGCTGCCGGTGGTGGTCGGCTCCGAAGGAGAAAAAGGGATCGATATCGCGAATCTGCGTCGTGAGACCGGTTACGTGACGCTTGACCCGAGTTTTCTCAATACGGCGGCCTGCTACAGCCAAATCACGTTTATCGACGGAGAAAAGGGAATCCTGCGCTATCGCGGCATCCCCATCGAAGAACTGGTCAAAAAAGCCATGTTCGTCGAAGTCGCCTACCTGCTCGTTCACGGAGAACTCCCGACCGAAGAGGAACGCCAGAACTTCTCGGAACTTCTCAACGTCAACTCGATGCTGCATGAGGATATGCGTCATTTCTTCGACCATTTCCCCCAGGGCGCACACCCGATGCACATCCTCTCGACGATGATCAACGCGCTCGCGGCGTTCTACCCCAACGTCGACCTCAAGTCGATGGCCGACGATATCGACGTCTCCACCGCGCGGCTCATCTCCATCGTTCGCACCATGGCGGCGTTCGCCTACAAGAAATCGATCGGCGACCCGGTGGTCTACCCCCGGCATGACCTGTCGTATTGCGCGAACTTCCTCAACATGATGTTCGATTCGCCGGTTCAGCCGTATCAGATCCACCCCGAAGCGGTGCGCATCCTCAATACACTGTTCATCCTCCACGCCGACCACGAGCAGAACTGCTCGACCACGACCGTTCGCACTGTCGGCAGCGCCCAGGTGAACCTCTATGCCACCATCTCGGCAGGCATCTCGGCCCTCTCCGGCCCGCTCCACGGCGGCGCCAACCAGGAGGTCATCGAAATGCTCCAGACCATCCAGGCCGACGGCAATGTCCGCAAATTCATCGATATGGCAAAAGACCGCAACAACCCCTTCCGTCTCATGGGATTCGGCCACCGGGTCTACAAAACCTACGACCCCCGCGCCGCCATCATCAAGAAGGAGTGTCACGCCTATCTCGAGAAAACCAATTACAGCGATCCCCTCCTCGATGTCGCCCGTCAGGTCGAAGAAGTCGCCCTGACCGATCCCTATTTCATCGAACGGAATCTCTACCCGAACGTAGACTTCTATACCGGGATCCTCTATCGCGCCCTCGGCATCCCCGAGAACATGTTCACCGTCATGTTCGCCCTGGCACGCCTCCCCGGATGGATCGCCCACTGGAAGGAAATGATCGGCGGCAACACCAAAATCGTCCGTCCGCGTCAGATCTATATCGGCAAAACTCCGGTCGAAACCGCCGGCGTTATGGCCCGTCGCGATCTCCTGTAACTTTCTTCCCTCCACATCGTAGTCATGGGAATCGGAGGGGGCGCTTCGCCCCCCTCCAAACCTCCCCCAGACCGGCAGGGTGCCTCACCCCAAAAAGTTGCCACCCTTCGGCCACGGGCCTCGGGTCCCGCCTTTGGCGGGCTTCGGGTACTTTTCGGGGGCCCCGCTCTCCGGCATTCCGTGCGGCTTCGCCGTACTCATGCCTGCGAGTAAGGTACTTTGCAACTTTGCAGAAAGCGGGGATTGCAGGGGGCCAAGCTCAAAGCCGCACGCCGGGAATGACCCAAACAAGGGAATTCCGCCAGACCGCCGGGAATCTTCAGCGAGGGTCTGCAAGTCATACCAAATGGCCTGCCAAGCCCATGTAAAGATCTCCACATGAGCAGAATAACCGCACTCACATGCAACGGTCTTGCCCCTTGCAAACCAACTTCCTGCAAAAACAGGCGGAGGGAGTGCCGCCTTTCCGCAAAAAAGCGGAAAGG
>CAYSZM010000201.1:0-5730 GCA_964435365.1 uncultured Victivallis sp. | reverse complement strand
AGGAGCATTCCCGCCCCCAGTCGCGCATCGAGAGCGCGATCTTCGCCAGCAGCGGGTCGTCGGTGTAAACCGCGCCCCCCTCCCCCGTGGTCATGTGGTGCGGCGGGTAGAAACTCGAAGTGCCGATATCGCCCCAACTTCCAGTCGGCTTCCCCCGATAGGTCGAGCCGAGCGCATCGCAGTTGTCCTCCACCAGCCAGAGGCCGTGCGCATCACAGAACGCCTTCACAGCGTCGAGCCGGAACGGGTTGCCCAGCGTATGCGCCAGCATCACCGCTTTGGTCTTCTTCGAAAGCGCCGCTTCGAGCCGCTCCGCATCGATGTTCGCCGTCCCCGGCTCGACATCGACGAACACCGGAATTGCGCCGTACTGAACGATCGGCGCCACCGTGGTCGGGAACCCCGCCGCGACGGTAATCACCTCGTCGCCGCGCCCGATCCGCCGCTCGCCGAGCAGCGGAGAGGTGAGCGTCATAAAAGCGAGCAGATTCGCCGAGGAGCCGGAATTGACGAAGAGCGCCCGGCGCAAACCGAGTTTCGCCGCCAGCTTCTCCTCGAACTCCTTTGTCCAGCGTCCGGCGGTCAGCCAGAATTCGAGCGCCGCTTCGGTCAGGTTCAGGAATTCGGCTTCGTCGAAGACCCGTCCCGCATAGTCGATCCGGCTCTCGCCGGGTTTGAAGTCGCCCCGGTTGCCGGAACGCAGCTTGGCGTAGGCAGCGACTTTTTCCAGAATTTCTTTTTTCAGGCTCAGTTCGTCCATGACAATCCCCTGCGGGCGGCGTCGGAGCAATAGGCGTCGAGATCCGCCGCCGTGTCGATCCGCCCGGTTTCGTAATAATCGCAGTACCATCCGGCGGTGTGCCGGAACGCCTCTTCGGTGCTCCAGACGCCGCGCCAGCCGAGTTCGCGCTCGGCCTTCATGCAGTCGAGCCGGAGCAGTTTCGCCTCATGCGGCGCGTCCGGCGCCGGCGCGAACCGGAAGTTCACCTTCGGCCAGAAACGGCGGAGCAGCCCCGCCGCCTCGCCGACCGTCACCGCCTGTTCCTCGGCGGGGCCGAAATTCCAGGCGTCGGCCGACGCTTTCCCGTTTTGCAGAAGCCGCCGCCCGAGTTCGAGATAGCCGGAGAGCGGCTCCAGCACATGCTGCCAGGGCCGGACCGCATCGGGAGAACGCAGCGGCTCGACCTCGCCCTTCACCGCGGCGCGCACCAGATCGGGAACCAGCCGGTCCGCCGCCCAGTCGCCGCCGCCGATCACATTCCCGGCCCGCGCCGTGGCGAGGAGCACCCCGGACGCGGCGAAAAAACTGTCGCGATAACTTGCCGCCACGATCTCCTGGCACCCCTTCGACGCGCTGTACGGATCGCGGCCGCCGAGCGGGTCCTCCTCCCGGTAGCCTTCGTGACGTTCGCAGTTGCGGTAACATTTGTCGCTGGTGACGACGACGACGGCGCGGAGCGAATCGACGCGACGCGCCGCCTCCAGCAGATTGACCGTGCCGCCGACGTTGACGGCGAAGGTCTCCGCCGGTTCGCGGTAGGAGAGCCGGACCAGCGGCTGCGCGGCGAGGTGAAACAGAATTTCAGGCCGGAATTCCCGGACGATCGCGGCGAGTTTCTCCGCATCGCGCACGTCGCACCATTCCGAACGGATTCCGGAGTCGCCGAGGAGCGTGAAATGGTTCGGTTCCGTCTCCGGCGGCAGCGACACGCCGCAGACCTCGGCGCCCAGGCTGACCAGCCAGGCGGAGAGCCAGGAGCCCTTGAAACCGGAATGCCCGGTGACCAGAACCCGCCTGCCCCGATAAACGCCGCCGAACATCATCCTCACTCCCGCCAGTATTTGGTCCACGGCGCGCGGCCGGAATTCCAGAGATCGTTGAGCATCCGGTGCTCGCGCGGGGTGTCCATGCACTGCCAGAATCCTTCGTGGCGGCGGGCGGCGAGGTTGCCGTCGGCCATGATTTCGTGCATCGGCGCGGCTTCGAAGAAACAGTCTTCCCGGTCGAGGTAACGCGGAATGAGGGTGCGATCGGCCACCATGAAGCCGCCGTTGACGAAACTGCCGGTCCGGGGCGCTTTCTCCCGGAAACCGGACACCAGATCGCCGTCGAGCTCCAATTCTCCAAAGCGGCCCTCCGGATGAACGGCGGAAATCGTCAGCAGTTTGCCGGAGGCGCGGTGAAAATCGAGCAACGCGGCGATATCGATATCCGCCACGCCGTCGCCGTAGGTCAGAAAGAATTCACGGTCTTCGGGTGCAAGATAGCGCGAGGCGCGCTGCACCCGGCCGCCGGTCATGGTTTCGATGCCGGTATCGGCCAGCGTCACCTCCCAGTCGGCTTCGAACGCTTCGCCGTGATAGATGATGCCGCGCTCTTTGCCCAACTGTACGGTGATATCGGTGGAGCGGGCATGGAAATTCAGAAAATAATCGATGAATTCCTCGCGCTTGTAGCCGAGGCAGAGAATGAAGCGGGTGACGCCGAATGCGGCGTATCCGCGCATGATGTGCCAGACGATCGGCTGTTCACCGATCGGCACCATCGGTTTCGGAAGCAGTTCGGTCACTTCCCGCAGCCGGGTGCCCTGCCCGCCGCAGAGAATCATCGCCGGCGGCATCGCCCGTTTTTCATCGGCCATGGGAGAATCCTTTCCTGCAAAGCGTTTTCCATTCCGGATAATGTAACATCATCCGCCGGAAAAATCAACCCCTCCGGAGACGAACCAGCCCCCCGCTCCGCAGGAACGGGAGGCATCGAACGTCTCACTATGAGAGAGCCTTACTTCTTCAGCTGGCCCTTGGCCTTTTCCCAGACACTCTTGCCGACGAAAGCGGTCAGGCTGCGGCCGTCAGCGGTTTTGCCCTTGAACGCATAGCGCATACGACCGGCATCGCCGAAGGTCACGCAATCGAGAACGTCCGCCGAGACCTTGGTCTTCGCCTTGACATCATAGAAATCATGTTTCATCGTTCAACTCCCTCCTGTTTTGGGTTTGGTGAGCCCTTGGTAACTGAAGGTAATTATACTCAGAGTCATATACAAATTCAAGCCGTAAAAATGTTTTTTCCGCAAAAAAAGCGATTTTTTCGCATTTTCCGCCGCTCCGGAGCCTCAATCCGCCCCCGAACTCATTTTTTGAAGGCGACGGCGCGAAGTCTCCGGTAGTCGACGACGAACTCTCCGCCGTTCCAGAGCAGCGGCCGGCAGGCGTTCTCAACCTCCGTCAGAATCTGCTCCTGCACCGAAGCGCCGAACTGCGCCAGCCCGTCGGCCAGGAACCGGCGAACCCAGAGTTTGAGCCCCTCTTCGCCGCCGGGAAGCGGCGTCTGGCGGTCGAACTCCAACACCCGCTCCGGTTCGAATCCGGCGGTCTTCAGCCGGTCGAAAAATTCGTCCGGCGTCGGGCAGTAGAAACGCTCGCGGTAGTCGCGCCCGCGCCGGGCGCAGGCCGCCGCGAACGCCTGCCGCATGGTGCCGATGTTGCTCGCCGCGCCGAACTCGCAGACCAGTTTGCCGCCCGGCCTCAGCGCCCGGCGGATTTCGGAAAGCAGCAGGTCCACGTTCGGAATCCAGTGGAACACCGAGTTTGAAAAGACCGTGTCGAACTCCCCGTCGTAGGGAAGCTCGAGCGCGTCGATCTCGGCGAACATCAGTTCAGGGTGCCGGAAACGCGCCATGACGATCATCTCCGCGGCGTTGTCGATACCGAGCACTTTCGCGCCGTTTTTCGCCAGCTCCGCGGTCAGGGCGCCGTCGCCGCAGCCGAGGTCGAGAATTCGCTGCCCCGGCGACGTATCGACGTGCACCATGAGCGATTTGCCGTATTCGTCGACGAAGTCATTCCTGCCGGATTCCGTCCGAATGGGATTCCTCTCCATGTTTCCGCCTCTGGTTATGATGCCACGATATGATTGATCGCATTGGCGATCGCCCGGATCGCCGCGAGATTCACGTTGCCGTCGATTCCGGCGCCGTAAACGACGTTCTCCGCCCCATCGGGACGGATGCCGATAAAAGCGAGCGCTTCCGCCGCCGCCCCGCGTCCGATGGCGTGCTCCGAGTACTCCTCGAACTGGAACGCCGGACAGGCCGGGCAGCTCCGAAACGCCTCCACGGCGGCTTCGATCGGGCCGACTCCGGTCCCGGCGACTTCGAACCGCCGGCCGCCGGCTTCGATCTCGAACCGGACTTCGGTCCGGTCGTCGACACCGCCGGGAGCCGGGCGCTGCAGACGGAATCCGCCGACGGCCATCACTCCGGGGGACTCCACGATTTTCTCGCGGAAAATCCGGTGCACCTCGGAGGGCGTCAACTCGTCCCCGGTCGCTTCGGCCTCGGCCTGAACCGCCTTCGCCACCATCGGCTGCATCCCCTTCGGAACCGGAATTCCGTAGACGCTCTCCAGCACATAGGCGACGCCGCCCTTGCCGGACTGGCTGTTGATGCGCACCAGCCCGTCGTAATTCCGGCCGATATCGACCGGGTCGACGTGCAGATACGGCATCTTCCACCCCTGGCGGAAGTGTTCGCCGATTTCGCAGCGCTGCGTCATCCCCTTGCGGATCGCGTCCTGGTGCGTCCCCGAAAAGGCGGTGAAAACCAATTCCCCGGCGTAGGGCGTCCGCGGATTGGTGACGATCCCCGAAACCTCCTCGATGAAGGCGGTGATCTCCGGCAAATGCGAAAAGTCCAGCCCGGTTTCGATTCCGCGCGACATGAAGTTCAGCGCGAACGTGACGAGGTCCATGTTGCCGGTCCGCTCGCCGTGCCCGGCGAGAGTCCCCTCGACCCGGTCGGCACCGGCCAGCACGGCCATTTCGGCGGCGGCGACGGCGCACCCCTGGTCGTTATGGGCGTGAACGCTGACGGTCGTGTCGGCCATCCCGGAATAACGCCGGACGAAACTCTCGATCATGTCGGCGTATTCGTAGGGCGGGCGGCGCTCCACCGTCGCGGGCAGATTGAGGACGAAATCCTCCTTGCCGCGCGGATTCCAGGCGGCGCGGACCTGTTCGCCGAGTTCGACGATGAAACCGATGTCGCTGTCGGAGAACTCCTCGGGGGAGAACTCGTAGGCGACGCGGTCGCGCATCCCGGCTTCTCCGATCGCATCGGCGATCATGCAGGTGCCCTCGACGGCGATGCGGATGATCTCGTCCGGCGTCTTGCCGAAGACGAAACGGCGGTGCAGTTCGCTGGTGGCGATATAGCAGTGCATGGTGGCCCGCTTCGCGCCGGCGATGGAAGCGACCGTCTTATCGATCAGATCCTTGCGGGCGGCGGTGAAGACGTTGATCCGCACGTCGTCCGGGACGATTCCGTCCCCGATCAGACGGCGGACGAATTCGAACTCATCGCTCGACGCAGCGGGGTAAGCAACCTCGATCTCCTTGTAGCCGATTCCGCACAACATGTTGAAGTAGCGGATTTTGGTCGCGACGTTCATCGGGCGGACAAACGCCTGGTTGCCGTCCCTGAGATCGACCGGCACCATGACCGGCGGAGTTTTGATCCGCCGCGTCGGCCAGACGCGGTTTTCGATTTCGACGGACTGCGGGGCACGGTATTTGGGAAATTCACTCATTTTATTTCTCTCGGAATCATCATTTTCATTTCTCGCGTGGCAGAAGCTTCCATGCGCGAGAGAACGAAAAGACGGACGCACGCCGCGGCAGGAAGCATCGGTAAAAATCCGCCGATCGGGCTGAGTCCGGTTCCGAGAACAA
>CAYSZM010000200.1:4048-5766 GCA_964435365.1 uncultured Victivallis sp. | reverse complement strand
GAGACGAGTTCCTGCCGGAGGTTCTGCGCGGAGATTGCCCAATGGATATTGTTGCTCATTTCTTTGTTCCTTTATCGGTTAGAATGGAATTTCATCGGTGTCGGTTTCCGGATGCTGTGTTTCCGGCGCGTATCTGCGTCCGGATATCCTGGGGAACTTCTCACCGGCGACGCTGCGGACGGTGATATGCGTCGGCAGCTTCACCGCTCCTTCGTTGGCCAGCCACACCGCTTCCGCCGCGGTGCTCGGCGGCACGACGCCAGTAGCGTGTTCGCGCCACCATTCGACGAATTTCCGGCGGACGTAGCCGGAATGCTCCGGGCAGATCCATTCGGAAAAGCTTTGCACCATGTTGATCCGGTAGTCGATCCGCACCGTCTTCGGCGCGTCCGGCGGCGCGTCGCGTTTCTCATGAACCGAGAAGCGCACGCTCTGCACTTCGTATTCCTCTTCGGCGACCTCGCCGGATATGACCGGCGCGTTCGACGGCTCCTGATCGTGCGCCGCCTTCTTCTTCGCCGGAGAGAACACATGGCCGCAACAGGGGCATATCCCGGCGTTTATGGCGATGGTTTCCTGACAGCGGGGACAGGTTTTTCCCAGCGCTTCGCCCTTTTTGCGGCCGTTGTCCCGGTTCTCCGCCCGGATGCAGTCCACCGGCCCGTGACGGACGATGTTGCCGCCGAAGTCGAGAACCAGGCAGTCCGGCTTGTCCGGATGGAGCCGGAAGCCGCGTCCGACCATCTGGTAATAGAGGCCGGGCGAAGCGGTCGGACGCAGAAGAACCACGCAGTCCACGTTCGGCGCGTCGAAGCCGGTCGTCAGCACGCCGACGTTGACGAGATACTTGATCCGTCCGGCCTTGAAGTTTTCCAGGCATTCCTCGCGGAAGCCGGGCAGCGTGTCGCCGAACACCGCCTCGGCGGAATCGCTGAACTTCCGGAGTTCCGCCAGCACGTTCTTCGCGTGTTTGACGCCGCAGCAGAAGACCAGAACCGATTTCCGGTCGCGGGCGTATCCGGCGATCTCGGCGCAGGCCGATTCCACCAGTTCTTTCCGGTCCATCAGCTCCTCGGCTTCGCTGTCCACGAACTCGCCGCCCCGAATGTGCAGTCCGTCGGTGTCGACGACATGCCGCGTCGATTTGCTGCGGAGCTTGCAGAGATATCCGTCCCGCATCAGTTCCTTGATGCCGACCTCGAAGCACACCTCGTTGAGGATGTTGTCCGGTGCGCAGATCGTCCCGGTGCTCATGCGGTAGGGCGTCGCCGTAAGGCCGATCACCCGGACGATGGGATTGATCTCCTTCATCTCCGCGAGGAACTTCCGGTACATCCCTTCGCCGTTGATCGGGATGAGATGCGCCTCGTCGACGATGACGAGGTCGAATTTCCCCAGTTCGCTTGCCCGGCGGTAGACCGACTGGATTCCGGCGACGATGCATTGCTTTTGCGTCTCCCGGCTGTTCAGCCCGGAAGAGTAGACGCCGATGTCGCAATCGGGAAAGATCGTCGTGATCTTGTCCACCGCCTGTTGGAGCAGTTCCCGGACGTGCGACAGAATCAGCACCCGGCCTTGCCAGCGGCACAGGGCGTCGCGGACGATGGTCGCCAGAATCGGCGTCTTGCCTCCGGCGGTCGGAATCACCACGCAGGGATTGTCGTCGCGGTCGCGGAGATGCCGGTAAACAGCGTCGACCGCGGCCTGCTGATACGGTC
>CAYSZM010000200.1:1468-3948 GCA_964435365.1 uncultured Victivallis sp. | reverse complement strand
CATTCTCCCCGGAGGATGATTCCGGCGTCGAGCAGCCCCTGCGCGATCTCGGCCCGGATTTCGCGGAAACGCGGACGGCTCAAGCGGAGGTCGCGGCGGATGATTCCGTCCGGGTAGCCTCGGGTGAACATGTAGCAGACGAGCCGGACGGTTTCGTTCTCGAGTCCGGCGAGGTAGTCCTGCACGATTTGACGGCGGGCGCAGCTATTCTGAAACGGCATAATCTCTGATCCTTATGTAGGCCATCCCGTCGGGAGGCATGGGTTCGTGTCTGACCGCGCTGATCCGCGCGATCTGCGAATCGTCCTTGAACAGCCCCGCGTGCTGCAGCGTGTCCAAGGCGCATTTGAGGAGATTGTCGAGGTCGCGGCGGCGCTTGTCCGGCGGATAGAACTCCGCGTGGAGTTCCACCGCGCCCCCGAACGTTTTCAGCTTCATCGCCGCCAGCTTGGCCACCACCTTTTCCCGATAGTCGCGTCCGTCGCGGCTGATCAGCACGCGCGGCCCGACATGGCGGTAGTAGTGATTCACGCTCGGCGGCCACGGAAGCTCGAACTCGCATTCCATCAGCGCGCCCAGGGCGGAGCGGCGTTCGCCGCCGGACTCTGCGCCTTCTGAACCGCACTGGCTCCGGCGGGGGCGGCGTAGCCCTTGATCTCGTTGGTCGGCTCGCCAGTGTCGGGATTTTTGGCGCAGCGGACGCTGACGGTGAGCGGCAGGTTGTGAAGCTCGGTAGAGTCGCGCGGCTCCAGGACGCCCACCGCGTGGCAGATCGCCGACAGTTCGCGCATGGCGATTTCGACCGCCTTCGGATTCGGGTTTTCGAGGTTCAGACGGCTCCACAGCTTGCGGTCCTTGAACTCCCCCTCGATGATGTCGAAGGCGAGTTCGAGATACTGCCCGGAGCCGGACTTGGTCGGCTTCATCGTCGAATCGCTGATGACGGCCTGATACTTGCCCGCCGGAATCGCTTCGAAGACGCTTGCGGGATCGACGGAGTTCGCGTTGAAATTCAAGATTGCCATGATGTGTTTCTCCTGTTGGGTTACGCGATTGCGAACGCGTGGTTGAAAACGGGTTTCACCGGATGCGGATTGCGGTGCGCCGCGACCGCCGGTGCGCTGGGGCATTGGATGTGGACGAAGTAGGCTTTCCCGTGCTTCTCGTCCATTTTGACGAGGCATTTCGTTCCCGGCTTCATCGGGAATCCGCAGCGGTCGCAGGGAATCTGATATTCGAGCGTGATGACTTTATCCGGCATTTTGCTTCACCTTGAAAACCTTTCTGTCCGCGAACTCCTGGCGTTTGCCGCGATTCCAGTTGGCGACCGGGCGGAAATATCCGCAGACCCGGCTGTATACTTCGGTTTTTTGTCCGCATTTACTCATTGGCCTGTCCTTTCTTCAGGGCTTCGACGAAGGCGTTCCACGAGAACGCGATTTCCGCCGGGAGCCGGTAGCGGTTCTTGGCGACGCAGGCCGGACTTCCGTTGGTGCGCAGGATGCGTTCGCCGCCGTCCGCGCCGATGGGTGAGGCGATGCCGCGCTCGCCGCTGAATCCGGCGCTTTCCTTCTGCACCCGGTAACGCCTGGTGGCGAAGAACACCGCGTCCACCCATTCCGAGACGAGGCTCGCGGCGTGTTTGTGCAGGCGCGGCGTATAGCGGTCGTAGGCGGAATTCTCCGGGTCTTCGAAGCGCTCGACTTTCGCGTGGGCGATCAGGATCGCCAGCATGTTGCGGCGTTCGCGGAGTTCGTTCAGCAACGCGATGACCTTGCGCCATCTCGTCAGCGCGTGGACGTAGCCCTTGCCGTATCCGCCGTCGGCCTTCTCGATGGAGCGGACGCCGAACTCGCGGCACACGTCGTCGAAAATCAGACGTTCCAGCCAGTCGAGGCTGTCGATGACCGCCGTCTGGAATTCGTGCTTCTCGTCGCGGAGCGCGGTCAGTTCGGCGACGACCTCGTCGAAGGTTTTCGCCAGGGGGAATTTGCGGCAGTGGATTTCGCCCAGGCCGTCCTCGGTCTGGATGAAGATCGGATTCGGCGCGGAAGCTCCGAAGGTGCTTTTCCCGACGCCTTCGCTTCCGTAGACCATGAGGCGGGGCGGACGGCTCTCCCGTCCGGACTGAATGTTTTCGAGCAGTGACATTTTATTTATCCTTTCTGTCAGATGTTGTCGATGATTCGGATTTCCTCGAAGCCGGTCGGCCAGACTGCCGTGCGGCGGCATTCGCGGAGGCGTTCGATGGCGGCGGCGTTTTCCATTTCGGCGAAGTTCAGAGCCTCGTCGGAAATCTTCCATACGCCGCAGCGGTAGGGTTCGCGTTTTTCGACCGCGATGACGTGGCAGGGCACGTTTTGCCCGATGCGTTCGCGGAGCACGGCGCGGTAGAACGCCAACTGGTAGCCGTAGCCGTAACGCTTGAAGTCGGACTCGAACCAGCGGAGGTCGTCGCAGGTTTTCAGATCGACGATGCC
>CAYSZM010000200.1:0-1368 GCA_964435365.1 uncultured Victivallis sp. | reverse complement strand
GACATCGTGATGTCGATGGACACGGTCGCGGTGTCGAGGCCGTGCCGGATGCGGCGGCGGAAGATTTTATCGCGGTTGCGGCTGACGACCGCCTGGGCGAACGTGTAATAAGTTCCGCGTCGCGGATCGAACGATGGAAACGCGGCCACGATCTGCAGGGTCAAGTCCTGGCAGAGGTCGTCATAATCGCATTCGCGGAGGTTGGATTTCCCGATCATCGACGCGGCCACCGCTTCGATGTGTTTGCGTACTTCCTCGGTGATCGGCTCGGCCGGGACTCCGGAAAGTCCCCGTTCTTCGTTGGTGGTGTTCTGCATGGAAAAAGCTCCCGTTTCGGTTTTCGCGGGGCAGTGCCTTGTGCGCTGTCCTCGGAAACCGGCGGGTGTTTCGCTTTCCCATCGAAGAAACTGGAAGTTTTATCGCTATGCCTTTGTTCTCAGTTGCTTGCGGATTGATATCCGGTCATGTTTCGTTTCGATATTTCGACGCAAACGAAACGCGAACCGGAAATCCGGGCAAAAAAAAGCCCCTGGATTTCAGGGGCGGGCGGCTATCGTTTTTATGTCGGGGCGGCTATCAGAATCCGAGCTTCTTCTCCTGCTCCTCCCACAACACTGGAAGCGTTTTGATCAGCTGGGTCAGCGACAGTCCGGACGGCGCTTTGCCGCGGATAAAGCTGCTGACGATTTTGGGAGAGACGCTGTTCAACCGGATAATGCGGGCGACGTAGGACTGGTCGAGTCCGAGTTTCGACGCCAGCTCGGAGATGTTTCCGAAGCGTCCTCTGTCGATCATCTCCTGCCAGCGTCTGGCCCGCGCGAAAGCGGTCACTACCACAATGTCAATATTGGTTCCGGCTGCGTCCAGAACCATCTTCCGTCCGGACTGGCGGCTGAGGCTTATCTCGACCACCACCTTGATGTCACCGTTCTCCAGCAACTTGTATACGCTCATTTTCAAGCTCCTTGACCAGCAGTTTCATGCCGGAGGTTTTTATGTCCAACTCGACATGTCCTTGAAACACCGACACCTTTTCCACCATCAGCTGCAGCAGACGTTTCCGTTCCAGGGGAAACAGGGTGTCCCACAAACCCGAGACGCCGGAGAAGCGCGCCGAGATCTCGTCGCGGTTCAAGCCGGACTCCTTGGCCAGCATCTCGATGAACTGTTCCGATTTGAAAATCGCGGCCACTTCGTCCATGACCAGCTTTTCAATGTCGCCGCCGGGTAACCGATGCACCGGACACTGGTATTTCGCCCGCTTGAGATCTTGCGAACACAGGTAGTAATAGTAATGACGGCCATCGCGGAAGGTCGTATGGTTCGGCAGCATCGCGCCGCCGCAGTGTCCGCAGCGGATGATTCCCT
>CAYSZM010000199.1:0-5790 GCA_964435365.1 uncultured Victivallis sp. | reverse complement strand
GCGTAAACCCGGTTTTTCTGCCAGAGTGCGGCGGGCAGGTTCGGCGCGGTTTTCGGCGTGATCGAGATATCGTCGATCCACACCCCCGGGGCGACGTTCTCGGAGATGATGACGACCGGGGCGCTGCCGTCCTTGCCGACTTCATCCTTTCCCAGCCGGAAGGGCATTTCATAGGTGCGCCATTCCCCGGTCAGCGGCTGGAGGCTGAGACGGTGCGCCCATCGATTGCCGACCGCCAGCGTGATGCCCTGGCCTTCTCCCCGGGCATGGACTTTCAGCACGTAGTCGATCTCCGGCTGAAGCCGGGCGACCTGGGTGAGCACGCCGTAGACATTCGAGTTCCTCGGCGTGGCGTTGACGAATTTGAACGCGGTTTTTCCGCTCAGGGCCGAAGCCGCGTCGACGGCTCCGGTAACCTTGGCGTTGCCGGAGATCCGGTAGGACCAGCCCGGCGGAATCTGACCGGGTATGCCGTCGAACGACCCGTTGACCAGCAGGTTGTCTCCCATCGGGACGATCCGGACGTCGTCGATGTCGAACTCGGCGGGGCCTTCGGTGATCAGCCGGACGCCGCAGAGGTTGTCCCCCTCCATCTTGTCCGCCGGGACCCGGAGCACGAAGAGATTCTGCTTCCAGCCGTCGTCGGAGGCCCCGATGACCGGCTGGCGGATCAGCCATTTTTTGCCGAACGCCCAGGTCGCGTCCTTGACGTCCTTGCCGCGGATCTTGTAGCTGAACAGATAATCCGTGTCCGGCTTGATCCTGACCGTCTGGCTGAGGAGTCCGAACTGGTTGGGCTTTTTCGCCGCCTGCCGGTTGACCACCCGCAGGCATTTTTCGCCCTCGGCGCCCGGCGTGGTGGAGAGCGCGGTGACGGGAACGTCGCCGCTGCGCGAGAACTTCCATTCGAGCGGCACGCTGTCGCCGCCCGCCTGTTCGAACGAACCGTTGCGCACCAGGTTGGAATCCGCCGCCGCGGTCAGTGCGGCGGCTGCGGCGACTGCGGCGCACCCGGCCGGCAGAATCTTCTTTCGTTGTCTCATTCCTGCTCTCTTTCTGTTCAAAGGTTGGAGTGTTCAGTTCATTGCGTCGATCAGCTTGAGCCGCGCGTCGAGCGTGGTGCCCTGGCGGTAGCTGTTGAGCGAGACCCAACCGCAGGAGCCGTTGGCCCGGGCGACAGTGATGCCGACGTTGTGTTCCGGCATCAGTTTTCCGACGTCGATTCCGTTGCGCAGCAGCATGTCCCCGGTGATGCAGTAGGAGACGACTTCATTTTTCAGGCGGCCGAGCGGTTTGTTGAAGCTCGTTACGCTCAGACAGGAGGCGCTTGACGAGTCGCGGGAATAAAGATAATCCGAGAAATTCTTTTCCGAGGTCCAGCCGCCGAGCGGCTTGGCCGGGCAGCGGAGGATTTTAGGCCGGGCAATCGTATCCGCCGCACCGGTATCGCGGACCCGCTTGGTGTAGTCGGCGCCTCCGCCGAAATAGCCTCCGGCGGCCACGATTCCCAGTCCGACATTCTTCGCTTCCGAGAGCGAACGGATTTCCGTTCCGGAGCCGACCACGCTGACGAAATGCGGCGGAAGCCGGTCGTAATAATCGCTGCAATACATGTTCACCGAGGTGATGATCTGCTTCTGGTTCCCGATGCAGCTGGTCAGATAAGCCCGTGCCCGGGCTTTGCTGAGCGCCGGGAGCAGCATCGAGGCGAGAATGGCGATGATGGCGATGACGACCAGCAGTTCAATCAGCGTAAAATGCTTTCTCATGGTGCGAATTTCCTTCTTGTGTTAAGTATATGGTTCCGGGACAGAATATGCAAGACTGTTCCGAATAAAAAATCCGGAGCGCTGTACGGCTCGGTCATTTGCGACAGAGCCGCCGGGTCAGTTGGAGAGCTGGTGCAGCGCGTAGTTGGCGTCATACCAGGTCCGCAGGTTGTAGGGCATCGAATTGAGCTCGTTGCCGGTGTGTATGGCGGCATGTCCGTCGCCGAACGCGGCGGAGATGCGGTCGTTATGGGGTGCGAAAACCGCGGCGGTTTCGGTGAGTCCGTTGTAGCTGAACCGGGGAAACGGCTTCCCCGTGGCGGACCGGTAGGTGTCGGCGAAGATCATGGCGTCGCCCGGTTTTTTCATCCGCGCGGGGATCAGCGTATAATATTCGGGAGGGCCGGGATACTGCCGGTTGATGTAGCTGCCGAGTCTGTCCGCCCGGTCGCCGGTCCATCCCCCGTTGGTTTCTATGCCGAATGTGCTGGCCCAGGTGCTGAAGGGCGTTGTGTTGGGGGAGGACGGGCATTGGAGGGAGGCCTTCGGCAGATAGCCGCCGCCCGACACATTGTACGTTCCGTTCGAAGAGGGCGAATTGGTGAGAATCGACACCCAGAGTCCGGCCGCGGTGTCGTTGTTCGCATTCTGCATGTAGCCGATGAAATATCCCCTGAAGTCGTTGGAATACTGTATCTGGGCCAGGATCGCCTGCTTCTGGTTGTTGATGCACTGGCTTCCGCGGGCGTTCTCCCGGGCCCGGTTGAGCGCGGGCAGCAGCATCGCCGCCAGAATGGCGATGATGGCGATGACGACGAGGAGTTCAATCAGGGTGAAATGCCGTTTCATGGTTCAATTTCCTTTTTTCCGGGTTTGAGAGATATCTGCGACCGAGTGACGGATGACAAGCGGCATTTCGAGAATCATCTTTCCGGAGGCGACCGGACGGCGTTCCAGCTTTGTCATCAGCAGCCGCACCGTGTGGTCGATGATTTCGGAGAAGGGGAAACTCGCCGTCGTCAAGGGCGGAATGATCGTCGCCGCCTGTGGAACATCGTCATAGCCGATCACCGACAGATCGTTCGGAATGGAGAGATTGTGGTCGTAGGCCCAGCGATAGACGCCGAACGCCATCTGGTCGTTGCCGGTGAACACCGCAGTCACTTTGCGATGGGAATGAATCGTCTCCATCGCCGATATGCTGGATTCGATGGTGTCATTCCCCTCCTGCACCAATTCGGGATCGAATGCGGCGCCGTGTTCTTCCAGAAATTTCCGCATGATCTGCACGGTGGTGTCCATACTGCCGTAGAGCCGGGTCCGGGAGGTGATGTAACCGATGTCGCGGTGTCCGTTTTTCCAGAGATAGTCCAGAATGTCCCGGGTGAGCCGGTCGTAGTCGAGGTGGACCGGGAACGCCGGTTCGCGCAGATTGGTCACCACCGGAATCGCCCCGCAGAGCTCTTCGGCTTCGAGCGGATCGATTTGAGGCAGGAGATTGATGATGCCGTCCACCATGCCGGTGGAGAGACGGCGGAGCATTTCCACCCCCTTGTCGTGGTTCAATCCGGTGATGGCGACCACCGGCTTGTAAGAGTACTTCTCCAGCTTCTCCGCCAGGCAGTCGAGGTAGGATGCGGCGCTCGGGTTGCGACACTCGTTGACCACCACGCCGATCAGCCGGGTGGAGTTGCTCTTCAATGCCTGCGCATAGAAGCTCGGCCGATAGTCCAACTCCTTGATTTTGTCAAAGATGCGCTTCTTTACCGGGGCGCTGATGACCCGTTTCCCGCTGAGCGCATGGGAGACCGTGCTCGGCGACACTCCGGTCGCCCGCGCCACGTCGATGATCGTCGTCGTTTTCTTCTTCATTTTCCCGCTCCCGGATCGTAACTTTCGCAACCGGAGCATTCACGCCTGAAAAGGCGTATAACAACAGATATGTTAAGTTCGGAGGGGGAAGGCGAAAAAAGGGAAAACGCTGTTGTGAATCTTTCGCTTGCGGGCAGGAGCCGATTCCGGCAAAAGGATTGAGCCGCTGCGGCTATTGGTTTATAATGTCGATACCATCAAAGAGTTGGAGATCGCAAAAATATCATGAATTTGATGCCATGCGAACCATGGATCGGGAGTTAAATATGAGTCAATTTGTCAAAATAAATCAAAATACCAGTCAAAAACCGGCATCGAATGTTTGGTTGTGGAAGCTTGATTCGTCTGCACAAGCACTTAACATATCTGTTGTTATACGTCTCGATGCTGTATTTGCGAAAAAGAAAAACGTTTTGACTGTCACTGTGTATATTATGACATAATCAAAACGTTTTGTCAATAGCTGGAAAAGAAAAAACAGAAGAAAAAATGCAGTTTGGGAAGATGCAGACGCGAGTACAAAATACGTCATCCGGAGCCGCTGGGAAAAAACGCTTTAGCCCGGACAGTGGTTCTTTGTTTCGAAACCGATAAAAAGTTCAGGGATCGCTTGCTTTTTGGCGGATTCTGTGCTATAATATCAGTGAGCTTCTCTGACTCCAGAGAGATTATATAAAAGCCGAAGGGTGCGCCAATCCCCTTCGGCTTTCTAATTGTATTGTTTGGACTCGGTTATTCGAAAGAGAATTCCTCCACGGCTGGACAAGCGCGCAAACTCGCGGTATAGTACCGCTTTCCGCAATTGATCGAAGTAAAGAAGGAGAGTTCTGGTCCATGGAAGAATATTTCGCACTTCTGCGCGAATCGCTGGCGCCCTATCCCGGCGCTTACAGTGGAATCATGCTTGCGGCGCTGACTGTGATCGCAGCGATTGCCAACCGGCTTACCCGATATATCCTGATTCAGCGGATGAGCGGGTTGTTGAATCATTTTCTGGGGATCGAAGGAACCGAGGATGACGTCATCCGCATGGCGATGGTTTCGCGGCTGGCCAATGTCGTTCCGGCGCTGGTCCTGTTCGGCGGTGTTTCTGTGCCTGAGTTCGCGTTCAGCGAAACGCTGACCGTGATCGTTCGAAACGTCTGTTCCGCCTTTATCGTGCTGACGATCGCCCTGGCGCTGGGCAAATTGCTGGATTTGATCGATCTCGTCTACCGTCATCGTCCGGATGCGTCGAGCAAGCCGATCAAGGGATTTCTCCAGCTCGGCAAGATTGTCATTTTCGTGGTGGCGGCGATCCTGATCGTTTCGATGCTGGTGAACCGGAATCCGCTGATCCTGCTCTCCGGGTTGGGCGCGATGGCTGCAGTGTTGATGCTGATTTTTCAGGACACCATCCTCTCACTTGTCGCCAGCCTCCAGCTCGGTTCGAACGACATGGTGCGAATCGGCGACTGGATCGAAATGCCCAGCCAGAACGCCGATGGCGACGTCATCGAAATCGCCCTCCATACCGTCAAAGTCCAGAACTGGGACAAGACGATCACCACCATCCCCGTCCGCAAACTGATCACCGACTCCTTCAAGAACTGGCGCGGCATGAGCGAGTCCGGCGGCCGCCGGATCAAGCGCTCCCTCTACATCGACCAGCGCAGCGTCCGGTTTCTCGACGACGCCGAAGTCGGGCGGCTGGAGGAGTTCGTCCTCCTTGACGACTACCTCGACCGCAAACGCAAAGAACTCTCCGAATGGAACGCCAAACTCGAAGCACAGGGCGCCAAACCGATCAACGAACGCCGGGTAACCAACCTCGGCACCTTCCGCGCCTACGTCGAACAGTATCTGCGTTCCCATTCCAGCATCCATCAGGAGATGACGCTCCTGGTCCGCCAACTCCAGCCCGGCCCGACCGGGATTCCTCTCGAAATCTACTGTTTCACCAACGATATCCGTTGGGGTGTCTACGAAGGCATCCAGTCCGACATCTTCGACCATCTGCTGGCCATCCTGCCCATCTTCGATTTACGGGTATTCCAGCAGTGCAGCGACACCTCCGGCATGGTAACTGTCTCCCCCGCCCTTATCACCCAATCAAAGCAGCATTCATAATCGTGGGAATAAGGGAGGCGCTAGATCGGAAGAGCGTCGT
>CAYSZM010000198.1:0-5893 GCA_964435365.1 uncultured Victivallis sp. | reverse complement strand
GCCGCGCACTGGGTCGGCAGTTCGCCGACGTAGCAGCCCTGGACGCCGTTGCCGTCGACCAGACACGGGACTTCGACGACCGCCTTCGACGGAAGGTTCGGGATGAAGCCGTTGTTGAGCACGTTGCCGCCGATCTGGAACGGTTTGTTCGTGTAGATCGCCTCGATGATCCCCGAGCCGTACTCGTGGGTCAGCTTGTGGGAGAGATGCGGATCGTTGGAGAGATCCTGGTACTGTTTCTTCCAGGCTTCGATCTGCCTGATACACCTTCTCGGGTATTCGTCGAGGGGGATGTTGTATTCGTCGATCAGTTCCGGATATTTCGCTTTGATCCAGTAGGGCTGGTATTCGGCGTTGTGTTCGCTGGATTCGGTCACATAGTAGCCGAGATTGCGCATCATTTCGATGCGGATCATGTTGCCGGACTTGTCTTTCTTGTCCGTGGCGGCGCGCCACAGGGCCATCTTCTCATCGGCCAGGGCTTTGAGTTCGGGGTAGAGGTCATTGCCGTTCTCGGTGATCGAGAGCAGCCACGCCATGTGGTTGATGCCGGCGATGTGGGTGCGGATGTTCGCCATGCGCTCGTCGCTGTGGTCCAGACCGAGGGTTTCGAGCAGGCTCTTGGCGCAGACCTGGACCGAGTGGCAGAGGCCGACGGTCTTGACCGAGGAGCCGCGCAGCATCGCGCCGGTCAGCATCGACATCGGGTTGGTGTAGTTGAGGAACCAGGCATCGGGGGCGACTTCTTCCATATCGTGGGCGAAATCGAGCATGGGCGGAATCGTCCGCAGAGCGCGGAAAATGCCGCCGATGCCGAGGGTGTCGGCGATGGTCTGGCGCAGGCCGAATTTTTTCGGAATTTCGAAGTCGATCACCGTCGAGGGCTCGTAGCCGCCGACCTGGATTGCGTTCACTACGAAATTCGTGCCCTTCAACGCTTCTTTGCGGTTCTCGACGCCGAGGTGGGTGGTGATGGTGGCGCGGTTGTCGTTGATGTTCGCGTTCAGGGTCTTCAGAATGAATTCAGACTCCTTGAGCCGCTGCCCGTCGATGTCGTACAGTGCGAAGTGGGAGTCCTTCAGCGCCTCGCGGCACATGCAGTCGCCCAGCACGTTACGGACGAACACGGTGCTGCCCGCCCCCATGAATGTGATCTTGGCCATCTCTGTCGATTCCTTATGGTTGATTGAGAGATTCCGCTCTCTGCTCTGATCTTTACAATACTCTGTTTTTTCAGAAAGTAAATGAAAAAAACATGCTATTGATGGTAAAATTGTGCTCTGTTTGGCGGAATATGGAGTTGAAAATACGGATTCCGGTGGTAAATTCAATATCGGTGGGAGGATATCATGCCGGATCTGCTGCAGTACGGAAAAATCTGTTTCGAGTCGTATACCCCGTTCTATACCGAGCGGACCGAGCGGCTGCATTCGATGCTGCTCAACTGCGGCCACGAGCTGGCGCGGACCACGGAATACCGCTGGGACGGCCTCCGACGAGGCAACCACGAGCTCCTCATCTGGCAGTATACGCTGAACGGAATGGGGCGGGTGCGGTACGGCGGGCGGGAGTATCCGGTGCCGCCGGGGAGCGCCTTTCTTCTCAAGGCTCCCGAGGCGCACGTTTATTTTCTGCCGCCGGATTCGCCCTCGTGGGAGTTTCTGTATGTAACGGTCAACGGTTCCGAGCTGATCCGTCTGGCGGCGGAGTTACGCCGCCGCAACGGAGTCGTGCGCTCTTATGCGGCGGATTCCCCGACTCTCCGCGCCGCTTGGGAGATTCTGGCCGCCTGCCGTGAAAAACGGCTTACCGGGCGTTACGACGCCAGCGCCCGCGCCTATTCTTTCCTGATGACGCTGATGGCCGAGCCTGCCGCCGGAGCTTCTCCCGAAGGCGGGGATTTCATGGCCCGCATTCACGATTTTTGCCGGCGCAATCTCGACCGCCCGATCTCGGTGGACGACCTGGCCCGGGTGGCCGGGTGCAGCCGTTGGCATTTCACCCGGCGTTTCAGCGAACTTGCGGGGGAGCCGCCGCACACCTTCATCCTCGCGCAGAAGATGCGGCTGGCGCTCCGGCTGCTTCAGACCACCGCCGCTCCGGTGAAGGAGATCGCGGGGGCCTGCGGATTCGAAGACACCAGTTATTTCTGCAAGGTCTTCAAACTTCACTACGGCATCACTCCGGGAGGATACCGCGGCGGCGGGAAGGCGGAATAGTATCGTTTTGCCACATTGATCCACTTGACAAGCAAGAAAGCCGGATTACTGTATACTGTATACAATAAAATGGCGGTTCGATGTGCATGACAAAAAGGAAGCGGTCGATGGAACGTGAATTGCAGGAAGAGGCGCGGCGGATTCTTGAAGCCGCGGTTGCGGACGGGTCGGAGAACAGTCTTCAATTCTGTGTCTACCGGGACGGGGAGTGCATCATCGACGCCTGGGCGGGCTGGGCGGATTTTGCGCACACCCGGCCGGTGGATGTTCACACCATTTTTCCGATTTACTCCACCAGCAAGGGCGTTCCGGCCGCCGCGCTGACGCGGCTGATCGCGCAGGGCAGGCTGTCGCCGGAGACGCCGGTGGCGGAACTCTGGCCGGAGTTCGCCAAGAACGGCAAGGAGCGGACGCTGATCCGCCACTTTCTGAACCATACCTCGGGACTTCACCAGCGGTTTCCGGAGCAGCAGACCTATGAACAGGTGGCGGACTGGCCGTACATGATCCATGTGATCGAGGAGTCCGCGCCGGACTGGGAGCCGGGAACGCAGACCCGCTACCAGTCGCTCACCTACGGCTGGGTCACGGCGGAGGTGATCCGGCGGGTCACCGGGAAATCGTTCCGGGAGTATGTCGCCGAAGAGCTCTTCGGGCCGGAGGGAATCGAGGATTTCTACTTCGGCACCACCGATGCCGCCGAACGCAATGCCGCCGAAATCCGTTGCGAACCGGGGGTGAAATCGGTGCGGACCATTTCGGTCTGCGACCCGCTCGACGACCTGATGCGCCAGCCGTGCATCCGCCGGGCGGCGCTGCCCGGCTTCAACGCGATCGCTTCGGCGCACGGCCTGGCGAAATTCTACCATGCGATTTTGAATGAACGCTACTTCTCGCGGCGGACGCTGCAGGAGGCCACCACGCTCAACCGCCCGGAACCGGAGCTGCCATCCGTGAGCGGCTTTATGACCTTCGGCTACGGGTTCGCCCTTTCCGGACCCATCGACGATGTCGGCCGGGTGTTCGGGCACGGCGGTTACGGCGGCTCCGACGGGCTGGCCGACCGCGACGCGAATCTCGCGGTCGGCTTCACCGCCGGGAAACTGGGCGAACACCCCTGCAAAGCGGAACTCTACCGGCTGATCGGCCTGGTTCAGCGCAAGAACTGGCTGCCGTAGTTCAGCGTTCGCACCTGATGCGGACCAGGCTTTTGGCCGGAATCCGGATGGGTTTTCCGGAGGATTCGATTTTGTGCTCGGAGATGGCGACCGGGTGATCGGTCGCGGTGTTGACCGACTCCAGCGCCGGGGCGGTCAGAACGGTCATCTTCACAGGTTTCCACGCCGGGTCGTCGAGTTCGAGCGTGAGTTCGCGCTCCGAACCGGGCAGGCGATTGTTCAGCATGAGGAAGAGCTTTTTCCCGTCCGGCGACAGTTCGGCGGCTCCGGTGAAGTGAAAGGAGTGCGCGCGCGGATCGGTTCCGGGGCCGTCAAGACGCGAACGCACAACCTCTCCATCGTAACCTTCGCTGCCGAAGAAGCGGAAGAGTTCGGCGATTCCGGTGGTGTAATATGCGCCGTTCCTGTCGCGGCGGACCAGCGCCCACGGACCGGCCGAAAACGCATGGTAGGTCTGCGCGCCGACATCGGGACGGTTCAGCATCAGAAGCATCCATTCGGCGGTGTCGAGCACGCCGACCAGCGCGTGGGTCTGATACCAGTTGCGCTTCCAGACTTCTTCGCCGTCGCCGTATCCCGGCGGCCATTTGGCGTGTTCCGAATTGAAGATTTTCACCGCCGGATTCGGCGAGGCGGCGATGTCTTCGGCAATTTCGTCTAGATACCCCAGCATCCGGTCCGGCGTCAGTCCGCGGTAGTAAGGGTGAAATGCGAGGTAGGAGAGTTGCGGGCCAAGCTCGTTGAGCACCGTCCGGTTCCAGCTGCGCCAGTAGCGGTTGCGTTCCGGGTCCCACGGCGAGCTGGCCGCATGCGCTGCGAAGACCGCATCGGGACAGGCCTTCCGGATCGCGGCGATATGGGCGCGGCAGGCTTCGACATAGGGGCCGACATCCATATGTTTAGGGCCGCCGAGGTCCATCTCGTTGCCGAGCTCCCAGATGGCCGGTTTCACCGGTTCTTTGAGTCCGCAGGCAATCCGCAGTTTCCCGAGCGGAGTCTCCGCCCCGCCGGTCAGGAATTCGGCCAGTTCGCGGCTCTCTTCCGGCGTTGTGTTGTAAAGATTGACGACGTAGACGAATTCGGCCTGGGGATCGAGCGAACGGTACCAGTTGAAGTGTTCGACCAGGCCGTAGAGCGGAGTTGTCCCCTCTTTCCGCCCGAACCAGAGCGGAAATGGCCGACGGTCCCGGTTCGGGCCGACCGAACTGCGCCAGCGGAACAACTGCGAGTCGGTTCCGGCGGTGCGGTTGAGGGGGACCGGAATCCCCTTTACCGCCGCGGTCAGTTTGGGATTGACCGGATTGGCCGTCGCATCCGGGGCCGCGTCGGCCGGATCGACCATGCCGAGCGCCTCGTATCCGTGCCAGTCGTTGTTGTACCCGAAGAGGCGCGAACTCGAACGGCGCAGCGGCTGTTTCGTTTCGACCCGGAAGGTCGCGGGCAGCAGCGGCGCAGCGTTCTTCTCTTCGGGAGGAAGCACCACGCGGGCGTACTCGTCGCCGTTGCCTCGAAGCTCCGCCCGCTTCTCCTGCGGCGTCGCCGGTTTGACCTGAGAGACGGTCAGCTTCGCGGTGAATTTCGTTCCCTTGCCGAAATCGTATCCGGTGAAGAAGAGCAGCCGCAAATGCCCCATCCATGCGACGTTGCGCATCTCTTCGAATTTCCATGGCCCGGAAGAACCGGTGAAGTCGAAGTAGAAGGTTCCCGCATCGGGCTTCACCTCGATCCACGTCCGGCTTGCGGCGATGGTGCGCTGCGGAGCGAGCGGGAATGAGGTCCACGAGTTTTTCGGCGCGACGAGGGCGAGCTCGATATATTTGCCGTCGGAGATTCCGGGGGCGAATTCCGCCTCCCAGACCACCGAAACCGCGCCTTCCGGCAGGGGCCGCACGGTGCGGACGACCTGCGCGTTTTCACTTTTCCAGGTGCAGACGGTCGCGTCGTCGGTTTTCGTCACGGTCGGCGCGGCGCTCAGCGGGGAGGCGATGGTTTTCCATTGCGCATCCTGCAGCGTCACGTTGTCTCCGGTCAGCAGGACGGAGTTCCCGGAGCGGATCGACAGCCGGTTCCCGGCGCCGAATCCCGCGCTTGCTGTTCCGGCGGCGGAGGCGGAGAGCACTGCGAACAGGGCTCCGGCGATCATCATCGTCTTCTTCATCGGTAAATTTCCTATCGCAGCATCGGTTCGATGATTTCACGGTCGTAGACGCCCTGCTTCTTTTCCAGGCGGCTGAAGCTTTCGACGTGGCCGTCGATCATTCCGGCATTGACCCGGACGTTGCCGCCGTGACGTGGACTGAGTTTGTAGGTGGCGGCGGTCTGGTCGAGAAGCAGATCCCAGTCCCAGGTGCCGCCGGAAAGGAAGTTGTAGTACAAGGTGCCGTCGGCGATCAGCAGTTTTTTCGACGGATTGACCCCCTGCTTGAGCGAGATGAAGCGCACGCCGCTGGTGTTGGGGTCGGTCGGCGCGCGCCGCTCGTTGAGCCCGTAACCGCG
>CAYSZM010000197.1:0-5902 GCA_964435365.1 uncultured Victivallis sp. | reverse complement strand
AGGGGGGGGGGGGGGGGGTGGGGGGAGTGCAGTACACTTTTTTCCACAAAAAAACACCCCCCCCCCCCCCCCCCCCAAGTCTCCCAATCTCCCCCCGTCTTTTGCAATTAACGCCGGCGGAGGACGCCGGTGAGTTCGGAAAGTTCGCGGGCGCGGAGGAGGCGGCAGCCGGTGAAGTAGAGGAGGCAGAAGAGGGCTCCGAGGAGGGCGAAGGCGGGGAATTCGCCGACGTGGCGGAAGGTCAGGCGGTGGCGGAAGAGCGGGTAGACCCAATACAGTGCGAGGGCGGCGGCCACGGCGATGCCGAGGGAGCGGGCGCCGGTCATGACGACTTCGCGTCCGCCGAGCGGAATTCCTTCCCGGCGGAGGTGACGCAAGAGCAGGGTGTTGTTGAGCATGGAGCCGAGCACGGTGGCCAGGGCGATTCCGCCCTGCTGCAGGGGCCACATGAGGATCAGATTGAGCACGATATTGCAGCCGATGGCCATGAGCGAATAGCGCAGCGTGGTGGACATCATCTTGCGGGCGTAGAACGGGGCGAGGAGGACTTTGACCGAGCAGAAGGCGGGGATTCCGGCGCCGTAGAAGATAGCGACCATGCGGGCGGCCATGAGGTCTTCGCTGGTGTAATTGCCGCCGAGGCAGAGGATGCGGAGCATCGGTTCCCAGAAGAAGACGACGCCAACCGCCATCGGGATGCAGAAGAAGTAGACGTGGCGGAGGCTGAATGCGAGGTCGTGCGAAAGCTCGTCGAGGTTTCCGCGCGCGGCGGCCCGCGACATGGTGGCGGTGAGCACCGAGCCGAGCGCGATCGCATAGATGCCGATGGGCAGGTCGATGATGCGGTCGACATAGGTCAGCGCGGGGACCGCTTTGGGTCCGAGGCAGATGGCGAGCATGCGGTCGACGAGGAAGCTGATCTGGAGGGCGGCGCCGCCGATCATGCCGGGGAGAACCAGCCGCCAGAGCCGTCCGAGGATGTCGCTTTCGCGGAACGCCCGGCGGGAGAGGATGGGGAAACGCCCGACTTTCCAGAGCAGAAGCAGCATGAGGAGAAGCTGGACCGCGCCGGAGACGAGAACGAGAATGGCGAGAAATTCGAGGAATCCGATCAACTCGCTGCCGGCGAGTCCGCGCCGGAAGGCGGCGTAGAGTCCGCCGATCAGGAAGAAGTTGAGCAGCAGCGCGCCGAGGGCGGGAATCACGAAGATCCGCCTGGTGTTGAGCACCGCGCCGATCGCGCCCACGAGACAGATGAAAAAGGCGTAGGGCATCAGGAGCGGCAGCAGAAGAAACATCAGCTGGAACCGCTCGCTGCTGAGAACCGGCATGGCGTGACGGACCGATTCGAAGAACGAGATGCGATAGAGGCCAAGCGCGATTCCGGCCACCACGACGACTACCGCCGCGAGGATCAGCGAGAGCACCGAGAAGACGACGCCGAGCTCCCGGCGGACCTGTTCCGGCCCCTCTTTCGCTTCGGTTTCGGAGACCAGCGGAATCAAGGCGGTGCCGAGCGCCCCTTCGCCGAGCATCCGGCGGAAGGTGTTGGGAATGGCGAAGGCGAGTCCCCAGGCGCTGGCGACGGTGTCGCCGCCGAGGACGCGCGCTTCGAGCATGACGCGCACCAGGCCGAGGACGCGCGACAGCAACGTCGCGGCCGATACGCCGAGAGAGCTCTTGAGGATGCCGTGTCCGCCGTGGCCGCTCATGCAGTTATTTCGCGTAGGGTTTCATCGCATCGATCATCTCGCGCACGGCCTGCTCCATGCCGACCATGACGGCGCGGCCGACGATCGAGTGGCCGATGTTGAGTTCGGAAAGATGCGGAATTTCGAGAATACCGGCCATATTCACATAGTCGATCCCGTGCCCGGCGTTGACCGCAAGCCCGATGCCGTGGGCGTGGCCGGCGGCGGCGATCAGGCGGTCGAGTTCCCTGCGCTGCGCGTCGCCCGAGGTGTTCGAGTAGGTTCCGGTGTGAAGTTCGACATAGTCGGCGCCGGACTTCGCGGCGGCGTCGAGCTGATGGAATTCGGGGTCGATGAAGAGGCTGACCACGATTCCGGCCTCATGCAGCGCGGCGACGGCGTCGGTCACCTTGGCCAGCTGGCCGGTGACGTCGAGGCCGCCTTCGGTGGTCAGTTCCTGCCGCTTTTCGGGGACGAGACAGCTGCTGTGCGGTTTGATTTCGCGGGCGATCTTCACCATTTCCGGGGTGACCGCCATCTCCATGTTGAGGTTGCGGACGCGGGCGGCGAGTTCACGGATGTCCGAATCCTGAATGTGGCGGCGGTCTTCGCGCAAGTGGGCGGTGATCCCCCACGCGCCCGCCTTTTCGGCCAGCAATGCTCCTTCGAGCGGACTGGGCGCGAGCGCCTGCCGCGCCTGACGCACGGTGGCGATGTGGTCGATGTTGACTCCGAGTCTCAGCATGATTCTTCTCCCTGATGATCCGGGCGTTTGCACTCTTCGGCAAGCGCCGCTGCAATCTGCGCGTCCTCACATACAATGCCGATGCGGCGGGGAGAAGCGCAGAGATTGCCCGCCGATCCGGCCAGTTTTTCGATTTCCGCGGCGCTCCACCCCGCGCCGGTCGCCGGGTCGGGGTGCAGCACGAGACAGTCGCTGTAAAAACGCAGCGGATGAAACGCTTCCGGCTCGATCTCCCCCGGAACGCACTCCAGCGAAAGTGCCACCCCCGGATACAAAAGGTCGCGGACCAGCCTCACATACCCTTGGCCATCCCCCGGGAGCCGGACGCCGAGGCGCAACTTCAACTTGCATTCGGCGAGAATTCCGAAACTGCCGCGCAGCAGTTGAAACAGCGCGTCGCGGTAGGCGGCGTCCGCCGCCATGCGCTCCCAGTCGAAGCGGAGGCCGACTTCGGTGCTCCGCAGTTCCAGCGCCCGCTTGCAGCGCGCCCGGAAAAACCGGGCGAACTCGGTGCGCAGCGCCAGGTTCTGATCCGGCAGCAGCGACGCGATTTCGTGCGCGACCAGATCGCGCGGAATGACCGCCACTTTGCCGGACGCGATCTTGTGGAGCTTCATCCGGAGCGCGGCGTTGTCGAGCACCTCGCCCGGAACCGCCACGAAGCGCAGCTCTTTCGGGTACGGCTCCGGCATCCTGGCAAAGCTCTCTTCGGAGAGGAATACCGCGCCGAATTCCACCGGCGCGCGCTTCACAGGAACCCCGCTTCGCGCAACGTGTCCATGGTGATGGTCGACTGCGGCGAAGCCTCCGCCGCGCCTCCCATGCGCAATTCGAGCTGGCGGCGGACGTACTTGCCGATGAGGTCGCCTTCGAGATTGACCGGAGTTCCCGGCGTCCGTTCGGCCAGCGCGGTGTCGGTGCGGGTCACCGGAATCAGCCGCACCGTGAAGAAATCGCGGCCGACTTCGACGATCGTAAGCGAGACCCCGTCGATGGCGATGCTGCCCTTTTCCACCAGTTCCGGCGCAAGAATTTCCGGCAATGCGACCCGGAGCTCCCAGTCGCCGTCCGGCATCCGGGTGTAGCTCTGCACCTCGGCCGTCGCATCGATGTGGCCGGAGACGATGTGGCCGCCGATGCGGTCGCCCACCCGGAGCGCCCGCTCGAGATTGAGCAGTGCGCCCGGTTTGAGCCTGCCGAGGTTGGTGCGCCGCTGGGTTTCGGCGAGCGTGAAGAACTCCAGCACGCCGCCCGGCAGCTCGCGTTCGAGCGTGAGGCAACAGCCGTTGACCGCCACGCTCTCGCCGTAGACCGGCTTGTCGAACTTCTTCGACGGACGCAGCGACAGGTGCTCTCCATGCAGCGCGACCAGCGTCGCGGTCATTTCCACCAGCCCGGTAAACATTCTATTCCTCCAGATATCCGGATATGGCGATATCCTCGCCGTAATGCGTCACTTTGACGTTGTGCAGCTTGCGGGCGAACTCCATCGAATCGGGGTTGTTCCCGCCGAGCACCGGGCGACTGTCCCGGCCGCCGAGCAGCTTCGGCGCGATGTGGAACTCCACCATATCGACCGCGCCCGCATCGACCGCCGACGCCGCCAGTTCGCCGCCGCCTTCGATTAGAAGACAGGTGACGCCGCGCGCGCCGAGACGGACCAGCAAACTGTGCCACTCTTCCTTCGTCTCCAGCTCAACCCGTTCCGCGTTCCCGTCCGGAAAATATTCGGCGATCTCCTCATCGTCCATGCTGCGGCTGGCAATCAGCCGCAACGGCTGGCGCGGCCATGATTCCGGCTCGCGCACGGTGAGGCTCGGGCGGTCCAGCCGGACGGTTTCGCCGCCGACCATGATCGCGTCGCACCAGCGGCGGAGCTTCTGGACCCGCCGCCGCGCCTCGGGGCCGGTGATCCATTTCGATTCCCCCGAAGCCGTGGCGATCTTGCCGTCGAGCGTCATCGCCATCTTGAGCACGACGAACGGCTTGCCGCTGACGATCCATTTGAAGAACGCCTTGTTCAATTCGCTGCACGCGGTCTGTTCGACCCCGACGGCGACTTCGATTCCGGCGGCTTCAAGCTGCTCCACCCCGCGCCCGGCGTGATGCGGGTTGGGGTCGAGCGACGCGATCACCACCCGGCCGATTCCGGCCGCGATGATCGCCTCGGTGCACGGCGGCGTCCGCCCGGTCGTGCAGCACGGCTCCAGCGTCACATACATCGTCGCCCCCTTCGGGTCGCCGCCGTGACGGGTGACGTCGGAGAGCGCGTTGATTTCGGCGTGCGCCTCCCCCGCCTTGAAATGGTATCCGCGCCCGATGATCGCTCCGTCGCGGACAATCACCGCGCCGACCATCGGATTCGGGCTGGTCAATCCCCAACCCATGCGGGCGAGGCCGAGGGCCTCGCGCATATATAATCGATCTTTGCTGTCTTCTTCGCCGTTCATCATATTACGACCTCTCCTCTTCTTCGTTCGGTGCCTCTTCGCCGAACAGGGCGTCGGCATAATATTCCGGGCTGAACGGCTGCAGGTCTTCCGGCTGCTCGCCCAGGCCGATGAAGAACGTCGGCAGCTCGAACTCCTGGTGCAGCGCGACGACCATGCCGCCCTTGCCGGTGCCGTCGAGCTTGGTCAGCACCAGACCGGTCACTCCGGTCGTCTTGGAGAACTCGCGCGCCTGGTGCAGCACGTTCCCGCCGAGGCTGGCGTCCACGGTCAGCCACACTTCGTGCGGCGCGCCGGGATAAACCTTTTCGATCGAGCGGCGAATCTTGGCCAACTCGTCCATCAGCCCCTTCTGGTTGTGCTGCCGCCCGGCGGTGTCGATCAAGAGAAAGTCCGCATTGCGGGAGAGCGCCGCCTGGGTCGCGTCAAAAGCGACGCTGGCGGGGTCGGCGCCGTGCTTGGCCGAAATCACCTGCGAATCGGTGCGTTCGCCCCAGAGCTGGAGCTGCTCGACCGCGGCGGCACGGAAGGTGTCGCAGGCGGCGAGCACCACGCGCTTATTTTCGGCGCGGAACCGCGCGGCCAGCTTGCCGATGGTGGTGGTTTTGCCGCTGCCGTTGACGCCGACCATCAGGATCACGGTCGGCTTGCCGGACTCGGCGAAATGAACCGGGCGCATCCGCTGGCTTAAAATCTCCTTCACCGTCTCCGCAGCAACTTTGGTCAGGTCGGCGCCGGTGGCGATCGCGCCGCGCTCGTAGCGGTCCCGGATTTCGCCGACGATGCGGAGAGACGCGGGCACGCCGAAATCGGCGGAGATCAGCTGCTCTTCAAGCTCCTCGAAGCTCGATGCGCCGTGCACTTTGGCTCCGGTGAAAATCGAACCGATGGTCCGGGCGACCCGCGTGGTGGTCTTTTCCAGTCCCCGCTTGAAGATGGAGAAAATCGATTTCATGATTCCTTATTCGCCTTTCGGTTCCTTCCCGCCGCGCGGATCCCGTTTCAGGGTGTCCTTG
>CAYSZM010000196.1:0-5915 GCA_964435365.1 uncultured Victivallis sp. | reverse complement strand
CCCGCAACATCCACCGTGACAGGGTGGTACTCTAACCAATTGAGCTACTCCCCCGTATCCGTTGAAGACTGACAACGTTTTTAAAAATACTCCCTTTTCCTCAAAATGCAAATCCCTTTCCGCAGAAAAACGAAGATTTTTCGAGAAAATGCCCGGTTCATTGCAATTTCCCCGGGCGGTGCTACATTATCTTTTTTGGAGAATGATCAAAGAATAAAGAAAGATTCCGGAATGAATTGTAATGAGATACTGGCGCGCGCCGTCGCGGGCGAAGAACTCGGCCCCGGCGACCTCGCCTTCCTGCTGAGTCTCGAGGCCCCCGCCGATCTCGAAGCGCTCTACCATGCCGCCTACCAGGTCAAGCTCAAGTACATCGACAACAAGGTCCGGCTGCGCGGACTCATCGAAATCTCCAACATCTGCCGGAAAAACTGTCTCTACTGCGGCATCCGGAGCGGCAACCGCAAGGTCGAACGCTTCGAAATGTCAATGGACGAAATCATCGACGCCGCCCGCCATGCGGCGGAATTCCGCTACGGCTCGGTCGTCCTCCAGGCGGGCGAGCGGACCGACCCGCACTGGATCGATTTCGTCGAAGAGGCCGTGCGCGGCATCAAATCCATCGACGGCGGGCGGCTCGGCATCACCCTTTCGCTCGGCGAACAGTCGGCGGAAACCTACCGGCGCTGGTTCACGGCGGGCGCGCACCGCTACCTGCTCCGGATCGAGAGCTCCGACTCCGGCCTCTACGCGAAGCTGCACCCCGCCGACCACCGTTATGACGAGCGGGTCGAAGCGCTGCGGCTCCTGCGCGAGACCGGCTACCAGGTCGGCACCGGCGTCATGATCGGGCTGCCGGGCCAGACGGTCGAAAACCTCGTGCACGACCTGGAATTTTTCAAGCGGCTCGACGTGGACATGATCGGCATGGGGCCGTATCTCGTCCACCACGACACCCCCCTCGGGCGGCAGTTCCCGGAGTGCGGCAGCGACACGGCGCGCCAGCTCGAACGCGGGCTGGCGATGATCGCCGTCACCCGGCTTTATCTGCGCAACGTCAACATCGCCAGCACCACCGCGCTCCAGGCGCTCGCCCCCGACGGCCGCGAACTCGGGCTGCTGGCCGGAGCCAACGTCATCATGCCGAACATCGGCGACCTCGCCTACCGCAAGGGCTATCTGCTCTACGACAACAAGCCGGGCACCGATGAAAACGCCGAAACCGCGCGGGGCAAACTCGAACGCGCCATCGCCTCCATCGGGGAGGAAATCGCCTACGACGAATGGGGAGATTCCCTTCACTTCGCCGCACGGGAAAAAAACAGGAAAGGTTAATCGGAAACTTGCACCGCAAGACTTGTATTCCGCGGTTTGACCGTTTAGATTATGGTGTTTGCCGTGAACGATTCTCTAAGCACAGGAAAGCGAACCATGAACTGGAAACGTTGGATTCTCTCCGCCGCGCCCATACTGGCGGCTGCGGCGTTTCTCGCCGGATGCTCCTCATTTGACAACAACTATCTGCGCCCCGAGGATTTCGCAGCCTATCTCGAACGCAACGGCGTCAAGGTCGAGGGGACCCGTCCGCTCCCCGGCGACCCGTTCCGCGCCACCAGCGGCTGCGGCGTCAAGGTCGACGGCAGTGAAATCGGCGTCTACAAGTACGATCGCAGCTCGAGCGTGCAGGATAAACGGATCACCCGGATCGAGGAAGAAGGAAAAACCTATATCCAGGGCATTCCCTTCCCGGTCGAAGTGCGCGGTTCGTTCATGTTCCTCGGCCTTGAAAAGAATCCGCAGAAACGCAGGATTCTGGAGGTGGTGGACAAGTTCTATTGAGCTGCATAGTGAGGGAAACAGGGAAAAGCGAATACAGGAAGGAAAAAGGTATGACGGAAAAGAAGTATGTGTACTCCTTCGGCGGCGGTGATTCCGAAGGCTCCGGTTCGATGAAGGATCTTCTGGGCGGCAAAGGCGCCAATCTCGCGGAAATGGCCTCGCTCGGACTGCCGGTGCCCCCCGGATTCACCATCACCACCGAATGCTGCGTCGATTATTTCAAGGTGGGAAGCAAGCTGCCCCAGGGCGTCGACGCCCAGATCGCAACCGCGCTCGCCAAGGTCGAAAAAGTGATGGGCATGAAATTCGGCGACCCGGTCAACCCGCTCCTCGTCTCCTGCCGCTCCGGCGCCCGCAGCTCGATGCCGGGCATGATGGAAACCGTGCTCAACGTCGGCCTCGCCTCTTCGACCATCCCCGGCCTGATCGCCAAGACCGGCAACGAACGCTTCGTCTATGACGCCTATCGCCGGCTGATCATGATGTACTCCGACGTGGTGATGGAGAAGGCCGAGGGAATCGAGCCCGCCGAAGGCAAGGCGATCCGCCGCCAGCTCGACGAAATGCTCGACGAACTCAAGGAAGAGAAAGGCTACGCCAGCGACACCGATCTCGCCGTCGCCGACCTCAAGAAGCTCTGCGAAGCGTTCAAGAAGAAGATCCGCGAAACCCTCGGCACCGACTTCCCCGACGACCCGATGAAGCAGCTTCAGGGCGGAATCCACGCCGTGCTCAAGAGCTGGAACGGCAAGAAGGCGGTCGCCTACCGCCGCATCGAAGGCATTCCGGACGAATGGGGCACCGCCGTCAACGTCCAGAGCATGGTGTTCGGCAACATGGGCGAAACCTCCGCCACCGGCGTGGCCTTCACCCGCAACCCCGCCACCGGCGAAAATAAATTCTACGGCGAATGGCTGGTCAACGCCCAGGGCGAAGACGTCGTCGCCGGCACCCGCACCCCGAATCCGCTCAACACCGACACCTGCAACGAACAGAACAAGCATCTCAAGTCGCTCGAAGAGCTCTACCCGAAACTTTACAGGCAGTTGTTCGACATCCGGAACACGCTTGAGGCGCACTATCACGATATGCTCGACATCGAGTTCACCATTCAGGAAGGCGTGCTCTACATGCTCCAGTGCCGCGTCGGCAAGCGCACCGGCACCGCCGCGCTCAACATGGCGATGGAGATGCTCGGCGAAAAGATGATCGACGAGAAGACCGCGGTGCTCCGCGTCTCTCCCGCCCAGCTCGACGAACTCCTGCACCCGATCCTCGACCCCAAGGCCGAGAAGAACGGCACGCTGATCGCCAAGGGGCTCCCGGCCGGTCCGGGCGGCGCGGTCGGCCGCATCGTCTTCAACAGCGCCGAGGCGGTCGCAGCAGCGGCGAAGGGCGAAGCGGTCATCATGGTCCGTGAAGAAACCAACCCGGAAGACGTCGAAGGCATGCGCGCCGCGACCGGCATTCTCACCGCGCGCGGCGGCATGACCAGCCATGCGGCGCTGGTCTGCCGCGGCTGGGGCAAGTGCTGCATCGTCGGCGCCGGTTCGCTGGCCATCGACGAGGCGAAGCGCACGCTCAAGGTCGGCGGCAAAACCTACTCCGACGGCGACATGCTCAGCATCAACGGCACCCGCGGCTACGTCTATGAAGGACGCATCGCCACGATCGATTCGAGCGAAAACCCGCTGCTGCGCAGCTTCATGGCGCTGGCGGACAAGCACCGCCGCCTCGGCGTCCGCGCCAACGCGGATACGCCGGAAGACGCGCGGGTCGCCCGCAGCTTCGGCGCGGAAGGCATCGGCCTCTTCCGTACCGAGCACATGTTCTACGGCAAGAACAGCGAAAAACCGCTCTTCGCGCTGCGCAAAATGATCCTCTCGAACACCCGCGAAGAGCGCGTCAAGGCGCTCGCCGAGCTGTTCGTCTTCGTCAAGAGCGACATCAAGAACACGCTCAAGGCGATGGAAGGGATGCCGGTCACGTTCCGTCTGCTCGACCCGCCGCTGCACGAATTCGTGCCGAACGCGCCGGAAGCGCGCGCCGAACTGGCCTCCTCGCTCGGCATCACGGTCGAAGAGATCGCCAAGCGGGCGGAAGGGCTGCACGAAGTCAACCCGATGATGGGTCACCGCGGCGTCCGCCTCGGCATCACCTACCCCGAAGTCTCCGAAATGCAGATGCGCGCCATCCTGGAAGCGGCCTGCGAGCTGGAGAACGAGGGAACCGACTGCAAGCCGGAGATCATGATCCCGGTCACCTGCGACTCCTCCGAGCTCCGCTTCCAGAAGAAGCTGCTCGAAGCGGTCGCCGCCGAAGTGGCGAAGAAATTCGGCCGCGCCTCGGTCACCTACAAGGTCGGCACGATGATTGAAATTCCGCGCGCCTGCCTGCTGGCGGACGAAATGGCCGCCGAAGCCGACTTCTTCAGCTTCGGAACCAACGACCTGACGCAGATGACCTTCGGGTTCAGCCGCGACGACATCGGCGGATTCCTCGGGGATTACCTCGACAAGAAGCTGCTGGCGGCCGACCCGTTCCAGACCATCGACCAGGCCGGCGTCGGCAAGCTGATCGAGTTCGCGGTCGAAAACGGCCGCCGCACCAAGCCGCAACTCAAAATCGGCATCTGCGGCGAACAGGGCGGCGAAGCGAAATCGGTCGCCTTCTGCGAACGGGCCGGACTCAACTACGTGTCGTGCAGCCCGTTCCGGGTGCCGATCGCCCGTCTGGCCGCGGCTCAGGCCGCGATCCTCGCAGGCAAATAAGAACGCAAAAATCAGAGCGGAGACCGGAACCCCTTTCGGGGGGTCCCGGTTTTCCGTACCATACCAACCGAGAGAGACATGGACGAACGCCGATATCTGGAACTTGCCGACGAACGGGGAATCATCAACCGGATCGCCTGGTATGACAGCGGGGGGACCGGTGCCCCCGTATTGCTGATCCACGGCTTCGCCGAAAACGCCTGCACCTGGGATTCGCTGCTCGAGCTGCTGCCCGAGGGGCGCCGCTACATCCGCATCGACGTGAAGGGGTTCGGCTGGTCGTCGAAGAATGACCCCGAGCACCTGACGCTGTTCGACCTCGCGGCCTGCACGGCGGCGGTCGTCCGCCGTCTCGACTTGCGCGACCTGACGCTGATCGGCCACTCGATGGGCGGCGCGATCTCCTGCCTGCTGCTGGCCGACCCCGAAATCGAGGAACGGGTGGAGAAACTGGTGCTGATCGACCCGGCCGGAATGTTCACCGAAGTGCCGGAATTCATCGCTTCTCTGGCGCTGGTTTCGCCGCAAAACCCGCTGATGCGCTTCGCCAGCGAAGACCTGATGGTCTATCTGGTGATGTCGCAGGCCTATTTCCGCGAGGATCGGATCAGCCAGGACCTGATCCGCCAGTACGCCGAGGCGATGCGGCTGCCCGGCGCGCGCGAAACCATGATTGCGGCGGCGAAGAACTTCCGGATTCCCAACGTCCCGGCCTTCCAGGCGGGGCTGCGCAAACTCAAACTGCCCGCCCTGATCGTCTGGGGAGCCGAGGACCGGATCATTTCGCCCGGCGACGCCGAACTCTTCAACGACTGTCTCTCCAACTCGCGGCTGGTGGTGTTCCCCGAGTGCGGACACTCGCCGCAGGAGGAGATGCCCGAGGAGACTGCCGCGGTCGTTTCGGAATTCCTCCTCGCCGCGCCGTCCATGCTGCCGACGCCGTCCGAACCGGTGCCGCCGTCTCCGGTTCCGTCCGAACCGAAACAGCCGCTCGGTGCCCAGCTCAAGCAGCTCACCGGCAATTACTCGCTCAAAATGCGGCGGCTGGTGGACCGCTGGAGCCCGGGGACGCTCTTCCTCTTCGGCTTCATCAAAATCCTCCAGCTCCTGAAGAAGTTCGGGATGAAGGCGGAGGAGAACGGCTGGCGCAAGGCGACCGGAATCTTCCTGCGCAACGAGTATTCGAAGTTCGTGCTCTCCTGCTTCCGGCTCACCTACTACACCGGGCCGGTGCCCAACAATTTCGTGGTTGCGCGCGAGCAGCTGATCCGCAACCTCGCCGACTACATCCGCGCCCACAGCCAG
>CAYSZM010000195.1:0-5926 GCA_964435365.1 uncultured Victivallis sp. | reverse complement strand
TTTAGACGAAGGAGAATTTTTGAAAATGACGAAGCTGAAAATCGTGGCCGACGACAGGATTCCGTTTCTGCGCGGCGTTCTGGAACCGTATGCGGAAGTCGTCTATCTGCCGGGCGACAAAACCGGTCCGGCGGAGGTGAAAGAGGCCGATGCGCTGATCACCCGGACCCGGACGCACTGCAACGAATCGCTGCTGGCGGGGTCGCGCGTCCGTTTCATCGCGACGGCGACGATCGGCTACGATCATCTTGATACGGCGTACCTCGATTCCGCCGGAATCGCCTGGACCAGCGCGCCCGGTTGCAACGCGTCGAGCGTGGCGCAGTATGTCGCCGGGGCGTTGACGCTGGACAATGCGGACCCGCGCGGCAAAACGCTCGGCGTCGTCGGCGTCGGCAACGTCGGCTCCAAAGTGGCGAAGCTTGGCGAAGCGCTCGGGATGCGCGTGTTGCGCAATGACCCGCCGCGCGCCCGGCGCGAGGGGAGGGAGGCGTTCACCGAATTGCCGGAGCTGCTGGCCGAGGCGGATTTCGTTTCGATCCACACCCCGCTCACCCGCGACGGCGAAGACCCGACCTTTCATCTCTGCGACGCGGATTTTCTGGCGCGGATGAAGCCGGGCGCGTGGCTCTGCAACGCCGGGCGCGGCGAAGTCGCTGACACTTGTGCGCTCAAAACGGCGCTTCAAAAGGGGATGCTCGGCGGCGCGGTGCTCGATGTCTGGGAACACGAACCGGCCATCGACCGTGAACTGCTTGCGCTGGTTCGCATCGGCACCCCGCACATCGCGGGGTACTCTACCGACGGCAAGGCGAACGGCACTTCGATGTCGGTGCAGGCGCTGGCGAAGTTTTTCGGAATCCCGGAGCTCATCAACTGGCGGCCGGAAGAGATTCCCGCTCCGCCGGAGGGGCAAACGATCGAACTCGACCCGGCGCTCTCCGACGCGGAACAACTGGCGGCGGCGCTGCGGCACACCTACGACATCCGGATCGACGACCGCAATCTGCGGGAAGACCCGGCCGGATTCGAACGGCAGCGCGGCCATTACCGCTTCCGCCGCGAAGCCCCGGCCTTCACCGTCAAAGGCGGCTCTCCGGAAGTCCGCGCCGCCTTGACCCGGCTTGGTTTTATTTGAGGTACATCGAGTAATCGACCTCGTCCGGGTGGACGGTTTTGACGTTTCCGGCCAGCGTTACGATGTTCTGTCTGATGCCGTGCCGCAGGTCGTAGGTGACGTCCGCCTTGCCGACGAAGTAGTCGCGGTTGGCGATGTCCGTGGTCGTCGATTTCGAGGTGTTTTCCGTGGCGGTATTGTAACCCATGTCCCCGAGGAAGATGATCCGCGAAGGCTGGATGGTCGGACACTTCGAATTCGGCGTGACATACCGGCGGGTGTTCTCATTCGCCGGCTCGGAGACCGGTTTCTGCGGGGAGAGCTTGAACCACTGGGCCAGACAGCCGAACCGGTTGATCGAATACCCCAGCGTGTCGGTTCCGTAAACCGCGATTCCCGGGCAGCGCAGGACCTTGATCTTGACGAAAACGTCGCGGTAGTCGCTCCAGTTGTTGATTTCTCCGGTCGAACCGAGATAGCGGCGCAGCTTCTGGTGCCAGAGATTCTGTGCGAACTGGACGCCGGATTCGGTGGCCTGCCCGACGGTGTAGTATTTATAGTCGCCCGCGTACATCGCTTCGGCGGTGAAGAGCTGCTTGAGATTGTTCAGACAGGCGGTGCTTCGCGCCTTGGCCCGCGCCTGGCTGAGCGCCGGGAGCAGCATGGCGGCGAGAATGGCGATGATGGCGATGACGACCAGAAGTTCGATCAGGGTGAAATGCTTCTTCATGTTGTTTCTCCTTATTGCTTCAAAATGAACGGGTACTGTTCCGGGTTCTTGGCTTCGCCGATGCCGGGGGCGATCTGCATCCAGCCGTCGCGCCCTTCGCCGTCGTTGTCGTTGATCAAGAGGTTGAATTGGATTCCCTCCCTGAGTCGTTTCGGCGAGACCCCGATTCCGGCGAGCGGGATTGCGATGTCATAGCGTGTCGTCTGCCCCGAATGCGAAATCGTCAGGCCGGGCTTCGGCGCCGCGAGACCGCGCGGATTGATCCAGCAATGGGTCCCCGGCGAACCGTCTTCCTGTTCGGCGAAACCGAACTCCCAGTGGCCGTTCTGGCCGGGAACGGCGAGGGCGAGCTGAAGGCCGTCCTCCATGTAGCTTGTTTCGGCGCTCTTCGACTTGACGTGGATATCGTCGGTCACGTCGACCCGGATGTTCAGATTCGAATCGTCGGCGGCGAGAAAAACGCGCACGCTCTGATCCTCCGGCCCGGACCAGACCCGGTGGGAGGTGTAGGGGTTGTGCTCCATCTGGCTGACCATATTTTTCCGCGAATCCAGTGTGAACTGCGGTTTCTCCGAATAGGACCGGTCGGCGATTCGGGTGGCGATGTTGACCGGGACCGGGAAGGTGGACCACGCGTCGCCGTTCAGCCGGACCTGAAGTTCCGGTCGGACGATGCCGCCGGAGCTTCCGGCCGGAACCGTGAGCGGCAGCGAGAGGTTGACCGCTTCCCCGGCGGCGAGCTGCCACTGCGTTTGGGGCAGGGGAGCGCTCACTCCGGCGGGAAGATTCCAGCGAAGTTCCACTTTCGCCGGGGCTTCGAGCGGATTGCGGAGCGTGACGGCGACCTTGGCCGGGGCTCCCGGCGCGGCGGTGATCCGCGCCCCGGAGAACGCCAGTGCGGCGAGTCCGCACTCCGGTTTCCGCGTCGCGCCCCTGAGCAGCAGGAAGCCGGGATATTCCGGAGCGGGAACGGTCAGCCGTCCGCCGGAAATTCCGACCGGAGCCGCATTGCCGAAGAGGTCGATTGTTTCAGCCGTTTTCGCGTCGGTGAGCACGGTCAGCGGTTCTTCGACCGCGCCGCGGCCTGCCGTCCAGAACGCCACCGCCTGGTCGTCGCCGCGCCGGAACCAGTAGGCGGAGGTGCGCGAGTTGTCCGTCAGGACTCCGCCGAACCGCGCCTCCCCGAGCAGCAGATTGAGCGTATTGAGGGCGGCGAAGCCCTCCTTGGGGAAGAAGTCGTTGGTGGTGAGTCCGTAATTGTGTTCGCAGTAGCCGGGCAGAAAGCCGTCGTCGCGCATGTCGAACCAGAGATAGCCGCGCGCTCCGACCGCCCGGGCGTAGACGATCTTGCGGATCACGTTGGCCGCCTGCTGCATGTAGTTGCCGTTGCTGATGTAAAAGCCGGTTTCGGTGAAGAAGAGCGGTTTGCCGGAACTGCCGGTTTTTTTTCTCCGGTCGGCCAGCGGCCCGTCGAGCATTTTCCGGAATTCGGAGAAATCACCGTGCTGGTGCATGCCGTGATAGTCGAAGAATTCCTTCCCTTCGCGCAGAATCCGGTCCTGAAAATCGGACTTGGCGCGGGGATGGTCCGAGGCGAAGGCGAAGCCGCCGGTGATCAGTTTCGCATCGGGATCAGTCCGGCGCAACGCGCGGGAGACCCGTTTCAGGCATTCGAGGTATTCGTCGGCCGTGCCGCGCCAGAAATCGAGATCGGGTTCGTTCCAGAACTCGTAGAAGCGGATTTTTCCCTTGTATCGCGCCGCGAATGTTTCGACGAATTTCTCCAGCGCATCGGGATCGGGGGCGCTCTTGTTCCATTCGTTCCAGTCTTTGGCGTTCTTGACCAGCTCCGGCTTTGCCGCCCAGGCGGGGGTGTAGGAGACCATGAAGATGTGTTCCATCCCGTACTTGCCGTTGAGTGCCATCAGGTCGTCGAGCCGGTCGAAGCGGAATTCGCCCGGCGACGGTTCGAGCGATTCCCAGGTGTAACCGGTACGGAGCAGTTTTACTCCGATGGCGGCGGCACCCTCGGCCTCCACCTCCCGGTCGCGGAGGCTCCAGTGCTGCTGGCGCATGTTCATCCCGACTTCGAACTCCGGATTATGCTCTTTCGTCGGTCCGGCGGGAGTCAGGTAGGCGAAGGCGGGCCGGGTGAGGCGCGCTTCGTTCCCGGCTCCGTCGCGGAGCCTGAGGTCGCAGCGCCAGACGCCGCGCGGCGTCGATTCCGGCCAGTCGGGCGTCCAGACCGCCTCTTCCCCCGGATTCAGCTCGAAACTCCGTTCAAACCGGCGTTTCGCGCCGGTGAGGGTGTACAGCCGGAGCTCTGCGGCAAACGCATTCTTTTCGGGCGCGAGGTTGCGAAGCCGGAATTTCGGCGCGTCCCCGGTTTTCAGGACATAGGCCGGGCTGCCGGTGTCGAGGCGAAATTCCGTCGCGTCGATTTTGCGCAGCGTTTCCCGCTTGACTCCCTGCCGGAACAGCAGTTCCGCAGGGTTCGACGCCGGGTATTGGTGGACGACGACATTCACCAGCTGAACCGGGAAGTCGATTTTTCCGTCCTTGTTCTTCCCCCAGCTTCCGGCGATATCGCTGGCAAGATCCCAGACGACCCGGTTTTTGCCGGGATGCAGCGGTTTCTGGCGCATGGCGAAACTTTCGCCTCCGGCATCCGTCAGTTCGAGTGCCAGATTGACGCCGGAGCCGCTCCGCACTTCGACATCGAAGGCGATTGCATCGGGCGCTCCGATATTCGTCAACCCGAACATGACCTCCTTCATGCGGCCGATCACCGGCGGCTTGCCGGATTCGGGAATCTCCCGGGCGCGGACCAGGAGGCCTTCCGGCGTCTGTTCGCCCTCCAGCCGGGAATCCAGGCTCCACTTTGCCGTATCGTCGAATTTGACGAGCGGACGGATGATGCGGACCATGCCCGCTTTTGCCGGAAACTCCGGCGTGCGCAGTAGAACGCGGGCCGGTTCTTTGGCCGGATACTGTTGCAGTTCGAGCGCTTCGAGCCGGACCGGGAAATCGATTTTGCCGTTCTTTTTCTCGCCCCACGACCCGGCGGACCCTTTGACGACATCCCAATGGATGCGGTTGGTTCCGGGCTTCAACGGGATTTGGGGGTAGGCGAAAAATTCGCCGTCCGCGTCGCGCAGCCGGAGCGCCACGGTCGCGCCGCCGCCGGAAAGCAGTTCGGCATCGAATTCGACCGCCGTGATGTCGCCCATCGTCTTCCGGGCGGCCGCTTCGGTCAGCGCGTAGACCGCGGGGGGCTTGCCCCACTCCGGCGTGCGCTCCGCACCGATTTCAAGACCGTCGAAACCGACGGAAAGTTCGAGTTTCGGCTGCGCGGTCCACTGTTCGGAAGAGTCGAATTTCCAGGTGGATGGCTCCGCCGCGAGACAGACGGCGGCGGAGCAGAAGAACGCGGCGACGGGATAGCGGAACCGGTGCGGCATGATTTTCACCTCAGGCGAGTTTTTCGTTGACATTCCACAGCGTTTCGCCGGGAAGGTATTCGGGGGAGAGCAGAAGCTGTTCGTGGCGGCCCTTCTTCCAGTGTCCCAGCATCCGGAAGATTTCGCGGCCGATCGCTTCGACCGGCTGCGCGATGGTGGCCAGTTGCGGTCTCCCGGCCGGGAGACCGTCGAAGCCGACGAGCGCGATGTCGCGGCCGGGTTCGAGGCCGAAGTCGCGGATCGCCCGGCTGGCGGCCAGCGCACCGGTGTCGGAGATGGCGAAAATTCCGTCCGGACGCTTTCCGGCGCGCAGTGCGGCCAGCATCTTCGCATAGCTGAGCGCATCGCGGTCGTCTTCAACCCCGACTTCGCAGTCGATGGTTTCCGGAACGATGCCGGAGAGTTCGGCGATTTCGCGGAAGCCCTGAAGACGCTGCGCGCTCTGCCGCAGCATCGGTTCGCAGAGCAGCACAGCCGGATTCCGGCAGCCGCTTTCGAGCAGCGCCCGCGCGGCGAGCATTCCGCCGCGCCGGTTGTCCGAGGCGATGTTGCTGACGTTGATATTGCCGAGTTCGCAGTCGATCACGATGAGCGGCAGTTCGTCGTGGCGGCCGAGTT
>CAYSZM010000194.1:0-5941 GCA_964435365.1 uncultured Victivallis sp. | reverse complement strand
CCGACGAAGGCGACCCGGGCGCGTTCATGGACCGCGCGGTGCTCGAAGGCGACCCGCATTCGGTCCTCGAAGCGATGGCGATCGGCGGCTACGCGATCGGCGCTTCGACCGGCGTCATCTACATCCGCGCCGAATATCCGCTGGCCGTCAAGCGGCTCCAGATCGCGATCAAGCAGGCCGAAGAACGCGGGCTGCTCGGCAAGAACCTCTTCGGCAGCGGATTTGATTTCGACATCCAGATCAAATTCGGCGCGGGCGCGTTCGTCTGCGGCGAAGAGACCGCCCTCATCCATTCGATCGAGGGCATGCGCGGCGAACCGACCGTCAAGCCCCCCTTCCCCGCCGTCCAGGGCCTGTGGAAGAAGCCGAGCGTGGTCAACAACGTCGAAACCTACGCCAACGTCTGCGCGATCATCCGCAAGGGAGCCGACTGGTTCCGCGCGATCGGCACCGAAGGCTCCGCCGGCACGAAGGTCTTCGCGCTGGCCGGCAAGATCAGCAACGTCGGCCTGGTCGAAGTCCCGATGGGCAGCACGCTGCGCGAGATCATCTTCGGCATCGGCGGCGGAATCAAGAACGGCCGCGAATTCAAGGCGGTCCAGACCGGCGGACCCTCCGGCGGCTGCATCACCAAGACGAACCTCGACCTGCCGATCGATTACGAGTCGCTCAAAGGCATCGGCTCGATGATGGGTTCCGGCGGCATGATCGTCATGGACGAGGACGACTGCATGGTCAACATCGCCAAGTTCTTCCTCGAATTCACCCTCGACGAATCGTGCGGCAAGTGCACCCCGTGCCGGATCGGCAACCGGCGGCTCTACGAGATGCTCGAAGAGATCACCGACGGCCGCGGAACGCCCGATACGCTCGAAAAGCTCCGCACGCTTTCGGCGGTGATCAAGGACACCGCGCTCTGCGGGCTCGGCCAGACTTCGCCGAACCCGGTGCTCTCCACCATGAACAATTTCGCGGAGGAATACATGGCCCACGTCAGGGACAACCGGTGCCCCGCCGGCGTCTGCGCGAAACTGATTCACTACGAAATCACCGACAAGTGCGTCGGCTGCGGTCTCTGCATCCGCCACTGCCCCGTCAACTGCATCTCCGGCGAACGGAAGCTGCGGCATGAAATCGACCAGGCGAAGTGCATCAAGTGCGGCGCCTGCTTCGGGGTCTGCAAGTTCCACGCGGTGGAAAAGCATTGAGCAACGGAAAGACAGGAGTATTCCCCAAGATGAAAGTCAATTTGAAGATCAACGATTCTCCGGTCTCGATCGAGTCCGGGGCCACGATTCTGGAGGCGGCCGAGCTGCTCAACATCCGCATCCCGACCCTCTGCCATATGAAGATGGACTGCTTCCAGCTCGAACACCGCACCGGCTCCTGCCGCGTCTGCGTGGTCGAAGTCAAGGGGCGGCCGAATCTCGCTCCGGCGTGCAGCACGCCGGTCACCGAAGGGATGGAGGTCCACACCAACACGCTGCGGGCGATCAACGCGCGCCGCACGATTCTCGACCTCCTGCTCTCGGACCACCCCAAAGACTGCCTGATCTGTCCGAAGAACCTCGACTGCCAGCTCCAGGCGCTGGCGCAGGAGCTCGGGCTGCATCACCTGCTCTATAAGGGCGAACAGTCCACCTACAACCGCGACCTGTCGAGCAACGCGATCGCCCGCGACCTCGACAAGTGCATCATGTGCCGCCGCTGCGAGACCGCCTGCAACGTGGTCCAGACGGTGGGCGTGCTCTCCGGCGTCGGCCGCGGATTCGATGCGGTGGTCGCTCCGGCGGGGCTCAAGCCGCTGGTGGAGACCGAATGCGTCTTCTGCGGACAGTGCGTCCAGGCCTGCCCGGTCGGCGCGCTGAGCGAAATCGAATACAAATACCCGGTCTGGCGGGCGCTGAACGACGCGACCAAGACGGTGGTGGTCCAGACGGCTCCGGCGGTCCGCGTGGCGATCGGCGAGGAATTCGGCCTGGCGCCGGGTTCGGTCAGCACCGGCAAGATGGTTGCGGCGCTGCGCAAGCTCGGCTTCGACAAGGTGTTCGACACCGACTTCGCGGCCGACCTGACCATCATGGAAGAGACCACCGAGCTGATCGAGCGGGTGAAGAGCGGCGAGAACCTGCCGATCCTGACCAGCTGCTGCCCGGGCTGGGTGAAGTTCCTCGAGCACCAGTTCCCGGAACTCATCTACATGCCGTCGACCGCCAAGTCGCCGCAGCAGATGTTCGGCGCGATCGCCAAGAGCTACTACGCCGACAAGATCGGCGTCAAGCCGGAAGACCTGATCGTCGTTTCGGTCATGCCCTGCCTGGCGAAGAAGTACGAAGCGTCGCGCGAGGAGTTCGCGCCCAACGGCGTCCGCGACGTGGACATCGTGATTTCGACCCGCGAACTGGCGGACATGATCCGCGAGGCGGGCATTCAGTTCTGCCAGCTCGAAGACCAGGATTACGACTCCCCGCTCGGCGAATCGACCGGCGCGGCCGTGATCTTCGGCGCGACGGGCGGCGTGCTCGAAGCGGCGCTCCGCACCGCGGCCGACTGGATCTCCGGCAAGGACATCCAGGAGATCGACTTCACCGCCGTGCGCGGCATCAAGGGGATCAAGGAAGCGACGGTCGACGTCGGCGGGATCGAGCTCAAGGCGGCGGTCTGCTCCGGACTCGGCAACGCCCGCAAGCTCCTCGAGAAGATCAAGAAGGGCGAGGTCACCTACCACGCCATCGAGATCATGGCCTGCCCGGGCGGCTGCCTCAACGGCGGCGGCCAGCCCTATCACCACGGCAACGGCAAGATCCTCACCAAGCGTCTCGACGCGATCTACCGCGACGACAAGGACACGCCGATCCGCAAGTCGCACCTGAATCCGTCGATTCAGAAGCTCTACGCGGAATTCCTCGGCGAACCCGGCAGCCATTGCGCGCACAAGCTGCTGCACACCCACTACGTGGCACGCCCGAAGAAATAACGGCGGAATGCATCAGGGCGGACCCGGTCACACGGGTCCGCTTTTTTTTAAGGAATGAGACGATGAAGACCGTAAAAGAGGTTATGGACGCGTTGAATCTGGACGGCGGTTTCGCCCCGGCGCTGGAGGCCGGGTGGCGGGAGTCGATGGCGGCCTGTCCCGCCGGCGCGCCGTTCTTCACGGACCGGAAATTCCTTGCGGAGCAGCTGAAGACGGCCGGAATCGGCGAGGACGTGCTTTTGCCGCTCGCCGAAGTGGCCGGGCGGGTCGCCGCCGAAGAGCCGCTCCGTCTGCTCGCCCGCCACGCCCATCACACGCTCTGCCGGAGCGGCGCGGCGCACACCCTCGGCCACTGGCCGGAGCTGGACCGGGTGTTCGGCGAGAAGTGCGGACTCTTCTACCTGATGATCGGCCTCTCGGCGATCCCCGTTTTCACGGAGACCTATCGCGGGCTCGGGCTCCCGGAGGGATATGCCGCCGCCGCGGCGAAATGGCTGGGCGGCACGGTGGAAATCTACCGTTCGGCGCACGGCGGTTATCCGGGTCACACCAGAAGCCAGCTCTACTGGATGCGCAACTACATCGACGGGAAGCTGTTCCGCATCGGCCGGTTCGAATTCATGAACCAGACCCACCCGGACTCCCCCGCCGTATTCGTCTACCGCAACCGGAAAAGCGGACAGGTGACGGCGCTGGCGGCGGATGGAACGCCCTGTTCCGCCGACGGTTACGTGCTGTACGACGGCCAGCCGCGCAAGGAGGCGGCGTTCGTCACCCGGCTGACGCATGAGGCCGGCGCGGTGTCGGGCAACCCGGTTTCGCCGCAGGGAATCATTCTCGACCGGACGCTCCGGCTGCCGGCGGCGGAGTGGAGCCCGGTTCTGGAGCCGGGGGACTTCACGCCCGGAATCCACATCCCCGGCGGCGGCGGCATGACGCCGGAAATCTGCCGCGAGTCGCTGAAAGAGGCGCTGCGTTTCTACGCCGCCTATTTCCCGGAGAAGCGGGTCAAGGCGTTCGTCTGCTCCTCGTGGATCTTCAACCCCGACTGGGAGCGGCTGCTGCCCGGTTCGAACCTGGCGAAGTTCCAGCGCAGCTGTTACTTGTATCCGCAGCGGTCGAACGGGCGCGAAGGGCTGTTCTTCCTCTTCGGCAGGGAGCATGGAGAGTATGCGGACTATCCGCGCGACAATTCGGTGCGGCGGGCGATGCTGGGCATCCTCGAATCCGGCGGACGGTTGCGGAGCGAAGGCATGTTCCTGCTGCCGGAAGAGCTGGAGAAATTCGACGCCGAGCCCTACCGGACCGGCCGCCCGGAGTAAGAGTTCCGGACGGCGGCGGGGGGCTTCAGCGCACGGAGAGGACGTGGGCGCGGAGACGGTCGAAGAGATCGGCGAAGAGAGCGTCGCGGTCGATCTTCCGGGCGATCAGCATCCGGGCCTGAGTTTCCGGGAAACTCCAGGAGCTGTCGTCTTCGAGCCGTTCGCGGGGGATGATCTCCCACGCGGTCGCCTGCGGCTTGGTCAGGTACGAAACGGCCGAGATATCCCAAATCACCTTTTTCTCGCACTTGTGCTCTTTGACGTAGTCGCGGAAGATGGTGAAGAGGTATTCGCCCGGCGCTCCGCAGTCGGCGAGGTCTTTTTCGAGCTCCTCGGTCGTCGTCGCCAGGATGCTCGCCACGTGGCAGCAGGGAATCCGGACATGCGGCGCGGCGGAAGTGATCACCGCCTGGGCGGCCGGAACGTCTTCGAACAGATTGAATTCGCGGTTGTCTCCGTTGACATGGTCGTGTCCGCCGAGCCAGACGGAGACGATGTCTCCGGCGATGTCGGGGGCGATGAGCAGCGCCGACGCGAGGTTGGTGATCGCGCCGATCGACATCACGAACAATTTTTCACCGCGCGAACGAGCCCGTTTCGCCTCGGCGATGATGAAGTCGACCGCGTCGGAGCGGACCGGAACGGACGGGGCGGGCAGGAACGAAGTCGCGCCGCGGAAGACGGGGACTTTGCCCGCGAAGCCCATGAGTTCGACGATCCGGACGATCTCCTGATAGCTCTTCTCCATCCCGTCGCCGGCGGAGGTCGAGCGGCTGTTGAAGAACGGGGCCGCGGTCACGCCGCGCAGCTCGATGCTCTCCGGCGAAAGCAGGGCGTAGACCAGCGCGAACTGGTCGTCGATCTCGTTGTAGGTGTCGGTGTCCAGAATCGCCGGGACCGGACCGGCGCCGGCCGGAACGGAATAGGTTTTCTCACAGAAATTCATCGCGTCCTCCAGGATTGTTATTGAACCTGCCTATAGTATAGGCGAAAATCCCTTCTCCGCCAAGCCGGGCGGATGGCACTCTTCGACGGAATTATAGCACAAAACAACTTTACGCGATTTCGCGGCCGGAAATCACCTGCGGTGCGGGAAGAAAATCCGGGGATCTTTGCCGGTTTTGCCGGGAAAATCGGCGGCGGGGGGTTGCAATCGGACGCGGATACGGCTATATTAAGTCTTTATGACACACAATCGTCCGATTTTCGGACAGAATCAGGAGATGATAGAAATGAAAGAAATGGAGATCCTCCACGACGGGGACGCCGATCTCGGTGTGCTCAACGGCAAGACGATCGCAGTGATCGGTTACGGCGCGCAGGGACGCGCTCAGGCGCTCTGCATGCGCGATTCGGGCCTCTCCGTCGTAATCGGCATCCGCCCCGGCAAGTCCAAGGATGCCGCCGAGGAAGACGGGTTCGAGACTCTCTCCGTCACCGACGCCGCCAAACGCGCGGACATCATTCACATCCTGCTGCCGGATGAAATGCACGGTCCGGTCTACGACAAGGAAATCGCCCCGGTCCTGACCGCCGGCAAGACCCTTTCGTTCTCGCACGGCTTCTCCATCGTCTTCAACGAAATCAAGCCGCCGAAGGATGTCGACGGCATCATGGTCGCCCCGAAGAGCCCCGGCACCGA
>CAYSZM010000193.1:0-5947 GCA_964435365.1 uncultured Victivallis sp. | reverse complement strand
CCCCGTTCTGCGTGTCGAACACGATCCACGGATTCATTTTGCGATAAATCCAGCAGCCGAGAATCAGGATGGGAACCGCACCGAGCGCAAACGCGGCGTAAAGAACCGGATACTCCCGGCAGGCTTTCCCCAGCGACGGAATCGAGCTCGACAGAATCACTCCGAGGATGACGAAAAAGAAAGCGACAAAGACGAATCCGATCACTTTGTTCGTAGCGGTCCCGGCGAACCGCATCGAGCCGTCCATCGGGTCGATCTTCAGCCGATGGGTGCAGAAGTTGGCCGACGATTTGCTGACCGGCTCCCAGCCGGTTTTCAACGCCAGTTCACTGCCGAATACGGCCGGATCGACCGCTGCGGTATCGTGTTTAAACACCTTTTTCAGCTTCTCCCACAACTGTCCCATTCCATTCCCTCTTCAGTAACCGTCGTTATAAAAATAACTTACCCCGGCTTTCCGGGATTTCAAGACGGAATCGGCGCTTTTTCAGGGCCGCGGGCTTGACGAATCGGGCAAAGCGGTGTATTTTTTTCAGTTTTTCGAACTTTTTTTTTGGCAGGAAAGGAATTCCATCGTGGCGGCGACCTACATCACGTTCGGCATCTATCTGGTGGCGATGCTGGCAATCGGCATCTACTTCTACTTCAAATCGGCGGGCGTCGAGGACTATCTCCTGGGCGGACGCGGCATCGGCAGCTTCGTCACCGCGCTGTCGGCCCAGGCCAGCGACATGTCCGGCTGGCTGCTGATGGGGCTGCCCGGCGTGGTCTATATGTCCGGACTCTGCAATATGTATGTGGCCATCGGCCTGTGGATCGGCACCTTGCTCAACTGGCTGCTGGTGGCGCCGCGGCTCCGGGTCTACACCGAACGGACCAAGTCGCTGACGCTGTCGTCGTTTTTCGGCCGGCGCTTCCGGGACCGTTCCGGGATGCTCCGACTGTTCTCCGCCGTCGTGGTGCTGCTTTTCTTCTCGATTTACGCGGCGTCGAGCCTGGTCGCCGCCGGAAAACTGTTCAATTCGCTCTTCAACATCGACTACCATCTGGCGGTCTGCGTCGGCGCGGCGGTGATTCTGCTTTACACCATCATGGGCGGTTATCTGGCGGTCTGCTGGACCGACCTGATTCAGGGCGCTCTGATGTTTTTCGCCCTGATCATCGTGCCGGTGGCGGCCTACTTCAAGCTGCCGCCGGACTCCGCCGCGCTCGTCCATCAGACGCGCCCGGCGGCGTTCGACCTGCTGCCGCAGGCGGCCTCGCCCGGGCTGGCGCTGCTCGCGGTGGTCTCCGCCGCGGTCTGGGGATTGGGATATTTCGGCCAGCCGCACATTCTGGTGCGGTTCATGAGCGTCAAATCCGTGAAGCAACTGCCGCGCTCGACCACGATCGCCATGATCTGGGTGACGATTTCGCTGGCGGCGGCGGTGGCGATCGGGCTGCTGGCGATCCCGTTCTTCCCGGGGCTGAGCGCGGGAGACAGCGAAAAGGTCTTCATCTATATGATCGGCGATTTCTTCAACCCGTGGCTGGGCGGCATCCTGCTGGCGGCGATTCTGGCGGCGATCATGTCCACCATCGACTCGCAGCTTCTGGTCGCCTCGTCGACGCTGACCGCCGACTTCTACAAGAACATCCTGCGCAAAAAAGCCTCCTCCAAAGAACAGCTCCACGTCAGCCGCATCTTCCTCTTCATGATCACCGTCGCCGCGCTCTTGATGGCGCTCAACAGGAACAACAACATTTTCACGCTGGTCACCTTCGCCTGGGGCGGATTCGGGGCGGCCTTCGGGCCGGTGGTCCTGATGGGCCTCTTCTCGCGCCGGACGAGCTGGCAGTCGGCGCTGTGCGGAATGGCGTCTGGAACCGTCGTCATGGTCGCCTGGTACGCGACCGGATTCAGCGTTTACATGTATGAACTCCTCCCCGGATTCCTCGCCGGGCTGGTGGCGATTCTGGCGGTCAACCGGTATTTCCCGGAGACGAACCCGAAGGTGCTCAAGGAGTTCGACCACGTCAGGGAGATTCTCCGCAGGCGCTGACCCGCCGCTACTCCAGCCGCCGCGAGAAGAACCAGCCCGCCACGCCGAGCGTCACCGCCGTGATCAGGCAGAGCGGGTAGAGACTCCGCCAGGCGATCGACCAGGGGATTCCCTTGAGGAACACCCCCTTGACGATCACCATCATCCAGCGCACCGGGTTGGCCAGCGAAAGCGTCTGGAGCCAGTGCGGCATGTTCTCGATCGGCGTGGCGTAGCCGGAAATCAGCACCGCCGGGACCGCGAAGACGAACGCACCCAGGATCGCCTGCTGCTGCGTCCGGCAGAGCGACGAGATGAAGAGCCCCACCCCGATCACCGCCGCGATGAACACGGTCATGCCGGTGTAGAGCATCAGCCACGAGCCGGTCATCGGCGAGCCCAGCCCCCAGATCGAGGCGGCGACCATCAGCGTCGCCTGCACGAACCCGATGAGGAGCGACGGCACCGTCTTGCCGACGATGATTTCAAAGGTGGAGAGCGGCGAAACCAGCACCTGGTCGAAGGTGCCGAACTCCCGCTCCCGCGCCACCGAAAGCGCCGGGATCATCAGCCCCATGATCATCAGAATATTCGCAATCAGACACGGCAAGGTGAAATAGAGGTATTCGAGGTTCGGAATATACCAGTTGCGCACCACAAGCTCGCTGCGCGGCAGCGCGGAACCCTTCGCGTGTTCGAGCCCGAAGGTGCGCACGATGGTGTTGATGTAGCCGGTGACGATCTGGGAGACGTTGGTCCGCCGGCCGTCGAGCGAAAGCTGAAGCTCGACCGGCTCCCCGGCCCGCAGGCGGCGCGAGAACTCCGGGCCGATGTAGAGCACGCCGATGCCGCGCTGGGTGTCGATGTAGCGGCGCATCTCCTCCTCATCGCCGAGGAAGTCGAGCCGGGTGAAGGTGGGCGAGGCGCGGAAGCGTTCGATCAGCTGCGCCGAATCGACCCCGTCGTCGCGGTTCAGGATGCCGAGCGTAACGTTCTTCACCTCCAGCGTCGAGGCGAAGGCGAAGAGAAAAATCTGGAGCACCGGCGGAACAATGATGATGATCCGCGTCTTGCGGTCGCGCAGAATAATCTGCATTTCTTTGATGATGAGCGATTTGATCCGGTTCCACATGGTCAGTCGATCCTTTTGCGCACGATGACGGCGACGATGGTGAAGAGAATCAGCCCGACGACGCCGAGAAACAGCAGATTCGGCAGCAGAATCTCCCAGACATTCCCGACCAGGAACAGACTGTGCAGGCACGAGACAAAGTATTTCGCCGGAACCAGATTGGTCGCCAGCCGGATCGGCGTCGGCATCGAACTGATTTCAAAGACGAACCCCGACAGCATCATCCCCGGCATGAACGCGCTCAGGAAGGCGATCTGGCAGGCGACGAACTGGTTTTTCGCCCCGGCCGAAATCAGCATCCCCATCCCGAGCGCCACCAGCAGGAAGACCGCGCCGGTTCCGGCCAGCACCGAGAACGAACCGCGCAGCGGCACGTGGAACAACAGCACCATCGCCGACACCGAGAGCGTGAGCGACAGCATTCCAAGCAGGAAATAGGGCAGCAGTTTTCCGAGAATCAGCTCGCCGCGGGTGATCGAGGTGGAGAGCAGCGCCTCCATCGTGCCGCGCTCCCACTCGCGCGCAACGACCAGTGCGGTGAGCAGCGTCCCGATCAGCGTCATGATGAGCGCCAGCGCGCCGGGAAGCAGAAAGTTGCGGCTCTCCAGCTCCGGATTGTACCAGACCCGGGCGACCAGCGAAACCGGCGAAGAGACCGGGGAGCCGTCGTCGAGTCCGCGCTGCCGCAGCCAGTTCTCCCAGGCGCCCGTCGCATAATTTTTGACGAAATTCGCGGTGTTCGGCTCGCTGCCGTCGGTGATGATCTGCACCGGGGCGACGCCGCCCGGCGTCCGCAGCTTTTCAGTGAAGTCGCCCGGAATCACGATGATGCCGCGGATGTCGCCGGCGGCCAGCATCGGTTCGAGTTCGCGGCGGTCGCGGCCGACGGCCACCTTGAAGTAGCGGCTGCTGGAGAACGCTTCGACCAGCCCGGCGGCCTCGGGGGAGTCGTCTTCCACCGCGACGCCGACCTTGAGCTCGTTCACGTCGAGCGAAACCGCGAAGGCGAAGATGAAGATGAGCAGAAGCGGCAGCACCACCGCGATCAGGATCGAACTCGGGTCGCGGATGATCTGGAGCACCTCCTTGCGCATCAGCGCGGTCAAACGCCGGTAATTCATGATGCGCCTCCCTCTTCCGCCGCCCGGTCGGAACGCTTGACGAGCTCGATGAAGGCGTCCTCCATGGCGGGCACGGGCAACTCGTCCGTCGCGGCGGAGCGTTTCAGCTCGTCCGGAGTCCCCACCGCGATGGCGCGGCCGCGGTAGATGAGCGCGATGCGGTCGCAATATTCCGCCTCGTCCATGAAATGGGTGGTCACCATCACGGTGACGCCGCGCTCGACGATGCCGTTGATGTGGTTCCAGAACTCGCGGCGGGTGACCGGCGACACGCCGGAGGTCGGCTCGTCGAGGAACAGCACGTCCGGCCCGTGCATGGTGGCGCAGGCGAGCGCGAGACGCTGTTTGTGGCCGAGCGAAATATCGCCGGAGTTGGCGTCGAGAATCTCGCCGAATCCGAAAATGTCGACCATCTCGCGGATTTTCTCCCGCTGCGCCCGCCCGGAGAGCCCGTAGATGCCGGAGAAGAACGCCAGATTCTGGCGCACCGAAAGCCCGTCGTAGAGCGAAAACTTCTGCGCCATGTAGCCGATGTGCCGCCGCACGCTCCCTTTGGCGCGGACCAGCTCGCGCCCCGCCACCAGCGCCCGGCCGGAGGTGGGTTTCGCCAGCCCGCACATCATTTTAAACGTGGTCGATTTGCCCGCTCCGTTCGGCCCGAGCAGGCCGAAAATCTCGCCGCGTTTGATTTGAAAGGTGATCGAATCGGCGGCGGTGAAGCTGCCGTAGCGTTTGGTCAGATTGTCCGCCTCGACCACGATCGCGCCGTCGTCCGGATACGGCGGCATCCCGGCGGCGAGGGCGGATTCCCCGCCGGGCCCGCCGCCGAGAATGTCGATGAAGGCGTCTTCGAACCGGGGCGCGGCGGGCGACAGAACAGCCCCCGCCTCGCGGGCGAGTTTCTCCGGCTCGCCCGGCGGGAGCTCCGGCGCGGTGACGAAGCGGACATGGTCGCCCTGAATGACGCCGTCGCGGACAAAGGGCTGGTTCAGCACGTGGCGCAGCACCCGCCGCCGGTTCTCCGCCGCGCCGGAGAGCAGGAACACCCGCCCCTTCAATTTCCCGGTCAATTCGTCCGGCGGCCCCTCGAAGAGCTTCTTCGATTCGTCGAGCAGGATCACCCGGTCGCACTCCTCCGCCTCGTCGAGATAGGCGGTGGACCAGAGCACGGTCATGCCGCCGGCCATCAGCTGTTCGACCATAAGGAAGAGTTCGCGGCGGGAGATGGGATCGACGCCGACGCCCGGTTCGTCCAGCAGCAGGAGTTTCGGTTTGCCGAGCAGCGAACAGGCCAGCCCGAGCTTCTGCTTCATGCCGCCCGAGAGCCGCCCGGCGGCGCGTTCGGTGAACCGGGCGAGGTCGGTGAAACGCAGCATCGACCGGAACACCTCGGGCTCCTCGGCTTTGGGGACTCCGTTCAGCGCGGCGTACAGCTTGAGGTTTTCGAGGACGGAGAGGTCTTCGTAGAGGCCGAACTTCTGCGGCATGTAGCCGATGAATCCCTGCCGTGCGGCGGCTTCGGCGAGCGGGACGCCGTCGAGCCGGATTTCGCCGGAATCGGCGTGCATCAGCCCGGTGAGGATGCGGATCAGCGTGGTTTTCCCCGCCCCGTCCGGCCCGGCGAGGCCGTTCAGCCGCCCGCGTTCCAGGGTGAACGAAATGCGGTCGAGGGC
>CAYSZM010000192.1:0-6003 GCA_964435365.1 uncultured Victivallis sp. | reverse complement strand
AGCATGGTGAACACGATCACCAGCGCCGAGTAACGGATCGCCCGCATCGTCTGCAGATAGATGTTGCCGGGGATGTAGAAATTCACCCCGAAACTCTCTTTGTCGAGAGCCTGCCGCTTCACCGTCCAGCTTTGCGGCAGCGCGCGGTTGAGTTCGTTGATCTGATATTCGGCGGTGAAGCCGTCCGGCGTAATCGTCCGGCTCTGGGGCAAAAAGTCGCCGATGAATCCGGGCGAATGCCAGTCGGAGGCGAGCTCCACCCGGGTGGTCCGGCCGAGCGGCAGAAAATTCAGCTCTTCGGAGCCGTTGACCGTCAGCTGGAAATCGAAGTTGATCGTGCCGTCCGCATTTTTCGCCTGCGGAGTGAGCGGAATGGCGAATCCGGGGGAGTACGGCACTTCGAGGCTGCCGGGAGTCTGTGCATTACAGGCGACGCCGTTCACCAGGAACTTTCCGTCCGCCAGCCCCTTGACGTCGGAGAGCTGGAAGTAGAGCGCGTCACCCGTTCCCGGCGCGAATTTCCCGGTGAATTGCAGCGAGGCGCTGTAGGTCACCGTCTGGAAAATGCCCCGGTAGCGGAGTTCCGGCCGGACCGTTCCCTTGATGACGAGATCCTCAGGCAGGACGGTGCGGATGTCGCCGTCCGGGTTCGACTGAATCAGCACCGGGCCGCCGACGGTCTGTTTTTTGCCCCACTGCGAGAAGATCTCCTGCTGGGCCTCTTTGCCGGTCTTCTCCCGGCGGGTGTTGAGCCGTTCGATCATGAAAGTCGGAATCTGGAGAATCACCACGATGATGCCGATGATGATCAGTTTCAGCGTGACCGAGCTTTTGAGCCGGTCGCACGCTCCGTTGACGATGTTTTTGCCGCGTTCGAGTTCGTTTTCCATTCGCAGTACCCCCTTTGGTCTTTCATACCGTATCGCGGGAGAGCGCAATTTGCAAGGAGGCGCGGATGAAGTTTTTCCTCAATTCTGGTCCGGCCGGAGGCCGAGGGTGCGGATTTCGGCGGGGCCGCCGCTCACCTTGCAGTTGACATGGGTGGTTCCCGCCGGAATCGGATAGCGTTCGCTGTAGGGCTTCCACTCCGTTCCGGCGGTGACGGTGAACTTCCGCACGGCGAGGAACCGCTGCCGCCGCATGAAGCTGACCTCCAGCGTCACCGGGGCGGGGGATTCCGCGCGGGTCTCGAAACCGATGCGGAGGTGTCCGCTGCCCGGGACTCCCGGAATCCGCAGTGTCAGGGAGCGATCGGTGTCGATGCGGTACGTCTTGTCCTCCGCGCCTTTCGGCCGGAGTTCGACGAGGGCGGCCGCACCCGGCGGCAGCGGAACTTCGAGCTTCAGGGAAGTACCGGAAAAGGTCAGTTCGGCGCGTTCGGCCTCCGGCAGTTCCGTTGCGCCGGGGTGCACCAGCCGCAGGCTCCGGTTCAAATCCGTTCCCTGGAAAAAATGGTCCGCGTCGGGGATGGTCATCCTGGCGGTTTCGTCCTTTGTTCCGGTGTTCCAGAGCAGGATCTGCAGCTGCCGTTTGCCCGGATCGGCGAAGGCGAGCGAATTCACCGCGCCCGTCGTCTCCGATTCGACCCGCCCGCCCTCGAGAAGATCGATCAGGGCGCGCAGCGTCGCCGCGTTTCCTGGAACCGGAACGAACGGCTTCACGTCGAAGTCCGCCGCCGCCAGCGGAAGCAGCGGGAGGAGTACGGCCAGAAGAACTCGCCGGAATGTCATCGCAACCCTCCTACTTGGTGTGCAGCTTGATTCTCGGGTCCGCCGCGAGGTAGAGCATGTCCGAGAGGAAAATTCCGCCGAGCGTCAACATCCCGGCGAAGGCAAAGAGCGCCATCTGGAGCGGATAGTCGCGGCTCGACAGCGCCAGGAGCGACAGCGTCCCCATGCCGGGAATGTTGAAGATGTACTCCACCAGCACGCTCCCCGCCACCAGCGACGGCAACAATCCGCCGAAGAGCGTGATGAGCGTGATGAGCGCGTTGCGGAAGCCGTGTTTCCAGATCACCGCCGTCTCGGATTCCCCCTTGGCGCGGGCGGTCCGGATGTAGTCGGAGTGGATCACCTCGAGCATCCCGTTCCGCGCATAGCGCGACAGCCCGGCGAACCCGCCGTAGGTCAGGCAGAGCACCGGGAGCATGTAGTGGCGCAGAATCTCCCATTGCAATTGCCAGGTGGAGAAGCTGTCCGCATTGGACGGGGTCAGCCCTTTGAGCGGGAAAACCGGCCACTTTCCCCCTTCGCAGAGCGTCGTCTGCAAGAGCAGCCCCACCCACATCACCGGCAGCGAATAGAGCAGGAAGAGGACGACCGCCGAACTCCGGTCGAACCAGCCCTCGGCGCGCACCGCCGCGTAAACTCCGAGCGGAATCGCCAGAAGATAGGTGAAGAGAACCGCCCAGGCGTTCAAGCTGAGCGTCACCGGGAGCCGCTCCAGGATGAGCTCGGTCACCGGTTTGCCGGGGTCGACCGACGCGGACGTCCCGAAATCCCCGTGGAGGGCGACGTCTTTCAGCCAGATGCCGAAGCCGACCAGGATCGGTTTGTCGAGGTTGAGTTTTTCGCGCATCGCGGTGTTCCGCTTCAGCGCGCCTTTCGACGCGTCGAGCGCGCTGCCTGCCGAATCGCTGCCGAACATGCTGCTTTTGGTCGGGTCGCCCGGGGCCAGCCGCAGCAGCACGTAGCTGACCAGCAGGATGGTCAAGAGCGTGAAACAGGCGAGAATCAGCCGTTTGACGATGTATTCGCTCATGCCGCGACCTCCCGTTTCTCCGACGGCAGCCGGACCTTGCCGAGCAGGAAGCCGCCGAGCAGGAAGGGGACGGCCAGCAGCGCGATGCCGATTTCACTGTGTCCGAAGAGCCAGCCCGCCAGCCCGACCAGCACCGGCCCGAGGATGGTGGTGAACTTGCCGAAGATGTTGTAGAACCCGAAGAACTCCGCCGCCTGCCCCTTCGGAATCAGCCGGGTGAAGAACGAACGGCTGAGCGACTGGATTCCGCCCTGCGAGGTGCCGATGAGGAACGCCGCGAAGAGGAACAGCCCGCGCTTGACCTCGGGACTTTCGAAGCAGGGAATCAGCCCGACCAGCGCGGCGATCGCCACGTAAACCCCGATCCCGACATAGAGCATCTTCCGTGTGCTGAACTTCTTGGCGAGCTTGCCGTAGAGGATGGTGAACGGAAAGGCGAGGAATTGCAACCCGAGGATGGTGAGCAGCAGCCACTGCGCCGGAATGCCGATGTCCACGCTGATCGGTGCCGCCATCAGCAGGATCGTGCCGACGCCGTCGATGTAGAGGAAGTAGGCCACCAGAAAGAGCGCCGCGTCGCGGTGCTTGCCGATTTCGCGGGCGGTGGCGGCGAGTTTGCGGAAGCCGTCGAGCGCGTTGATCCGGTGCGCGCCGGGGCGTTTGCGCTCCCGCACGAAGCGGAACATCGGGATGGCCAGCGCCACCCACCACACCGCCGTGACGATGAAGGCGAAGCGGAACGCCGCTCCCGGAGAGTCCTTCAACAGCAGCGAAACGCCGAGGCAGACGAAGAACGGAATCACCCCGCCGATGTATCCCCAGGCGTAGGCGAGCGACGAAATCCGGTCGCACGCGCCGCGGCTGGCGACGTCCGGCAGCAGCGCGTCGTAGAACGAATTCGAGGCCATGTAGGCGACGAGCGCGGTGAAGTAGAATGTCAGCATCACCCCAGCCCCGCCCTTCCCGGTGAAGCAGAGCGCCAGCGTCGCCGCCGCGCCGAGGGCGAGGAATCCGCCGAGGAATTTCTTGCGTCCCGAATTCGCGTCGGCGATGCTGCCGAGCCACGGCGCCAGCACTCCGGCGGCCAGCCCCGCGGCGGAGCTGACATAGCCCCAGACGCTGGTGGCGAAGGTGGGGTCCATCCCGGTCGCCGAGTACTCCTTGAAGAACAGCGGGGCGTAGACCGTGCGCACGATGAGCGCGAAGGCCGCGTTGGCCATATCGTAGTAGATCCAGCTCAGTTGCGCACGGTTGAGACGCATGAATCGATCCCTTTCGCCGGGGTCACCGGTCTTTCATCCTCCCGTCGACCAGTTCTCCGGTGCGGTCGGCCAGGTTTGCGATTTCCCGGTTGTGGGTGATCATCATGATCGAGCGTTCGGGGTGGAGTTTCCGGAGCTCGCCGAAGAGTTCGAGGATCGCTTCGCCGGTGGCGGTGTCGAGGTTCCCGGTCGGCTCGTCGGCCAGCAGCAGCTCCGGCTCGTTCAGGAGCGCCCGGGCGATCGCCGCCCGCTGCTGTTCGCCGCCGGAGAGTTCCGCCGGGCGGTGGCGCATCCGGTCGGCCAAGCCGACGGTGGCGAGCAGTTCCTGCGCCCGTTTCCGGGTTTTGTTCCCGGAGAATCCGCCCAGTCCGCCCGGCAGCATGACGTTTTCCAGCACGGTCAGCTCCGGCAGCAGGTGGTAGGACTGGAAGACGAAGCCGATCCGGCGGTTGCGGAACTGCGCCGCCGCCCGGCGGCCCAGCTTCGAAACATCGACGCCCGCGATGCGGACCGTCCCCGAATCCGGCCGCTCCAGCGCGCCGATCAGGTTCAGAAGCGTGGTCTTCCCGCTGCCGGACGCGCCGAGGAGGCAGGCCCATTCGCCGCGCCGGATCTGCCAATCCACGCCGCGCAGCACCGGGAGTTTCTCTTTCCCGAGTTTGTAGGTGCGGGTGACGCCGCACAGCTCGACGATGTTTTCCTGTTCACTCATAGCGCAGCGCCTTTGCCGGGTCGAGCCGGGATGCGCAGAACGCCGGGAGCAGCGCCCCCAGCGTGCAGAGGATCACCGAGGCTCCGACGATGATGAGGACGTCCGTCGCGACGATATGCGCCGGGAGTCCGTCGAAAAAGTAGAATTGCTTCGGGAACAGCTCGACGTGGAGCGTTTCCGAGGTGAAATTCATGATGTTGTTGCGGTAGTAGATGACCAGCATCCCGGCCAGCGTCCCGGTGATGCTGCCGACCACCCCGATCAGGAACCCCTGGAGGACGAAGATCCGGGTGACGCAGCCGTCGCTGGCGCCGAGCGCCTTCAGGATGCCGATTTCGCGGGTCTTCTGGTAGACCGAGGTGATCAGGGTATTCATGATGCTGAACGCCGCCACCAGCACGATGAAGATGAGCAGGAAGAACATCATGTTCTTCTCGACCGCGAGCACGCCGAGGAGCTGGCGGTTGCTCTCCTCCCAGGTGATGACCCGCAGGTGCTTGAGCGACGTGCGCACGTCCTCCACCAGTTTCTGCTGGTTGAAGGGGTCGGGCCCCCAGCAGTAGAGGGCGGTCGCCGAACCCCACGGAAACCCGAGCAGTTCGGCGGCGTCGTCGATGCCGACGAAGAGGAACGTGCGGTCGAAATCGTATTTGCCGACGCTGTAGATGCCGCTCACGGTAAATTCGGAGGGAAGGTAGGCGGAGGCTTGCTTGTTGAGCTCGACGCCGCCGCCTTTCTTGAAATCGACCAGCTTGGTCAGCCGCTGCTGGGTGTGGAGCAGCAGCTTGTCGCCGACCCGGAGCCGCCAGCGTTCCGCCATGTCGCGGCTGATGATGACTTCGCCGCGGCCGAGGGAGAGCTTGCCTTCCTTGAGCGTGTCGGCGGTGAAAATCTTATGTTTCAGCAGCTCTTCGGGGGAGGTGCCGAACATGACGACGCGGGGGTCGAGGTAGCGGTCGATCTGGACGATGACCGGCGACTCGATGACCGGAGCCGCTTCGCCGCCCGCCTTTTTGACCGCTTCGACCGCCATTTCGGGGTTGTAGAGTACGCCGCCGTAGTCGGGCCGCACCTGAAAGTGCGCCTGGGTTTCGATCAGCTTCTCTTTCATGAGGTCGGTGAAGCCGGTCATCACCGCGAGGACGACGATGAGCACCGCCACGCCGAGGGTCACCCCGAGAATGCTCAGCACCGTGATCAGTGAAACGGCGCTGCGGCGCGGCTTGAGGTAGCGCCCCGCCAGAAAAAGTTCGGTTGGCATCGCCCGTG
>CAYSZM010000191.1:0-6047 GCA_964435365.1 uncultured Victivallis sp. | reverse complement strand
GGGTGAGCCAGAAGACGGTTTCGCTCTACTTCAAGGAGCGCGGACTGATCGGGCGCAAGACCCGGGAGAAGATCGAATCGGTGGTGAAGCGGCACAACTACTTCCCGAACGCGGCGGCGCGTTCGATCAAGTCGAACCGCTTCAACCGGATCGCCTGCGTGGTGGTGCAATACGGGCCTCAGGACTCGGTGATCCATCCGCATATGATGGCCTATATCAACGGGGCGTCGCTGGAACTGGCCAGCAACGGCTACTCGCTGGTGGTCGAGCCGGTCTTTCTCGATCTTTCGAGCAGCAAGGTGGATTTTCCGGAATTCTTTTCGACCCGCTCGGCGGACGGCATCATCGGGATCGCCGGCGGCTGGATTCCGCCCGAAGTGGACCGGAAGATCGCCGAACTGGAACTGCCGACCGTCTGGCTCAACCGGAAATCGGACGATCCGGCCCTCAACTGCCTGCTGTTCGACGAAACGGCGGGAGCGGTGGAGCTGACCCGGCATTTCCTGCAAAAAGGAGTCCGGAAGGTCGCCTGGTTCGGGCCGGAATTCGAACAGGACACCGCGGTCCATTACTCCTCCCGGATCCGCTACCAGGCGGTCAGGGAGGAAATGGAGCGGAACGGCGGCAGCTGCGTCTCCTTCTTCTGCCATGTCGGCGAAGACCTCGACGGGACGGCGCGCAAACTTCTGGCGGAGCTGTCCGCGCTCGACGGCGTGATCTGCTACAACTACAACTATCGCCACACGATTCTTCTGGAGGCGCTCGCCGCCGGGATCAATGTGACGAAAACGCGGATCGGCCACTTCGCCTCGATGTGGGAGTTTCATCCGCGCGGCTACGATTTCCTCGATTACGTGGATATCCCGGAAATCGAAATGGCCCGCCGCGGCGCAGAATACCTCCTAAATACCTTGAGCGGAGAGAGTGTACACGGCTTCTTTACCCCGCTCAAGTGCAAACTTCATATCAACCCAAAAGACAAATGACACCATAGACGAAGGGATTCATTATGTGGGTTCAACGAACTCTTATGATCGGGCTCCTGTCCGCCTTATGCGCGGCGGCGACGATATCGGCTGCGGAATGGAAAGACGGCTTGCTGCTCTATGCCGGATTCGACAGCTCCGCCGATGCGGATGTCGCACAGGGCGCCAGGCGCGCATCCGGCAGCAATGAACGCGCCGGGGGACGGGTGGGACAGGCAATCCGTATCGCGCCGAACGAAACACTGCAGTACAACAACGTCGCCAATCTGGATCTTTCCGCAGGAACGGTGGCTTTCTGGGTGAAGCCCGACCGCGACCTTCGGGAACAAGGCGGGAACTGGTCGCTTTTTCGGGCCGTCCATCTGGCCGCGACCTATACCGATGCGTCGAAAGTGCTTTTTTTCATGACCGGTTCGAATGACCCCGAAAAGGGATTCGCCTGGGATTACTCGCTGGCAAGCAATAAGGTCAATGACTGGGAAAAGGGAGAATTCCACCACGTTGCGCTCACCTGGAACCGCAAGACCGGCGAAAAATCCCTTTATCTCGACGGCATGCCGGAAGGGACAAAGAAGACCTCCCGACTCCCCGACACCATCGCGGCCGCCGCTCCGCTGGAATTCGGTGTCGGAGCACCGGGAATCTATGACGAAATCGCCGTCTGGAATCGGCCGCTGGATGCCGCCGAGGTCAGCTTCTTCGCCGCGCGTCCCGAGACGGTTGCGGAAACCCTTCTGGCGCTGAAAGCGCCGGAGAAGACGGTGCCCCCGCCGGATGCCGCTCCTTATCAGGAAAAAGCCGCATTCCATGTCTCCTTCGAAGATGGAACCGCCCCCGATTTCAGCAGCGGAAGTTACCGCAATACGCCGCGTGCCGCGTCAATTGCCGCCGCCGGAATCGCAGGGCATGGGGCGAAGCTCGCCGGAGTCGACTTCGATTCCACGGGAGTGATTGCTCCCGAATCCGGGACGGTTTCGTTCTGGGTCAATCCGCAGGAAGGGTTTCTGCCGCCGGAGAAGGAAAGTTACGCGCTTTTTCGGGCCGGACACCTCGCGCTGACGCTGTTCCGGAACGGCGTCAACTTCATGACGGGGCGGACCCGCGACGGAAAATTCCAGTGGAATTACTCCTGCGGAAGCGATCGTCCCTGCCGCTGGAAACCGAACACCTGGCATCATGTCACAATCACCTGGAACCGGGCGGCGAAGAGAAAAACGCTCTGGCTGGATGGAGAGATGGTCTCGTCGGCGGAAACCGATGCATTCCCGGATGCGATTCAACCCGCCGGGGAATTCACCTTCGGCGCGGCTCCCGGAATCTACGATGAGCTGACCGCCTGGAACCGGGTGCTTTCCCCCACTGAGATCCTTCGTCTTGCCGCCTTCCCCGACCTTGCCGGAAAAGCATTCGGCAAAACTTCGGAGCCGGTTAAAAACAATCTCGATTTTCAGCGGCGGAGCCGGGAAAAACTGGCGGATTCCGGTAACCCGCTCGGTTCGCTCCGTTTCCCCATCTATACTCCGGCGCCGGAAGAGTCCATTGTCGAACCGGGAGAAACGTTCCGGGCCGAGGTCAGGATCGAGAATCCGTCCATTGTCCCGGTGGAGAGTTCGGTCAAGTTGACGCTGCGCGATTTTCATATGAATCCGGTGGCGGCCGATGAGGCGAAATTCCAGATCCCGGCAGGAGAAAGCACGGTTATCTCTCGGGAATACAAGGTGGCGAAGCGGGGCATCTACAAGCTCGAAGCGGTTCTGCCCGACGGCTCCGTCCGGGATGTCGCCAGCTTCGGCTGCTGGCAGAAAACCCAAAAGCCGGACCCGGAGAGCTTTTTCGGCAATCATGTCAACAGCTGGGCCGACGGCAGGTATCTCCGCCAGGCGGCCAAACTCGGCCAGAACTGGATGCGCAACCACAACATGCTTCAGGCCGTCTGGTGGACCAAGGTGCAGCCGGAGCCCGGCGCATTCACCTGGACCGAAGATGATGTTCTGAAGCGGCTGAAGGAGATGGAGATGCCGGTCCTCGGGCAGCTTTTCACCACTCCGAACTGGGCGGCGGCGGGCGGACCCCGTCCTCCCACCAAAGGATACAACCAGTGCCTGAAGCCTGATTACAAAGCGTTTGAGGAATACGTATACCAGACGGTTTCCCGCTATAAAGGCCAGATCAAATACTGGGAAATCTGGAACGAACCCGATGTCAGCATGTTCTGGAAAGCGACCCCCGAGGAGTTCGCCGAACTGGTCCAGGCCGGCGTCAAGGCGGCACACCGCGCCGACCCCGATGCGGTGGTCATGGCGGGCGGGTACACCAGTTCGGCACGGGCCTGGCACCGTCGCGCGGCCAAAGCGGGCGCATTCAAACATCTGGACGCCGCTTCGTTCCACGCCTATCTGCCGGGAAACATGGAGGCGGAGGAGCGGTTTGAGCGGCTGCAGAGCACGGTCAATCATTTCCGGAGCCTCGTCGCGGAGTACGGCGACGGCAGGGAGCTGCCGCTGTGGGACTCCGAGGGCGGAGCGGGCACCACAACCTTTCTGCGCGGCGTGGAGCTTCCGATGCTCCCGCCGCCGGAGAAACGGGCGCCGCTCAACTGGCGGCAGGCCGCGCTCGGCATGGTGCAATTCGAGGCCATGCTGCTCTCCGAGGGGATCGTGAAGAACTTCCTCTACTTCCAGAACCCGATCAGCCCGAATTCGGCCGAGGCTTATGAGAACCTTTCCTCGCTCGACATCAACCAGGCCCCGAAACCCTTCCTCATGGCCCGCGCGGCCATGCAGGAACAGCTCGACTACACCCGGTTTTACGCTTTGCTCCGGAAGGAATCGTATCGCTTCTTCGCCTTTGTATTCCAGCACAAGACCGATCCCGGCCAAAGCCGCGTGCTTCTCTGGTGCGGACCGGGCGGAAAACTCGAACTCTCCGCCCGTTTTCCGGGGAAGGTCGAGGGTGTCGACCTCATGGGCAATCCGGCGGCCTCCGGTCCCGTGCTGACAGTGACGGAAGAGCCTTGCTATCTCCGAATCAACGCCCCCGCCAAGGAAGTCCGGGACGCGCTGGAACATGCCGAATTCAAGCTCCTTGTCGCCCCCGCCCCGCTCAGGAAAAAGGAAGCGGCGACCGGGCATGGCATCCCACAACTTGCCGACTTCGCGGCTCCGGCCGAGGCTCCGGCCAAGGTATTCACCGTCGATCTGCGCAAGTTCTGCACGATGGGACTGGCCGATGACAAACCCGGCGACGGCAAAGGAGGCTGGGCGGACGAGGGGAATCTCAACGACATGAGCGACCTCAAAACCGGACGCAGGAATTTTTACGGCGTTCCCTTCGAGCTGATCGACCCTGCGACGAACGGCGGAAAGGCGGTCGTAACGCTCCGCAGCCGGAATCTCACACCGACCCTTCCGGAGGCGGCCGAGCGGATTCCGGTCAACCGGAAAGTCCGCAACCTCTACTTCCTGCATGCGGCCGCGTGGGGAACCCCTGGCGAGATCGGCGACTACGTCATCCGCTATGCCGACGGTTCAAAAGAGACGATCGGAATCGAAATTCCGCGCAACTGCAACAACTGGTGGCAGGGGTTCTCGGAAAACGAGGAATCCCGCCCGGTCCCGGTCCGGGTGACCAATACACCGACCGATGTTCCAGCCTGGCGTTATCTCCGGATCCTCGAGTGGCAGAATCCGAAGATGGATGTTCCGATCGAGTCGATTGATTTCCGGTCGCGCAACGATGTGCAGACCCCGATTTTACTGGCAGTCTCCGGTGTAGAACTTTAACGAAAGGAAAAGGCGATGAAAAAGACGAAATTTACCTTGATCGAACTCTTGGTCGTGATCGCAATCATTGCGATTCTGGCATCGATGCTGCTCCCCGCGTTGAACAAGGCACGCGACCGGGCGAAAGCCAGCAACTGCATCGGCAACTACAAGCAGATCGGCTTTGCGGTTCAAAGTTATGCCGGGGATAATGCGGATTTTCTGCTGCCGCATTATATTTATGTGGCGACTCCGGGAGCAAATTACTCCAATTCGGACCGCTGGTACGTCATGCTGGTCCGACGGGGGTATCTCCCCGGAGTGAGCGACTTCGCTTATTATGATACGTATGGCACAAACTTGAAACGCCGGACCAAAGTACTTCTCTGTCCGGGATATGTTCCGCCACGGAGCGACTGCCACCCCGCCTATGCCCTCAATCTTCAATACATTGCAAATTCCCCGAAGAAGATGGGCCGGGTCACGCAGCCTTCGAAGACGCTTTATGGCGGAGAAGGCAATACCGCCAGCGAAGGAAACCAGCTCTGGGCGATTCTGATCGCCTCCGGCGGCAACCGTCCTCTCGGCTTTCACCACGGAAATACGTCGAATGTGCTCTTTGCAGACGGACGGGTTTCCGGCCAGACCGTCCCGGAATTGACCAGCAACGTCATCTGGCCGAATTACGATACCGGCAAAGTCCGCTGGGCATTCAAGTAACCGGCAGAAGAAAAGAGTCTGCCGAAATTCCCTGAATCAATATGATCCGGAATACCTCCCGCTTGCAATCCTGCAATCGGGAGGTAAATTAAACGAGAAACCGTTTCCACTCAAAAACAACGAGGAATTCCGGATGATTTACGATATCAGACAGTATGGCGCCGTCGGCGACGGCATTGCCGACGATTCCGCGGCGATTCAGGCCGTGCTCGACGGCGGACGCAAAGAGGTGTTCATTCCCGCCGGGACCTACCGCATCGTCCGGACGCTCAAGGTCCACTCCTTCACCACCATCGTCGCCGACCCCGACGCGCGGCTGTTCGTCTGCGGCGAAACCGCGCACGGCGCGGGGGATTTCCTGCTGACCAACGCCGATCATAATTTCGGCAACGCCGCCATCCATATCTCCGGCGGCGTCTGGGACGGCAACAAGAGCGGACGCACCAACTTCAAGGACCCCGACCTCTTCAATCTCAGCGCGTGCACCGGAACCACGCTCAATTTCCGCAATGTGCGGGACCTCAAGCTCTCCGACCTCACCGTGGCCAACAGCGTGGTCTACTTCATCCGCATGTGCATG
>CAYSZM010000190.1:0-6087 GCA_964435365.1 uncultured Victivallis sp. | reverse complement strand
CAAGGTAGACAACAAGCATGGAAATCTCAAACCGAAAGCTGTTTTCGCGGGGCGTAATCGCGATTGGTGTCGCGGTTGCGGTTTCCGGAGTTCCCGGCGAGCTATTCGCCGCGGATCAGCCGGAGACTGCGGCTGCGGTCGGGGCGGCAGCGAACATGGATGAAAAGGGGCAGGGGGCTCAGGAGAAGGAGCTGAGTGCTCAGGAGAAGGAGCTGCGCCGCAAGAAGTTTGCCGAGCAGGACGTTCGGATCGAGGCCGCCCGGAAAATGGACTTCGAGAATGCGAAGAAGGAATACCAGGCGGTCATTGCCGAACTGAGTGATCCTGCCCATAATTACGGCACTCTCGGCAAGGAACGCTGTCGGCTTTTCCGGAAGGAATTGGAACGCCGCAAGATGGCGCAGGGCCAGAGCCTGCTTAAGAAAGCGCGCGTGGCTGCCGCGGACGAGCTTTATCCGAATGCGATTCAGCTGGCGTCCGAGGCGAATGAAGTTTCCAAGCCGGAGAAGCTGGCGGACGGTTCGCAGGCGGATTCTCCGTTGCTTCCCGAAGTCGAGACCTTCATCGATTATTGCCGGACCCGGCAGAAGGCGATGGATTTCCGGACTGAGACCAGTGTTGCCACCACCTCTCCGCAATATGAGGCCAACACGGCGAAAATCAAGCGCCTGCTCAAAGAAGCGCGCGAATTTTACAACGCGCAGCATTACGAAGATGCGGTTTCGCGTGTCGAGGATGTCTACCTCATCGACCCGTATCAGCGTGATGCGATCCAGCTGATGAACGACATCTACCGGAAAATCTATACCGCCGGGCTGAGACGCCGGCAGGCCGATGTGGAAGGCATCATGTCTTCCGGCATGTGGCAGTGGGTGGAGCCGGTTTTCCCGGTGAGCATCCAGGGCGGTCCCAAGACGACCGAGCGCAAGGACCCGGCCGGTCAGGGGACTCTGGCCAAGATGGAGCGGATCGTTTTCCCGCGCATCGAGTTTGAGGACATGAACGTGAAGTCGGTGTTGAGCTATCTCAACGACCGCAGCAAGCTTTACGATCCGGACAAAGAAGGCGTCAGCATCATGTTCGGTTTCGACAATCAGACCGCGGAGAAGCTCGGCAAGGTGACCATGAGCCTTTCGCGGATTCCGATGAGCGAAGTGATCCGTTACGTGTGCAAGGATACCGGCCTCAAGTACCGGATCGACCCGAGCGGCGTGATCGTCGGCCCCAATGTCGATGAGATGCAGATCCAGTATTTCCAGGTCCGCGGCGATCTGATTTCGAGCATCACCGGCGATGACAGCGCCGAGGCGGCCGCCGGTGGCGCGGCCATGGGCGGCGATTTCGGCAACGCTCCGGCGCCGGCGGCTGAACCGGCGGCTCCGGCAGCAGCCGCAGGCGGCGATGGCGGCGATGGAGCCAAGGATTTTCTGGCGCGTCCGGCCGCTCCCCGCAAACCCTCGGTCACGGCGATGGCGCTGATGCGTTACTTTGAAGAACGCGGCGTGCCGTTCGGCGAAGGCAGCTCGATTTCTTACGACAAGCGGGCCAGCAAGCTGATTGTCCGCAACACGATCGAAAATCTGCGCCGGCTTGATGAGCTGCTGCGGCAGTTGGACGGCATTCAGACTCCGCTGGTCATGGTTGAGATCAAGGGCATTGAAATCAGCGAAACCGACATGCAGGAGCTGGGATTCGACTGGTCGATGGATGTTCTTTCCAGAAACATGACGACGGACTCCAACGGCGATATGGTGCTGAACTCCGGCGCCAACAACGGCTGGGCGTTCGGCGAGGGTGCGAACCGGTTGCAGAACACCCGCAACGGCACTGCCAATACTACGCTCTGGGATATCAATACCCAGCTGATCAACAACATCAATATCTTCCCGGCGATTTTCGGCAAGCAGAGTATTTTCGGCTCCGATGTTCCGTTCAACCTTTATCTGACGGTGAATGCGTTGAGCCAGAACTCCCGGACTGAGACGCTGGCGGCGCCGAAGGTGATGACCACCAGCGGCAACAAGGCATCGGTGCAGATGGTCAAGACCTACTGGTTCCCGACTGACTGGGATACCTACGAGATCGACGATCAAGACACCGGCGTGACCATCAAGATTCCGACTCCGACGTTCGAGGAGTACGATGACATCGGCATCAGCTTCGATGTGACTCCGGTGGTGAACCCGGACAACTACACGATTACGCTCGACGTGAATCCGGTGGTCCGGAACTTCCTCGGCAAGGATGAATATCCGATTACCGTGATCGGCCAGCTTTCTCAGTATGTTCCGACCTACAATGCGTCGACGGGCCTGATCGACGGTTCCCATCTTCAGATTTCGACGGTGACGAACGTGTTCAACGTCTGGATGCCGATCATTTCCTCGCGCAAACTGCGGGTGAATGTGACGGTTTACGACGGAGAGACCATTGTTCTCGGCGGAATGATCGACAGTACCACCAATAAACGGACGGATAAGTGGCCGATTCTGGGCGACCTGCCGTTCCTCGGCCGTTTTTTCCAATCTCAGGCTGAGGACACTGTGCGCAACAATCTGCTGCTGTTCGTCACCACCCGGCTGGTGAATAACGACGGGATTCCGATTCGGCGGAATCAGCGGAACGGCGCGCCGGATTTCCATCGGTAATTATTAACGCCGGAGGCATAAAGATATGTTGAATAAAGATTCAAGGTTGCTCGGGCTGACCGTTGCGTTCGGCATCGGATGCTTGTCCAGCGCACTGGCGGCGGAAGCGTCGTCGGTTCCTGAGGTCACTCCCGATATGCAGAAAGTCATCAATCGGTACACGGTCGGCAAGGAGGCGGTGGAGACCGAGGGCGATGCGTTGTTCAAGGAAGGCAGTCGGCTGCTGATCGAAAAGAAATTCGACCAGGCCCGGGATTCCTTCATCAAGGCGCAGCGTCGGTTCGAACAGTTCAGCTCCGATGAGTTCCGCGACCGGGTCGCGGCTTGTCAGCGGATGATCAAACAGTGCTACATCAGCAAGGCGAAAGAGGCGATGCGCCTCGCCGATGAGCGGGTTCAGGCTCGTGACTTCGAAGAGGCGATCAAGCTTTGCGAGGAAGCGATCAAATACTGCCCCGAGGAGAGTGCTGCGCTGGAGGAGAAGATTTCTTTCTACCGCAAGCGTCAGGACGCAGCCCGGATGCGTGACGAAACCGCTCCGGACCGGCTGATGCCGGATCTGGCGCGCGAGCAGTACGACATCGAGGTTCTCCTCCAGCAGGGGCGTGAACTTGCCGATAAGGGTGAATTCACGAAGGCGCTTCGTAAATTCCAGGAAGTGCTCTTGATCGATCCGTACAATGCGACGGCGCTGCAGAATGTTCTGGCGACCAACAGCCAGATCGAGTGGATCGGGAAACAGCGTTTTGCGCCGACCCTGCGGAAGATGGTGACCGAAGTCGAGTGGAAGTTTGCGATTCCGATCACGCCGGATTCCGACGGAGTTACCGGGACCGATCTTCTCCTTGATGGCCCGGTGAAGCAGACGGAAAAGGAAGAGAGCGCGCTTCAGAAGAAGCTTGACAGCATCATCATCCCGCGCATCGATTTCGAAGATGTGACGGTGGCGACCGCCGTGAAGAATCTGCGCGACCAGAGCCGGTTGTACGATCCGGAGCGTCTCGGCGTCAATATCTTCCTGCGTCGTTCGGACAATTCGGCGCTTGCGGCGACGCCGGGCGGAGCGCCCGGAATGGCCGGAATGCCCGGAGCGGACCCGGGGATGGCGGGGCAGCCGAATCCCGGATTCGGGGCTCCCGATGCCGCCGCGGCCGGAAACACGATCCCGTCCGAGGAGCGTCGAATTACGCTCGGCGGTACGAACCGTTCGTTGATGGATGTCATTGTTCACCTGTGCAAACGGGCCAACATGCGTTACCGGGTGGAAAAATATGCGGTGGTTCTCGCCCCGCAGGATGTCGCGCTCGACGATATGGAAACGCAGATCTTTCCGGTGGAACAGTCAGCGCTGGCCTCTATTCCTGGCGGCGGTGATGACCGTGCGGCGCTGCGCAATTTCTTCGTTGAAAACGGCGTCGATTTCCCGATCGGCTCCAAGATCGTTTACGACACGCGCATCAGCCGTCTGATCGTGACGAATACGGTGGAAAATCTGCGTCTGGTCTCCAATGTGATCAGCGAAGTTCTCGACCAGCAGGAACCGATGGTTCAGGTCATGGTCAAATTCATTGAAATCTCGCAGAGCGACCTCAAGGAACTGGCGTTCAACTATCAGGTTGCGATCAACGCCAACTCCTCGCCGGGCGGCCGGACCGTGGTGATGCAGGAGAACTCCAACGAGCTGCTGCGCTACTATCGCGACACCAGCGGCGACGCCGCTTCGACGACCACCCGGAATCCGGTGCAGGAGAGTACGTTCTCCTATATCTGGGAAAATTCCGACGGTACCCGCATTACCGGTTCCATGTTCGCGCTGAACTGGGCGGACAGTGCTGATGTGCTCGCTTCCCCGCGGGTGACCACCCTGCCCGGACAGACCGCGCACATCGAGATGGTGACCGAGCGCTTCTTCCCGGAAGACTGGGAAACCGTCGACCTGAAGAGCAGCGACAGCAGCAACTCCTCCGGCGACACCAACAGTTCGACGAGCTCAAGCTGGATCACGACCCGCGCCGACCCGCAGCCGAAGTTCGAATCCGAGCCGCGTAAGCTGGGTATTGTGTTTGACATCACTCCGGAAGTGGACCGCGAGCGCCGTACGATTACCGCTCCGATCGTCTTCCCGATTCAGACGTTCTCCGGCTGGATGGTGTTCGATGCGCGTACGACAAGCACCGACGGGGAATCGAACAGCGATGACGACTCGTACTTCAAGATGCCGATTTTCGACCGGCGCGAGATCAATACCATGATCACGGTGTATGACGGTGATACCGTGGTGCTCGGCGGTGTGGCGGCTGATACCACGAGTTCGATTCTCGACAAGATCCCGGTGCTGGGCGACCTGCCTTTCGTCGGTCGGTTTTTCCAATCGCACTATACGAATGCGGAAAAGCGCAATCTCCTGGTTTTCCTGACCTGCAAGCTGGTCAAGCCGGATGGGACGCCGTTCTTCCCGCAGGAAGAACGCAATCGCGGCGTGCCGAAGTTCGGGCAGAATTACTTCTGATTCGGACGTGACAGCAAAAAAATGCGGGGCAGGTTTTCTGCCCCGTTTTTTTTGTGAATCGGAATTGGGGGTTGACCCCGGCCGGAATCAGCGCTACATTAATGCGCGAAAGGAAACGAATTCATGGTTGCCACTGTTGTTCTTGCCCATACCGCCGACTTTTCGAGTCCGGTGACGATCCTCGCGCTGGTATTCATCGCGCTCGGGGTTCTTTTTATTTTTCTGTACAATTCCATGGCGATGCGGCGGACCCAGCTCGATCGCCAGATCGAGCTGATCCGGATGATCTTGAGACGGCGGGCGGAATTGGCTGCCGAGCTGATTCCGGGCCTGCCGTCTGCGGGTGCCGCGGTTTCGATTGCCGATTTGCTTTGCTTCGACGAAAGGACGGCGGAGCTGGTCGTGAAATTACCGGAGCCCGACCGGGAGAAGTTGGAAGAGTACCGGAAGCTGGAATCCAGGCTGGCGGAAGCGCTCGAATTCGGCCGGAGTGCTCTTCTTCATTACAACCGGATTGTCGAGCAGCCGGAAGCGCGCCGGATCATGAAACTTTTCCGCTTCAAACCGCGTGAGAAGTTCTGACGGCATGAAAAAAGCCGGGAATGCGCAAATGCGGCGTTCCCGGCTTTTTTTATTTCTGCTTTGTTCAGATGACGCGGACCGCCAGTTCATAGGAGTCGCCTTCGGCGACGGCGGCGGCGCTGGTCACCGGGTTGGTGAAGTCGGCGAAGATGCCGCCGTCCACCACATAATTGACTGCGCAGCGGACACAGGTTCCGTCGAAGCCGTCGGTCACCTGATCGTCGCAGGGACGGTTCTTCTCGTAAGTGGAGAGGTAACGGACCTGCCCCGGAACGAGATCGAATTCCCGGACGAGGAGCGCGTCTTTGCGGATGATTCCGAGATAGCCCTTGCGGCATTTGCTGCCGA
>CAYSZM010000189.1:0-6133 GCA_964435365.1 uncultured Victivallis sp. | reverse complement strand
TTGGAGCACTGGACATTTGCTGCGGCCGCGTATATATTCCCTCCACAGAGGATTGAACCGGTTTATTCACTGAGGGGACCGATATGCGGCAAAAAATGTTGTTGCTCGGTGCGGTGCTGTTCGGCGTCATCGCATTTGTTCTGACTTACCGCCAGCTCGAAGCCGAACGGCAGAGCATTCGCGGCACTTCCCAGCCCGTGATGCTGATCCGGCTGACCCGCGACAAAGCCGAAGGCGAAGAGCTGAAACAGGAAGACCTCGCCCGCCAGGAAGTCCAGCGCCGCCCCGGAGAAATCAATATGAGCCGCGACATCCCGTGGCAGGACGTCTCCCGCGTGATCGGCCGCCGCCTCGAAGTCTCCATGCGGGCCGGGCAGACATTGCAGAACACCGACCTCAAACCGATTTCACTGCGGCAGGGCTTCTCCGGCGTCATCCGGCAGGACTACCGCGCGGTGGCGATCCCCGTCGACCCGGTCACCTCGGTCAACAACCTGATCCAGCCCAACGACAACGTCGATGTGATCGGCACCTTCCGCTTCCCCGACGTGCGCGGCGACAGTTCGCTCGACACGATCACGCTGACTATTTTACAGGACGTCAAGGTGCTGGCGGTGGGCAACCGCTGGGGCGCGAATTCGATCGACCCCACCGGCGGCCGCTCCTACGGCACGGTGACGCTGCTGCTCTACCCCGAAGAGGTCGAGATGATCGTGTTCGCCTCGCAGAAAGGGCGGCTCTCGCTCTCGCTGCGCAACTTCGAAGACGACCGCATCGAACGCAACATCGAATCGCGCAGCGTCAACTTCAAGCTGCTCGAACAGGAAATTCCCAAGTACAACCAGAAGCGTCAGGAACGCCGCTCGTACCAGTAGAGTCCGGCCAGAGGAGGCGTTTGCGATGCTTGAACTTGAAATCCGGCAGCCCGGTTCCCCCGTCACCGCGGCGCAGCTTCCGCCGGGAGCCTACCTGATCGGCTCCGGCGCGGACTGCCACATCCGGCTGCCGCGCCCCGAAATCTCGACGCGCCACGCGCAGCTGATCGTTCGCGAAAACCGCATCCTCGTCATGGACCTCGGCAGTCGCAACGGCACCGAGACCGCGGCCAAGGGCGCGCTCTACCCGAACCAGCCCACCGAAGTTCCCTTCGGCAGCGAAATCCGGATCGGCAAGGCGGTCCTGCGCGTCAAGCAGACCGGGCCGGTGGAGAAGAAGGCGGAGACGGTCGAAGCCCCCCCGCGCAAAGCCGCCCCGGCGGAAGTCCCGGCGATGACGCTCGAAGGGCTGACCCCGGTCCGCCAGGAGATTCCGGTGCTGCACATTTCCGGCGTTCCCGAGAATCTCCGCCCCATCGTGCAGGAGATCAAGAAGCAGGCGCACCGCGAACTGCTCAAACGGTTGAACCTGAAGAAAATGGCGGTCTCCGGCGTCGGCAGCGAGGAGCTCTCCAAACAGGCGCGGAGCATGATCCGTGAAATTCTTTCGCAACTGACCGTGCAGCTTCCGCGCGGCATCGAGCTTTCGCTGGTCGAGCAGGAATTGTACGAGGAGGCGGTGGGGCTCGGCCCCCTGGAAGCGCTGATCGCCCGCGACGACCTCACCGAAATCATGGTCAACGGGCCGGATCAGGTCTTTGTGGAAAAGAACGGCGTACTGTACCGCACCGACACGGCCTTCGCGGGCAGCGGGCAGGTGCTCTCGGCGATCGAACGCATCGTCTCCCCGCTGGGGCGGCGCATCGACGAAAGCTCGCCGATGGTGGACGCCCGGCTGCCGGACGGCAGCCGCGTCAACGCGATCATTCCGCCGCTGTCGCTGGTGGGGCCGACCATCACCATCCGTAAATTCGCGCGCAAGCCGCTGATGGCGGAAGACCTGGTGCGCTTCGGCTCGGTTTCGCCCGAGATCATCCGCTTCCTGGCGCTCTGCGTCGCGGTGCGCAAAAACATCCTGATTTCCGGCGGCACCGGTTCGGGCAAAACCACGCTGCTCAATGTGCTGAGTTCGTTCCTGCCCAACAGCGAACGCATCGTCACCATCGAGGACGCGGCGGAACTTCAGCTGCACCAGCAGCATCTGGTCCGGCTGGAATCCCGCCCGCCCAACGTGGAGGGGAAGGGCGCGGTGACCATCCGCGACCTGGTCCGCAACTCGCTGCGCATGCGGCCCGACCGCATCGTGGTCGGCGAGTGCCGCGGCGGCGAGGCGCTGGACATGCTCCAGGCGATGAACACCGGCCACGACGGCAGCTTGACCACCATCCACGCCAACAGCGCGCGCGACGCGCTGGCGCGTCTTGAAACGCTGGTGCTGATGGCCGGGTTCGACCTGCCGCTGCGGGCGATCCGCGAACAGATCGCGTCGGCGATCCAGATCGTGGTGCAGATCAGCCGCGAGCGCGACGGCAGCCGCAAGCTGGTGGCGGTGAGCGAGATCACCAAGATGGAGGGCGACATCATCACCATGCAGGACATCTTCGTCTACCGCCAGACCGGCTGGGATGCGGAGAACCGGATCGTCGGCGTGTTCGAACCCACCGGCAGTCTGCCCACCTTCCTCGACGAACTCGAGCGCGCCAAGCTCGACTACGATATCGCGATGTTCAATCCGCAGGAGAGGAGGGCGTGAGATGCTGAACAACTCCTTTTGGCCCAGTGTCTGTGCCTTCCTGAGCGTCTTTTTCGCCACGATGGTGCTGATCGAATTCGCCGTCTACGTGGCCGGGCGCTACCGCGAACGCTTCCTCGAAGAGGCGGGGACCGAACTCGACGACGTGCTGATCCAGATGCCCGCCGGACGGGTGCTCGACATCAGCCTCGGGCTGTCCACCGCGGCGATGATCGCCACGGCGATCCTGTTTTCGACGCAGGTGGAGGAGTTTTCGTGGAAGTGGGGCATTTTCGTGGTGCTCGGCATCGGCGTGGTGTGCTTCCCGATTCCGCGCATCGTGCTGCGGGTGCTGCGCAAGCGGCGGCTCCGCAAATTCAACATTCAGCTCGAAGAGGCGCTCGGCGTGGTCTCAAGCTCGCTCAAGGCGGGGTTCAGCATCAACCAGGCGCTCGACGAGGTGGCCGCCCAGAACCTGCACCCGGTTTCGGTCGAATTCCGGCTGCTGACCCAGGAGATCCGCCTCGGCGTGCCGCTGGAACAGGCGCTGGAAAATATGAATCGCCGCCTCGGCTCCGACGACTTCGAGCTGGTGGCGACGGCGATCCTGACCGCGCGCCAGACCGGCGGCGAGCTGACCGGCACCCTCGAACGGGTGGCGTCGCTGATCCGCGAACGGGTGAAGATCGCCAACAAGGTTCACGCGCTGACCGCGGTGGGGCGGCTCCAGGCGATCGTGATTTCGGCGATGCCGTTTTTCCTGATGTACATGATGACGCGGCTGCACCCGTCGCTGATGCACGAGTTCTTCCGGAGCCCGGCCGGAATGCTCTCGGTGGTGGGTGTCGTGGTGCTGGATATTCTCGGGTTTCTGTGGATTCGCAAAATCACCGCGATCGAGGTGTAAGGGGAGGGGGCGTTCATGGGCGATGCGACAATCATGCTGCTGACCGCGCTGGCGGCCGCGCTTTCGGCGGGCTGTGCGTTCCTCTACGTCGGCCGGGTGCTTGCCAATATCAAGCTGGACAAGTCGCGGGACAACCTGCCGAAGCGGCTGCCGCTCCTGGTGCGGATGCTGATGCCGTTCTCCGCGCTGGCGCGTCCGCTGGCCGGCGACAAGGGGCTGGCGGCCTGGCGGGAGATCGTCGCGCCGCGGCTGTGGATGGCCGGGCTGGGCGAGGTGTTCACGCCGACCGACTTCCTCGCGCTCCGGATCGTTTTCTTTGCCGTCTCGCTGCTGCTGGTGGCGGTCGGCATGGTTTCGAAGTACACTCCGGCGTGGATGCTGCTGGCGGTGCTGTTCGCGCTGTTCCCGGGGTTCTGGATCAATTCGGAGATCAAGAAGCGCCACCTGTCGATCATGAAGGCGCTGCCGAACGTGCTCGATCTCTTGACGCTCTCGGTGGAGTCCGGGCGCGACCTGCTGTCGGCGCTGCGCGACATTCTCGCCCGCCGCAAGCTCGACCCGCTCGGCGAGGAGCTGACCCGCGCCTTCCAGGAGATTCAGTTCGGGCGCAAGCGGACCGAGGCGCTCCGCGCGATGGCGCAGCGGGTGCGGCAGACCGATCTCTCCGCCGTGGTGAACGCGCTGGTGCAGGCGGAGGAGCTCGGCGTGTCGATTTCGCAGATTCTGCGCATCCAGAGCGACATGCAGCGCAACAAGCGGTTCACGCTGGCGGAGAAGCTGGCCAACGAGGCGTCGGTCAAGATCATCATCCCGATCATATTGTGCATTCTGCCGGCGGTGTTCCTGATTCTGGTCGGGCCGTTCGCGACGCGGATCGCCGCCTTTTTCTGATTCCGAAAAGAGAGAGAACGAGAAATGATATTCAATCTGGACTCCCTGCGGTATGTGGCGCGACGTCCGTACATGGCGCTCAACTGGCGCGACCGGCTGCGCGGGATGATCGGGCGCAGGTTCGAGCCGGGGGACGGCATCGACGCGATGGTTTTTCCGCGCTGCAACGCGATCCACACCATGTGGATGTCGATGCCGATCGACGTGATTTTCCTCGATGCCGACTCGAAGGCGGTCGGGCTGTACCCGGCGGTGAAGCCGTGGCGGCTGTCGCTGGTCTGCCGGGGGGCGGCGACGGTGATCGAGCTTCCGGTCGGGGCCATCGCCGAGAGCGGCACCGAAGCGGGGCACCACTTGAATTTAAATTCCACATTATCCCCGGAAATGATTGAAAAATTACGCAGCAGTGCTATTCTTAATGCGGGTAATGCCACCATCGCCCCCCGGAAAGCGGGCGGCGGGGACGATTGACGCGGGCGGAACGGCTGTTCGCGCCCGGCGAAAGGGAATTATGAAGATTTACTTTGAAAACGGCCCGAGAGACGGCGAAGAGTTGGAGTTCGCCCTTCCGGAAATCACGGTCGGGAGCGAGGAGGAGAACGTCCTCTGCATTCCCGAAGTAGGGGTTTCCCGTTATCACGCGGTGATTCTGCGTTCGGAGTCCGGCGGCTGGCTGGTGCGCGATCTGGGCAGCACCAACGGCGTCAAGGTCAACCGGGTGCGGATCGAGGGGGAGAAGGAGCTGGTCGAAGGCGACACGGTCGAATTCGGCGTCCAGGCGGTCCGGGTGGACAATCTCGGCGAGAGCGTGCCGCAGCTGGTGTTCGGCCCGGTCGACGCCGAGGCCGAGGCCGACGCGAAATCCCGGAAGACCTCCAAACTGCCGGAAGAACCCGTCCGCCACCCGAAGATCGCCGAAAAGACCATGGTGATCAGCGGCAACGAGGAGGAACTCGCCGCGTTGCTGAATTCGGGCGAGGGGGCGCTTTTCGATGCGAAACGCAAGAAGTCCGAAGAGGCGGCCGGAGACGGCAAGCCCGGCGGCAAGCCGGGGAAGAAACGCAACGGACTTTTCTTTTACACGCTGGTCGGCTGCGTCGCGGTGATCGCCATCAGCGCCGCCATGCTGGCGATGTCGCCGCGCGAATCGAAGGCGGCGAAAGCGGGAGTCGATTCCAGCACGGGCGCGCCGTTTTCCCTCTATTTCGAGCGCGACATCACCGCGCGCGACAATGTGTTCCGGTTTGCGCTGCTGCTGGAGGACGGCAAGCTGGAATTTTCGGTGGACGACCTCAAATCGCAGCGGCATGTGAGCCGCACCGAGAAGGTCACCGACGAAACGGTTGAACTTCTGCGCAGCCGGATCGCCAATTCCGGTTTCTGGACGGAGCCGCCGCCGCTGCCCTCGACGGGCGCCGAGGCCTCGCAGGTGCGCAAGGTGATGGTGGCCGACGGGACGCGGGCCAAGGAACTGACCTACATCGGCAGCTACGCGCCGAGTTGTTTCGGCATTGTGGAGAGCCTGGTCGACGACCTGGCGGAGACCTACGGCGTGCAGACCATTTCACTGACGCCGGAAGAGCTGCAGCGGCTGGCCGAATCGAACTTCACCCGAGCCGAGGACCTCTACGGCAACCGCGAGGCCAAAGACAGCAACCTGCGCGACGCGATCCGCCGCTACCGGGTGACGGTCGGCGCGCTGGAGCAGTTCATGCCGCGCCCGGCGCT